>NZ_CAZEQR010000047.1:0-182826 GCF_964513795.1 Tenacibaculum sediminilitoris | reverse complement strand
TAATTACCCTTTTTTTAATAAGCAGTAGCATTAATTTTGCTATAGCCCAAGATAAATGTACATCTAAAGATGATGGTTTAGTAGATGTGAACATGGTAGATAAATGTCTCATAGAAAAAAAAGAAAATAACAACTATAAATCTCCCGTTATAGTTACAGTAGTTTCTAGTAGAAGATATTTAAGAAAACGTGTTTATTTTAAAAAAGCTATTAGTTTAACAAATAATTTAAAGGCTACTGCTTTGGCTCCTTTAAAAATTAATAATAAATTACTAATGACCAGCTTAGATAATATAGCACCTATTACAATTGAGTCTGAAAAAGGAGTTAGCTTTGATTCAGTTGATGAAATTCCAATGTTTTTATCATGTGTAGAATTATCAACAGATAAGATAGATTGTTTTAACTATGAAATGCAAAGGCATATAATTAACACATTAGTATACCCAGAAGAAGCATTAAAAAAAGAACTAGAAGGAGAGGTCAATGTTAGTTTTGTTATAGATGAAACAGGTAAGGTAACAGATGTTGAAACTAAAGGAATTAATGTACATGAAACCTTTAAAAATGAAGCAAGAAGAATTGTATTATTGTTGCCCAATTTTACTCCTGGAAAGCATAAAAGTAAAAATACTAAAGTCGTTTACAGCTTCCCTATGAATTTTAGTTTAGATACTTCTGTAGATTAGGGTGTAAAACTAGCTGTTTTTTATGGTTGATGAATTGTAATTTGTTGCTTGTAAAAGCACTAAACCCTTAGGTATAAAAAAAGTGATTTTATTAATGACATTAGTTGATTTTTATGCAACTAGTGTAATGTCACAACAAAAAGTATGTGAAAGCCTAGAGGAGTCTTTAAATTTTAATAGTATTACAAAATATACTATTGTCCCAAAAGACAAAAAAATAAAAAACAAGAAAAATTTTTGTAAGGGTATCTGCTAATAAGAGATACTTAAAAAAGAGATGTTTTTAAAAAGAAAGTAGTTTCAAAGACCACTGGATTATCAGGAGCAGGAACTGCTGCAATAGAAAATACAAATTCTCAAACAACTTTAAACCAGTCTTTAACTTTAAAAAGTAATCTTGAAGATTTAACTAGCAAGTTATCGTCAAAAGAGGTTAAGCAAAAAGTGGAGGAATAAGCTGAGAAAAAAGAATAAGCTTCTAGTTATAGTAAAACAAAGCCCCGATAGTTATATTACTGTCGGATTTTTTGTTTTTCAAAACACAATAACAGTGTGTATTCTTTAAAAGAACACTCTAAAACAAACAAATCAACACAATAAACGTTAAAAAAAAAGAATTGCTATCTGATGAAATTGCTATCTGATGAAATTGCTATCTGATGAAATTCTGTTAATTTTAAAAACGTGTCAAAACTTAGAGTTAGGTATTTATTTTTTGTCCTTATTGTATTATTAGTTACGATATTTTTTATAGAATTTCTATGTATAAACTCATACATAGAAAGTATGTTTCAATACACAAATTCAGAAATAAAAAACAATGCTTTAAATAATGAATTAAGAGAGTTTAAATTCCTATTGTTAGACACATTCCTGTTTTTATTCTTGCAAAGCCTAGGAATGTTTTTTTGCTTAAACATAGGTTTGCTTTGTTTTGATATTAAGGTAAAAATCAAAAATATTGTACAACTTATAATATTAAGCTCTTTTGCCATAATAATTTATCAATTTTTAACCATACTCATTATTAAAATTAATGGTTGGACATTTACAGTTGGTTCAATAAATTCAGTTTCAGAAAAATTGAGTATAGCAAACTACGTTTATTTAGGCAAAACAATTTCATGGACAAAGTTATCACTCAGCAGTATAAATTTATTTCAATTATTAACTATAACTCTATTAACAATAGGAATTCATAAAATTCTGCTATTAAATTATAAAAGAGCATTTTTTATAACCCTTAGAACCTACGGAATTGGTATTTTATTATGGTTTGTTTTTGCCATGGTTATGGAGATGAATTTTGGTTAGCTATCTATAGACGTCAGCTGATAGAAAAGGTTTACTTATTTACCTTCACATAAAAAATGAGAAAAAATTATTAATTTAAAAAATTCTAAAAAATGAAAGAATTATCAGTAAACAAATTAGAAAACCTTGAAGGAGGTAAATTTTGGGGAACAACAGAAACATGTCATGATGAATATGATGCATCTAGTGGCTGTACAACAACATATTGTGATTATGTAACACAGCGTTTTTGGATTGTTACTGAAAGATTAAATCATATTCCTTCAGGAACTACTTGTTAATATTAACTTTTACTGGCACAGTTAATGTGTTATCTTATACATTAACTGTGTATTTTTTATCTATGAACTACTTAAAATATACTATCTCCTTTTTCTTTTTTTATAATGTAATATTATTCGGTCAGAACTTATACATTATAGACTCAATCACGTCTGAAATTATTTCTTATGCTAACGTAAAACACATCAACAAAAACAGGGGTGTTTTTAGTGATGAAAATGGAATATTTAATAAAGAATATTTTAATACTCAAGATACTATCAAAGTTTCGCATTTAAATTATGTTAGTAAAACTTTAAGTATAAGAAGCATTAACAACAATACTATTTTTTTGAAACCAAAATCTGAAAGATTAAACGAAATAATAATTTCGAAAAAGGTTGGAAAAAATAAGACAATTGGCTATTTGAAAAACAATAAAAATTTATCTTGGTTTATTCAACCTAATAACGAGCTTGCTACATTAATTAAATATGAAAAAGATTATAAAACAGCATATATAAATAAAATTTTTATTCCCATAGGAAAAAAAACTATCATAAGAGATAATGGGAAGTTAAAAAAAAGTTATCCTAAGTTTAATAGTGTTTTCAAAGTTCATATTTATTCAAACAAAGGAAATCTACCTTCTAAAGAAGTTATTGATAAACCCATTATCATTAAATGTAATCAAAACTCCAATGATATAATTGAAATTAATATTTCTGAGCAAAATATTGAACTACCCAAAGAAGGTTTGTTTTTTGCTGTTGAAATGATAGGTGAAGTAAATATCAAAGGAAAAATAATAGAAAATAAAACCTTATTACCTTCTTTTAAGTTCACAAAAAAAAGTAAAAAAGATATTCAATCTATATCCTATACAAAATTTGCTTTTTCTAACAATGAGTGGATTAGTATAAAGAATGACAAAAAATATAAGCATATTTCAAAATATAATATGGCAGTTGGATTATCATTAGAAATATATAAAAACTAATTGTATACTAATACGAGTGTAAAACTCATGCTTGAAACCATAAATATCATATATTTTTTGTTTCAGTTATAAAAATGAATTTTAGTTGAATATAAATTAAGACATGAAAGGGTTTCTTATTTACATTTCAAAAAAGAAAAACTAAGTATAATTTAAAATTCAAAAAATTCCAAAAAGCTATGAAAGAATTATCTATAAATAAATTACAAAACCTTGAAAGAGGTAAGTTTTGGGGCACAAAAACAGTCTGTGAAAACATTGGTGATTTTTGCTATTGTGAAAGTACTTATTATGCTTTTTGGGTCACTACTAAAAGGGAAACTATAATTTCATTTGGTAACTGTTAAGAATGAGAAAAGGTAAGTTTAAAAAAGTTCATTCCCAACACCATGACCAATCTGATTGTGGTGTCGTTTGTTTACTTACGATCTTAAAATATTACAAAACTCATGTTTCATTAGGAAAGTTAAGGGAATATAGTGGTACTTCTAAGCAAGGTACAACAATGTTAGGGCTTATGCAGTGTGGTAATCAAATAGGATTAGAGGTAAAAGGCTATGAATCTACTATTGAAGTATTAAAGAAAAATAAAGTACCTGTCATCCTACACACTATCTATGAAGAAAAACTACAGCATTATATTGTCTGTTTTGGCTATAACAATGAACAAAAAAAGTTTATAATCAGTAATCCTAATAGTTCTAAAATTGAATATTTAAAGGAAGAAGAATTAAATGATATATGGAAGTCCAAAGCCTTATTACTTTGTAACGAAACTGATATCTTAGTTAAAGACAGGGCACAAAAAAAGAAAAAATGGAAATGGGTTTTTAACTATATCAAAGAGGATTTAAACCTACTTATAATGGCGCTGTTTTTAGGGATATTTTTAGCTATTTTAAACTTATCTACAGCAATTTATTCTCAAAAGTTAATAGATGTTTTATTACCTTCTAAAAATTCATTTAAGATAACATCAAGTATTTGCTTACTTCTACTTTTATTCTTAATTCAAGTTTTTTTCGGATATCTAAGAAGTTTGTTTTTAATACGACAAACGAAAAATTTCAACACAAGAGTTCTATATTTTTTTTACAGTAGTTTATTAAAACTTCCTAAACCTTTTTTTGATACCAGAAAAATTGGAGATATGGTATCTAGAATGAATGATACCACTAGAATCCAAAAGACTATTTCTAAAATAATTGGGAACATAATGATTGATATTTTAATGATTATTGTAGTTTCTATTGCTATTTTTAACTATAACAAAACTCTTGGTTTTATCTCTTTATCATGGATTCCAGTTTTTATCTTAATTGTTCTATTTTTTAACCCTAAAATAAAGAAAAAACAAGAGTTAGTTATGCAGTCATATGCAAAAAATGAAAGTAATTACATTGATACTATTGAAGGAATAGAAACCATAAAGATTAATAATAGAGAATCTTTCTATACAAAATACACAAGTGATATATTCAAATCATTTCAAAAGTCAGTATATGATTTGGGTAAGTTAGGGTTAAATTATGCTGCTATAAGTCAATTGATTTCGAATATTTTTATAATTACATCTTTAAGCTACAGTATATACTTAGTTTTAAATGAGAATTTAACAGCTGGTGTGATTATAGCAATTTTACAATTAGTAGGAATCTTAATGTCCTCTAGCTCTAACTTAGCATTAATTAATATTGAAATTCAAGAAGCCAAAGTTGCTTTTAACCGTATGTTTGAGTTTACATCGATAGAAAAAGAAAAACAAGGGAGTATTGAACTTCAAAAGTTTGAGTCTTTAGAAATAAACGACCTATCATTCCGTTTTGCAGGCAGAAGTCAACTATTAAAAAAAGTAACCCTTACCATAAAAAAAGGAGAGCTCTCAGCAATTGTTGGAGAAAGTGGAAGTGGAAAAAGTACTTTAGGGCAAATACTTCAAAAATTTTATGACTTTGAAAATGGGATAATAACTGTTAATAAAAAAGATTCTCTTAAAGATGTAGATTTAACTGATTGGAGAAATTTAGTTGGGGTTGTACCACAAGAAATTACCATTTTTAATGGGAATGTGTTGGATAATATTTTATTAGGTAAAGAAGACACCCCAGAAAACGTTGTAAAATTTTGTCAAGAACACGGTTTTGAAGAATTCATTAAAGAATTTCCACAAGGTTACGCTACTATTTTAGGTGAAGAAGGAGTAAATCTTTCTGGTGGCCAAAAACAAATTATAGCCTTAGCACGCGTTTTATACAAAAGACCTCAATTACTAATTTTAGATGAAGCTACTGCTGCAATGGATAGAAAAACTGAGAAGTTTAGTATTGGATTAATTTCAAAATTAAAAGAACAAATGGGAGTGTTGTTTATCTCTCATCGTTTAGAAACCTTAAAAAAATACGCAGACACTATTTACGTGTTAGAAAATGGAGAAACTAATATAAATGGTAGTCATAAAGAACTATTGATGACTTCTAATTTTTACAGCGACTATTGGAAAGAATTAGCGTAACATGAAAACTAGAGAAAGTAGATTACATCATACAAACCGTTATGCTTCTCGTTATAATGTTTTACAATATCTGTCTAAAATCAACGGTATAGTTTAAACCTCAACCTATCTCCTGTAGTTTTTTGAGCAAGGATGTTAATGGCGTTTTCAGAAAGTTGTAGTATACGAGGATACCCTCCTGTAACCTGACAGTCTCTCATTAGCACAATTAATTTTCCCGATGGTGTTAATTGTACCGTACCGGGTAATACCCCAGAAGTTAACATAGAATCGAATTTATTCGGTATACCTTCATTGAGTCGGTAACCCATTCGGTTATTATCAGAAGAAATGCTGAACACCGTTTCTTTAAGTAATGTGATTTGCTCTTGAGAAAGTAAGTTAAATTCAGGACCTTTAAAACAAAGAATACTTTCAGAAGTAAAGTGAGTTTCCTGTACTTTTACTGTAGCTAAAGATTGTTGTAAGTTATTCTTTGGAATAGCTAAGGGCAGGATATCTCCTTTTTTTAAAATAAAATCAGGAGTGATTTCTTTATAAAAACTTCGGCTGTTTAAAAATAGTGCAGTTTGTATGCCTCCCGAAACTCCAATATACGTGCGTACACCATATTTTCTTTTTTTAAAAGACAATACCATTCCCTTGGCTACTCTTTGCAACGAATTTAACTTGATATTTACATCATTCAGTCTCGGAGAAAAATCGGCTCCTGTAATACAAATAAAGGTATCACTTAAAAACTCTAATTTGCAACCTCCAAAAGTAATTTCGATTACCGCAGCCTCTTCTTCATTATGTAATAAATGATTCGCTAATTTTGCAGAAAAAACATCCATAGCTCCAGAAACTGGAACCCCTATTTTTCGATACCCTTTTCTGCCTAAATCTTGTACAGAGCTGTAAATTCCAGAAGTTAACACTTTAATCATATAGAACTGATTTAAATATTTGATATACTTCTTTTTGTGCTGTTATCTTTTCATATTCTGACAGTGTAATAGGTACAAATTGTATTTTATCGCCTGCTTTAGCAAAACAGGGTGTTTCTTTGCTTATATCAAACAAAGAAATAGGTGTACTACCAATAATATTCCAACCACCTGCACTTTGTTGTGGGTAAATACCTGTTTGACTTCCACCAATAGCGACCGACCCTTTGGGTACTTGTAATCTTGGGGTTACTTTTCTAGGAAAATGCAACCGTTTTTCTAAACCTCCTAGATATAGAAAACCTGGTAAAAAACCTATAAAATAAACAGTATAAATCGTGCTACTATGTTTCTGTACGAGTTCATCAGATGTTAACTGCAATCCTTTTGACAATTCTACTAAATCAATTCCAAATGTGGTGTCATAACACACGGGAATTTCCCATAAGCTGTTTTTTACTTCTAAAAAAACATTTCTTTTCTTGTAGAGTTCTTGGAGTGATTTTATTTCCTCTGTTACTGGTTTATCTCTATAAATAAGCATCAACGAATTATAACCTATAACACTATCTTCAATGGCTTTAGATTTCTCTGAACGTATGAGTTGTTCGAACCGAGTGATATCTTGTATAATTTCTTCTGAAATTACAGCTTCCCACTCTATTAAAACAGTACGTTCTCCAAAAAGTTTATATGTAGGTTTTTTAGGCAATTCTTATGTTGTTTTCAGTAAGTTTTGCATGAATATAGGCTACCAGTTCCACCGCATTTTTAGTATCTCCATGTACACAAATTGTATTGGCTATGATTTTTTTAACTCCCGAAATGGTATATACCTCTTTATCTACAATCATTCTTTTAACATGTGAGAATACCAGCTCTTTATTGGTTATCAAGGCATTTTTTTGACTTCTCGAAACCAAGCTTAAATCATCATTGTAATTTCTATCAGCAAAAGTTTCGTATTGTATTTGCAAATTACTTTTTAAAGCTTCTTTAGCGATTACTGAGTTGTAAGGAATATATAAAAACACTTCTGGATAGGTGTTTTGAACCGCTCGTATAACCAATTGCGCCATCTCCTTGTCTTTAGCTATTAAATTATATAAAGCACCATGAGGTTTTACATGATGGAGTTTTACATCTTGCAAAACAGTTCTTTCTTTCAATAATTGAATTTGCGCTTCAATACTTTTTTGCAAGGCTTCCGAAGAAATATCCATCACCACTCTTCCAAAATTTTCTCGATCCGGAAAGGAAGGATGTGCTCCTATTTTTACGTTATGTTCTTTAGCCAATCCTATTACTTTATCTATAACCTCAACACTTCCAGCATGAGCTGCACAAGCAATATTACAAGAAGAAATATAAGGCATGATTAATTTTTCATTTCCTACACCTTCACCTACATCACAGTTAATATCTATACTAAATTTAGAATACATTAAACACGTTTAAAATACTTTTCAATCCCAAGAATATACTCATGGTTAAAATAAATAATCCTATAAGATTTTGCCATTTCGTATTGCTATAGTTTCCTAATACCGACTTCTTATTCATAATCCATAATAAGATTCCTGCTACTATAGGTAACAACATTCCGTTAGCTACTTGTGCAAATTTGATAATTTCTATGGGTTTTATTCCTATAGAAGAAAATACCACTCCAATAATTAGAATTGTAATCCAAACAGCTCTAAATCGTTTTGATTTTAATCCATCTTTCCAACCTAAACATCCTTTGGCAACATACCCTGCTGCTAAAGGTGCTGTAATTGCTGAAGTAATTCCTGCTGCAAACAATCCTAATGCCAAGAAATATTTTGAAAAACTTCCATACAAAGGTTCGAGCCCTTTGGCTAAATCGGCTGCATTATTAATTTCTGTAGAATTAATTGCCGCTGCTGAAACAATAATTGCCATCGAAACCAATCCGCCAAGTACAATGGATACAATCGTATCTTTTTTAGCTAGCGGTAAATCGTTAGATGTTTTCCATTTTTCTTTGACCAAAGAAGCGTGTAAAAATAAATTATAGGGCACTACCGTGGTTCCTATTAACCCGATGATGGTTAACAAACTTTTCTCTGGAAACTTTGGAACCAGCATTCCTTTAAAGACTTCAATAAGATTCGGATTGGTAATAATTGCGGTTATTAGAAAGGAAACACTCATTAACAATACCAAGGCTACCAAGGCTCTTTCTAAAAATTTATAGTTACCTATGTACAAGAGTATAAAAGCAATAATTCCAATAATAAGACTCATCGCATTCAGGGTAAAACTTCCGAGGGTAAACGACCAGTTTCCAAATACAGTTTCTAATCCTAAAATTCCGCCACTAATATTTCCTGCTTCATAAGAAGCGTTTCCAATCACAATAGCTGAAAGTATTAAAATAGTAATCAATTGTTTTAAAAAAGGCGATTTTATTTCTTCTCGAATGACTTCCGATAATCCTTTTTGAGAAATAATTCCCAAACGAGCCGCCATTTCTTGTAAAACAATCGTTGCTATGATAGATAATAACATCGCCCATAACAAGTTCATTCCAAAATTCACTCCTGCCAGTGTGCATAAGGTTACAGTTCCTGGTCCAATAAAAGCTGCTGCTACTAAAGTACCTGGTCCTATATTTTTAAACCAGTCTTTAATCATTTTTGGTTGAGTTTAAAGCATAAATAGCAAAACTCCCTAACCAATGTCCTCCTTCATAACTGTCTCCTACTATATTTGGCAACGAATAATTTATGTGCTCATTGGCTATATTTTTTAAATGTTTTAACTCTGGCATACCATCAACAATTCTATATAATGCCCATGCTCTTGAAAAGTTTACTCCATCTAGGTGGACTAGTTTCCCATCTTTTCTATCCGACACCTCTCCTACGCTTAAAGTAAATTCTTTGTTTTTTAGTTGTGGTAAAAAATCAGCAAACCATAATCTAAATTCTGCAGGAGACATAATACGTTTCATAATGGCTGCCTCTTGTAAACATGGCGATAAGAAATCGTATCCGCTTGGCTCCCAAGACAACGGGCAGTGTGCATCTTTTAGATAAAAACTTCTGGCTCTCTTTCTAATTAAATCCTTTAATTTATCGTTTCTCACTGTATTGGCATAATCCCACGCAAATGTTAATCCGAAAGCCGTATTGGTATGTTCTCCTACTCTTATAGGGTATTTTAATTTAGGTAAAAACGCTATATATTTTTCAACAATTAAATCGGTTAATGGCTGTAGGTTTTCTTCTAACTGTTTTGCTACAGGATCATTCCACGTATGCAACTCTTCTGCTAGTTTTAACAACCAAGCCCACCCATAGGTTCTCTCCCAAGATTTATTGTGTTTTCCATGAAAGTATTCAACTTCTTTTTTAATATTTTCTTTTGAAATATTAGCTAGCAATTGCTGTTTAATACCTTCAGCATTATTTAAGTTAGGGAACTGTTTTAGTAACGAAATCAAACTCCAATGTCCATGTACTGAAGAATGCCAATCGAAGCATCCGTAAAAAGCAGGGTGTAGTTCTTTAGGAGATTGTAGGTCTTCATTACCTCCTATAACCTGATTCAATTTGTTAGGGTACTCTACATTAATACAGTTTACGGGTAAAAATGCTAGTTTGTTGGCTTGGGTTAAATTTAACTCAGGAGCCATTACTTCTTTCGCTTCTATTTGTGTTTTGTTATTACTATCAACTTGTTTACAGGCTACTCCTAAACAAATTAATCCTAAGAGGTATAGTTTCTTCATTTGATTTAAAAACTTAAATTTTTATAAAAGTAA
Source organism: Tenacibaculum sediminilitoris (assembly GCF_964513795.1). Lineage (NCBI taxonomy): Bacteria > Pseudomonadati > Bacteroidota > Flavobacteriia > Flavobacteriales > Flavobacteriaceae > Tenacibaculum > Tenacibaculum sediminilitoris. The sequence continues at coordinate 172,328 of NZ_CAZEQR010000047.1, read as the reverse complement.
CAAAAGAAAACAGGAATATTCTCTTCATTTTCTATTTTTGTCGCATGTCAAAAAGAACACAGCGTAACTTTTCGGTTGACAATATTAAAATGTTTCAAGAAAAACTTTTTGCTTGGGCTCAACAATATGAAACTATCGTTTGGTTAGATTCCAATAATTATAAACAAGAATATTCTTCTTTTCAATGTGCTTTAGCTATTGATGAGTTTACTTGTATAAAAACAGATTACCACAACGCTTTTGATAAATTGAAAGAATACCAATCTTTTACCAAAGATTATATTTTTGGATACATTAGTTATGATGTTAAAAATGATACTGAAAAACTACGTTCAACTAATTTTGATGGACTTCATTTTCCTGATTTGTATTTTTTTCAGCCTCAAAAGTTGATTTTTATTAAAGATAATACGGTTGAATTTCACTATTTACAAATGATTGATGATGAATTGGAAGAAGATTTTGAAGATATTATTGAAATAAACCCTACAATTCAAAATCATATACAAGAAGAAACCAGTGAAGTAAAAATAAAACTACGTATTCATAAAGATGAATATTATGAAAAAGTAGGGAGTATTTTAGACCATATTCAAAGAGGTGATATTTACGAAGCTAACTTCTGTCAAGAATTCTATGCGGAAGAGACCATTATAAATCCGTATAAAGTATATACACAGTTAAACCAAATATCAGAACCTCCGTTCGCCACTTTTTTTAAAAACTACAATCATTACCTATTATCTGCTACTCCTGAAAGGTATATTAGAAAAGAAGAATTAAAAATTATTTCACAACCTATAAAAGGAACAGCAAAACGGCTCATTAACCCTATTGAAGATGAAAAAATTGCTTTTGATTTAGCTCGTGATGAAAAAGAACGATCAGAAAATATTATGATTGTTGATTTGGTACGTAACGATTTGTCGAGAACCGCAAAAAAGGGAAGTGTTCAAGTAGAAGAGCTCTGTAAAATATACTCTTTTAAGCAAGTGCACCAAATGATTTCTACAGTAGTTTCCAAAATTGAAAACACTACACATCCGGTTGATGTAATTAAAGACACTTTTCCGATGGGAAGTATGACTGGAGCCCCAAAAATTTCAGCAATGCAAATTATAGAAGCCTTAGAAGAAACTAAACGTGGCTTGTATTCAGGTACCGTTGGCTATTTCACCCCTGATGGTGATTTTGATTTTAACGTAGTTATTCGAAGTATTTTATACAATGCCGAGAACAAGTATGTTTCATATTCGGTCGGTGGTGCTATAACCGCAAAGTCTACTCCAGAAAAAGAGTATGAAGAATGTTTACTTAAAGCAAAAGCGATGAAATATGTTTTAACTCATACTAATAAAAGTTAACTATATTTATAGCAAATACTCATAATAGGTATTTATAACCAACAAATTATCACAAAAAACAAAGAAATGAAAAACACTTTTAAAATTATACTCTTCGTTGTTATCATTGCTACACTTACCTCATGTAAAGTGAACAATTATTCCTTTTTAAATGACTACCCTACTAAGACTGTTCCTTTAATTGACAGTACAAATTTTAGTAACCATATAGAAAGTACATTATTAACAAAGTCGCAGCAAGAACTTTTGAAACTTCCTTCAATTTTTGAAGAACAGTTAAACGATAAAAATGCTAAAATTGGTATTTCTTATCTTCCAAAAATTTCAGAAAACTTTCAATCAGTAGTCTATTATTTTTATCCTAATAACACGGAACTAATTTCTATGCTGGTGAATTATGATGATCAATTTAACATTATCAACAGTCAAGTGTTAGCTTATGATGAAATAGCAGAAGGCATGCTGCAAACTACATCTACACTTAATAAAAATAGTATTGAGTTAGTAGAATATATTTCTGATTCTCCTTCTACTATTATTTTTAATATTTTAGAAGACGGAAACATTACTAGAGACTAAATGACACATAATACATTTACATTCAAATTTCAAAAAGCTGAGTTTTTTGGTCAATACTGGAAACCTAAAAGCATAAAAGCTATAGTTGTAATTATTCACGGAATGGGAGAACATTCTGACAGGTATGAACATGTTGCAAAAAAGTTAAGCGATAATAATTTTGGTGTCATCGCTTTTGATCACTTTGGCCATGGAAAAACAACTGGAAAAAGAGGTCACAATCCAGGTTATGATTATGTATTAGAAAGTATTACTAAACTAATTGAAAAAGGCAAAGAAGTTTTTGATGACAAACCTATCTTCTTATACGGGCACTCTATGGGAGGAAATGCTGTAATTAATTACACACTTCGAAAAAAACAAAATCTAAAAGGAGTGATTGCTACAAGTCCTTTTTTACGTTTGGCTTTTCAACCACCTGCATGGAAACTTTCTTTGGGAAAAGTAATGCAAAAAATAGTTCCTTCAATTACCCTAGGTAATGAATTAGATGCGAATGATATCTCTAGAGATACCATTGAGGTTCAAAAATATATTGATGACCCTTTGGTTCACGATAAGGTTAGTCCTAATTTTTCTTTATCGTTTATTGATGCTGGTGAGTGGGCTATAAAAAATGCTTCCTCTTTAAAAATACCAATGTTATTACTTCATGGTACAGGAGATAAAATTATAGACTTTAAAGCAACAAAAGCTTTTGCTGAAAACACTACTAAAGTAGATATAAAATTGTATGAAGGTGGCTACCATGAGTTACAAAACGACTTATGTAAAGAAGAAATGTTACAAGATGTTGTAAACTGGTTAAATATTCAATTACAATAATTCTTTATTTGTATGCTTCAGAAATTAGCTAAACATATTGACCAACAGTTTTCTTTTTTAAAAGAAAAAAAAATGCTTATAGCTATTTCAGGAGGAGTAGACAGTGTAGTACTAACACATCTACTGTATCAACTACAATTTAATATTTCGTTAGCACACTGTAATTTTAAGCTAAGAGAAGAAGAAAGTGATAAAGATGAAAAGTTTGTTAAAGAATTAGGTAAAAGCTTAAATATCCAAACATTTACAGCACAATTCAATACTAATGAATATGCTATAAAAAATAAACTCTCAACACAATTAGCTGCAAGAGAATTACGTTATGATTGGTTTGATCAATTATGTAAACAACATTCTTTTGATTATATTTTAACAGCACACCACGCAGATGATAATTTAGAAACCTTTATAATTAACCTTAGTCGTGGTAGTGGTTTAGATGGCTTAACAGGTATTCCTTCAATTAACAAAAACATTGTTAGACCTTTTCTTATTTTTTCTCGTGAAGAAGTTTTAAGTTTTGCTAAAGAAAATAATATTAATTGGCGTGAAGATCAAAGTAATGCTGAAACAAAGTATTTAAGAAACAAAATACGACACCAAATAACTCCCTTACTAAAAGAGCTAAACCCCAGTCTTTTAACTAATTTCAATAAAACTATTAATCATTTAAAAGAATCTCAACAAATCATTAATGACAAAATAGAAGAAATTACTGATGAGATTCTTTTAAAAGAAGATAATTTGTTAAAAATCAATATTGAAAAAGTGTTAAAGTTATCAAACCCTAAAGCTTACCTCTACCAACTCTTAAAGCCTTATAAATTCAGAGAATGGGACGATATTTTTAATTTAATTCATGCTCAATCTGGAAAACGAATTTTAACAAAATTTTATACTTTGTTGAAAGACAGAGATTTTTTATTACTTTTACACACTAATGAAAAGGGCTTATTTGAGAATGAGCTTTTTATCATTAATAAAGAAAATAAAAGAATAACAGATCCTATTGATTTGGTATTCGAAGATGTTAAAAAACAAACTACTATTGACCATAAAACTATTTATGTTGATAGTGAATTACTTAGTTACCCCTTGTCTCTGAGGCGATGGACTGCCGGTGATTATTTTTACCCTAAAGGAATGCTAGGTCGTAAAAAAGTAAGTAAGTATTTTAAGGACGAAAAAATATCAATAGTAAACAAAACCAAAATTTGGTTACTCTGTTCTGGTAAAAATGAAATTATATGGATTATTGGAAAACGACAAGACAGACGTTTTTTACCTACAGAAAAAACAACCAAACTTTTAAAAATTAGTATTTAATTAACCCCATCAAACTACATAGAATGAAAAAATTCTTTCCTCTATTTTTATTATTCATAGGTTTAGCGGTTTATTCTCAATCTGATGATAACCCCGTAGTTGTAACTCCAACTGTAGAAAAAGTTTCTGACACTGAGTACGACTTAATTTTTAACGTGTTAATTGCTGAAGATTGGCATTTATACTCTCAGTATAATCCGGAAGACGCTTCACTACCTATGACAATTACACCAGCAGAAGGACAATCTGGATATACCTTAAACGGTAAAGCCAAAGAAAGTGAAACAGAAACTCAGTTTAGCGAAATCTGGGGAAAAGACGAAATTTTTTTCTTAGATGAAGGTAAGTTAATCCAAAGAATTACTGTTTCTGACTCTACATTAACAAAAGTAATATTGAATCTTGACGCACAAGTGTGTAAAGAATACTGCTTACCTTTTGATGAAGATTTCACATTCTCATTAACGGGAGATAAAGTAGAGCAAACTGTTGCTGAAGTAGATGATAAAAGTAAAGAACTATCTCAATCTTTAAATTTAGATTTAAAGAACACCGTGTTATTATCAAGATCTACGAATTCTTCTACTGGTGAAAAAGATAACAGCCTAGTTAATATTTTCTTATTAGGTTTTGTTGGTGGTTTATTAGCTTTCTTAACTCCATGTGTTTTTCCAATGGTTCCTTTAACTGTATCTTTCTTTACCAAACGTGCAGAGAAAAAAGGTAAAGGTATTGGTAGTGCTGTTTTATACGGTTTCTTTATCGTATTAATTTATGGGTTAATAAGTCTTCCTTTCCACTTCTTAGATACATTAGACCCAGAGATTTTAAATAATATTTCAACCAATATTTGGTTAAACTTATTCTTCTTTGTTATTCTAATATTTTTTGCTGGTTCGTTCTTCGGTTTTTACGAATTAACGTTACCTAGTTCTTGGAGTAATAAGGCTGATAGTGCTTCTAATATTGGAGGAATTATCGGAACATTTTTTATGGCTTTAACACTAGCTATTGTATCGTTCTCTTGTACGGGTCCTATTTTAGGGTCTTTATTAGCAGGGTCTTTAAGCGGTGGTGCAATGCAATTATCAGTAGGTATGGTTGGTTTTGGTTTAGCTTTGGCATTACCATTTGCTTTATTTGCTATGTTCCCTAACTGGTTAAACACTTTACCAAAATCTGGTGGATGGTTGAACACTGTTAAAGTTGTTTTAGGATTTATAGAATTGGCTTTTGCCTTTAAATTCTTATCAAATGCAGACTTAGTAGGTCACTGGGGAATTTTAAAAAGAGAAGTTTTTATTGGTATTTGGGCGTTTATTGCATTTTTAATGGCTTTATACTTATTTGGATTTATAGGAAAAAAATATGGAAAAATAACTCTTTTTAGAGTATTAATGGGATTAGGTTCTTTAGCTTTAGCTGTATACTTAGCCCCTGGAGTTATGGAAAAACCAGCATGGAATCAAAATGAATTATTAAGTGGTTTTGCTCCTCCTAAATTCCATAGTATTTTCCAAAAAGATAATCAATGCCCTCTTAATCTAAATTGTTTTAAAGATTTTGAAGAAGGTGTTGCTTATGCTAAATCAGTTAATAAACCTATATTATTAGATTTTACTGGTTGGGCATGTGTGAACTGTCGTAAAATGGAAGAAAATATTTGGAGTCAACCAAATATCTACTCAATAATTAATGATGACTATGTTTTAATTTCGTTATATGTAGATGACCACCAAAGAATGTTACCAGAAGATCAACAATTTGATTTTATAAAATCTAATGGTAAAATAAAAAGAATTAGAACCTATGGTGATAAATGGGCTACGTTACAAGCAGCTAATTTTCAAACAGCTTCTCAGCCATTTTATGTATTAATGAGCCCTGAGTTAGAGGTGTTAAATTCACCTCAACAATATACAGATCATACAACTTACTATAATTGGTTAAAAACTGGTTTAGAAAGATTTAATTCTAACTAATCTTAGTATAGTTATATAATATTAAAAGCCTCTTTTTTTTAAAAAAGAGGCTTTTTTTATATCTTTCAAAAAAAATAGATGACACCAGAAACAATAATTAGTATTTTCCTAGGAATTGGTTTAGCAGCCTCAGTTGGCTTTAGAGTATTTTTACCGTTGTTTGCATTAAGTTTAGCAGGATACTATGATATAATACCTTTAAACCATAACTGGGATTGGATAGCAAGTTCATCAGCTATTATTACTCTCGGTATTGCCACTTTACTAGAGATATTCGCATATTATATTCCTTGGTTTGATAATTTACTAGATACCATAGCTATTCCTTTAGCTGCTGTTGCAGGAACTGCTGTTATGGTATCTACAATAACAGATTTATCTCCTGTTATTACCTGGGCATTAGCAATTATTGCTGGCGGAGGAACAGCTTCTGCAATAAAAGGAACTGCTGCCTCCACTAGATTAGCTTCTACTTCAACAACCGCTGGTATTGCAAATCCAGTTATTTCTACGGTAGAAACTGGAACTTCAGTAATTATGTCTGCTTTTTCTATTTTTTTGCCTATTGTGGCTATTATTTTAGTAATCTTAATGTTTTTCGCTATGCGAAAAATATACAAGTATATCTTCTCTAAATCCAAAAAAGCATAATCATTGGCATATTTTTCATAATAAACCAAGACGATTATAGTAATGATTATTTTTCTATTTAGCAAAGCTTGTAAAAAAGCATTACTTCTTATTTATTGACAATTTCAATATAAGATGATTCTACAAGACTTCTTAAAAGAAGAGTAACCATACTCGTTGGAATTCTAAAGTTAGAGTTCCAATAAGTTTTATTTTTTTCTATATTTAACGAAAAAAAAATATGCTAGTAAAAGTTTATGGAAGTGCTGTTTTTGGTATTGAGGCAAGCACAATTACCGTCGAAGTAAATATTGACAAAGGCATCGGTTATCATCTAGTTGGATTGCCCGATAAAGCTGTAAGTGAAAGTTCATACAGAATTTCTGCCGCTTTAGCTAACAATAATTACAAACTCCCAGGGAAGAAAATTATCATTAACATGGCACCTGCAGATATCCGGAAAGAAGGTGCTGCCTATGACTTAACACTCGCCGTTGGAATCTTAGCAGCTTCTAATCAAATAAAATCTGAAAAAATTGACGATTACATTATTATGGGTGAACTTTCTTTAGATGGAGGTTTACAGCCTATAAAAGGTGCTCTACCTATTGCTATCAAAGCACATGAAGAAGGTTTTAAAAACTTCATCCTTCCAAAAAAAAATGCTAAAGAAGCTGCTATTGTTAGCGATTTAAATATTTTAGGTGTTGATAATATAATGGAAGTAATCAATCATTTTGATGGTAATAAACTCATTGAAACCACAACTGTTGATACACGTGCTGAGTTTTACAAACATATTGACTTTCCAGAGTTTGATTTTGCTGATGTAAAAGGACAAGAGTCTATAAAACGCTGTATGGAAATTGCAGCAGCTGGTGGGCATAACATCATTCTTATTGGACCTCCAGGGGCTGGAAAAACTATGCTAGCAAAACGCTTACCTTCTATTTTACCTCCTATGACTTTACATGAAGCTTTAGAAACCACCAAAATACATTCTGTTGTAGGGAAAGTAAAGAATACAGGTTTAATGTATCAACGCCCTTTTCGTTCGCCTCACCATACAATTTCAGATGTTGCGTTGGTGGGTGGTGGTCAATACCCACAACCTGGAGAAATCTCATTAGCTCACAACGGTGTTCTTTTTTTAGATGAGCTACCCGAGTTTAAACGTTCAGTTTTAGAAGTTATGCGACAGCCTCTAGAAGACAGGGAAGTTACAATTTCTAGAGCTCGTTTTACGGTAAATTATCCTAGTAGTTTTATGCTAGTAGCAAGTATGAACCCGAGTCCTTCAGGATATTTTAACAACACCGATTCACCTGTTACCTCATCTCCAGCTGAAATGCAACGCTATTTAAGTAAAATTTCTGGCCCTTTGTTAGATAGAATTGATATTCATATTGAAGTAACACCAGTTCCATTTGATAAACTATCAGATGAACGAAAAGGGGAAAGTAGTGTAGGTATTAGAAAAAGAGTTACACAAGCTAGAGAAATTCAAACAATACGATTTAAAGATTTTGAAAACATTCATTACAATGCCCAAATGAATGTAAAACAAATTAGTGAGTTTTGTAAATTATCAGAAGAAAGTAAAAACCTATTAAAAATAGCTATGGAAAAATTAAACCTCTCAGCTAGAGCTTATGATAGAATTTTAAAAGTATCTCGTACTATTGCCGATTTAACTTCTTCAGATAACATACGACCTGAACATATTACCGAAGCCATTCAATATAGAAGTTTAGACCGTGAGGGTTGGTTGGGGTAATATTATAAACTATAATTATCACATTAACTATTTAATTTTTTTTCTACAAAAAATGAAAGCAAGTGATAAAAAATTGCGATTTCATTTAAAATTACTAATTTAGGCTTTTATTATAAAGTTAAAAAGCAAAATTAAACATACACACCTAATGAAAAAATTAGTTTACTTATTGGTAATTTCTATTGCCTTAGTTTCATGTAAAAAAGAGCAAAAAGATTATGTGACTTTTTCAGGGAAAATTACGAACAAGAACTCAGACTCTGTTGTTATTTCTAATCCTCAATTCAAATTTAACAAAGTTATTACTGTTGATGAAAATGGAATGTTCAAAGACACCATGAAGGTAAAAGACGGTTTTTACAGACTTTTCGATGGTAAAGAGGCAACTACGCTTTATTTACAAAATGGAGCTGATATTAAAATGACTCTTGATACTAAAGAATTTGATGAAACCATTACTTATACAGGTGCTGGTTTTGAAGAAAGTGCTTTCTTAGCAAAAGTTTCTGTAGAGCAAGAAAAATTATTTAAAGATGAAGAGCTAATGGATTTACCAGAATTAGACTTTAGAAAAAAAGTTTCTACTTATGTTGACAATTTTAACAAAAGATTTGAAGGAACTTCTTTAGATTCTGCATTTGTAGCAAGTCAAAAACAAAATATTTCTGGTTTAGAACAATACCTAACCAAAGTATACAATGACAAGCAGTATATGGCAAAAAACTTAGCCAAAGGTATGGAATCTCCTAAGTTTGTTGACTATGAAAACAATGCTGGGGGTGCCACCTCTTTAGACGATTTAAAAGGGAAGTATGTATATATCGACTTATGGGCGACTTGGTGTCCACCATGTAAAGCTGAAATTCCTTTTTTAAAGAAAGTAGAAAAACAATACCATGATAAAAACATCGAATTTGTGAGTATTTCTGTAGATAGTAAAAAAGACTATGGAACTTGGAAACAAATGATCGTTGATAAAGAATTATCAGGAGTTCAGCTATATGCTAATGGAGATAAAGCCTTTATGGACGCATATAAAGTATCAGGAATTCCAAGGTTTATCTTATTAGATCCAGAAGGAAAGATTGTAGATTCTAATGCTCCAAGACCTTCTAACCCTAAATTAGTTAAATTACTCGAATCATTGAATATTTAGTCTTAAAAGACGTTTATAGCTTAAAAGCTCGCAAACTTGCGAGCTTTTTTGTTTTTAATTATTCTTCTTTAGATTAATTAAAAATAATTATATTTACCAGATGAATTTTTTTGTAGAAGAATTATCATTTAAAATATCTTGTGGTAGCAGAAACTGTTACCAACTAGATTTTGGCTATAAAGTAATAGAGTTTACTTTTTGTCAACTATTAGCCTTTAGGAAAAAAGTTCTACAACACTCGTCTTACGAATCGTTAGAAGCCATTATTAACGGAGATAACTTTATACTTCTTTTTGCTGCAGACAATAAACATGTATTACTCTTAGATGTCCCTCAACTTATAGAGCTTAGGCAACTTCTTTTATCAGTTTTTAAGTAATAAAGTCTTTACTAAGACTAGCTTTAAATTAGAACCTCCATTCTCTTTAGAGTCTTATAATCTGTATCTTTATGCTATATTAAAACTAAACGAAATATTATGGAAACAGCAATAAGAAGAGATATGATTTTAGATGTGGAAGTAGTTGATTTGCTAAACCACCAAATAATGATAGAGCAACAAGCTTCTTCTAAATATTTAGCTATGGCATCGTGGTGTGACCAAAGAGAGCTTAGAAATAGCGCTACATACTTTTATAAGCAAGCAGAAGAGGAAAGAACACACATGATGAAGATTTTTAAATTTGTAAACGACAATGGCGGTAGTGCATTGTCACCAACAGTTACAGAAGTTGCTCATGAATTTGAAAGTTTACGAGCTATTTTTGAAGCTTCGTTAGATGCAGAAATAGAAGTAACCAAATCTATTCACCACGTATTTAAAACCGCAAGAAAAGTAGGTGATTTCACTTCTGAAATCTTTTTACAATGGTTTGTAACAGAACAAGCTGAAGAAGAAGAAAAAGTAAGAGATATATTAGACCTAATTGGTTTAATGGAAGATATGCCATTAAAAATGATTGATGAGCGTATTCCTACTGAATAAAACAAAACGTTTATAAACAGCATAAAAAAATCCCGCAACTAAGTTGCGGGATTTTTTGTTATCTTTTTAATAGAAGAGCCTCTATTCTCGCCAATCGTTCTTTTAATTTTTCTGTTTCATCTTCTAGCTTCTTTAGCTTAACATCTTTAGTATGTAATGCTTTTTCTTGCTGAATAGTATATAAGGTTAATTCTTCTATTTTCTGCAATAATTTAGCATCCATCTCACCTAAATAAAAACCGTTTTTCTTAACTTCTTTGGCACTCGGTATATTTTCTAAATGCCCTTTTTCTTTAATATGTTGTTCTACCTCAGTAAGTGTTGGTAAATTATAGTCTTTTTCAAATACATAATCGGGCCAATTGGTTTGCAGTTGTACTTTCACTTCTTCTGTAATGGTTTTACCTGCAACTGCTAATTTATATCCTGTTGGTGCTGAAAGTGTACCTACAGCAACATTTCCACCTCCTCTAGCTAAAGAAATATTATTAGTACTAAATCGATTAAGTTGCATAGTACCTCCGGTTAAATCAATACTTCCATTTCCTGCATCTAATTTAATTTTTCTTCCATTAGCTACATTTCTTACTTGAACACTTCCATCTACAATATCCAATTTTTGCTCAGGAGTTGTTGTACCGATTCCTACATTGCCATTAGCATTTATAGTAACTTTTTCACCTGTACTATTTCTTAGAGCAATAACATCAGCTCTGGAAGCACTTTTACCATATAATAAAATATTAGCTCCAGAACCTAAGGTTGATGCACTTCCATACCCTGAGTAACCATAATCGTTGAATCGAAGAAAAGTATTAGAACCCGCTCTCTTAGATGTAATATGAGAAGTAAAACTCACCTCGCCAGTATCATTCATTATTATAGAAGGAGTTTCTAAATTTCCTGAAGTCCCTATAATTCCTATCTCACCAAAAGAACGATCACTATTTCTTCTTCCTCCCTTTAAATAAAGTCCCCTGTCATTTGAGTGATTAATTCTAACAATTGCGGCTGTATTATCACTATCATTTCCTCCTTCAAACCTAGCTACCTCAACATCTCCAGAAGTATTAACTTTTTTAACATGTAAAACAGTTGGTACTGCTACTGTCTCATTCTTATTTTTTGGAGTTGTTGTCCCTATACCTACGTTTCCTTCAGCTGTTTCTGTTATCACTGATTGCGCTTGCGTATTTACCCCAATAGCAAGTATAGCAATTACTAAAATTATCTTTCTCATTGTAATTCATTTTAAAAATTAAAAGTATGAGCCAGATAAAATTGACTTTAAAACAGAAGAAATTCTTTCATAGCTCTTTTTCTTTCGCAAAAAAAAGAAAATAAAACAACCCTTGCAAGAAAAATACAAGGGCTGTTTTATATCAAACCTTAAACCTTAAACCTTAAAACTATAATCTAGTATCTATAATGTTCTGGTTTGTATGGACCTTCAACAGTTACACCAATATATTTCGCTTGGTCTTCACGTAATTCTGTTAACTCAACACCAATCTTAGCTAAGTGTAATTTTGCTACTTTTTCATCTAAGTGTTTTGGTAACATATACACCTCGTTTTTATACGCATCAGAATTTTTCCATAATTCGATTTGTGCTAAGGTTTGGTTTGTAAAAGAGTTAGACATTACAAAACTTGGGTGACCAGTAGCACAACCTAAGTTTACTAAACGTCCTTCTGCTAGTAAGATAATATCATTTCCTTTTACCGTATACTTGTCAACTTGAGGTTTAATTTCAACCTTAGTATCACCATACGTTTCGTTTAACCAAGCCATTTGAATTTCGTTATCAAAGTGACCAATATTACAAACGATTGTTTTGTCTTTCATTGCTTCGAAGTGCTCAGAACGAACAATATCTTTATTACCAGTAGTAGTAATTACGATATCAGCATTTCCTACCACAGTTTCTAATTTCTTTACTTCAAAACCGTCCATAGCCGCTTGTAACGCACAAATAGGGTCAATCTCCGTAACCGTAACGATAGAACCAGCTCCACGGAAAGATGCCGCAGTACCTTTACCAACATCACCATAACCACAAACTACCACTCTTTTACCAGCTAACATTACATCGGTAGCACGACGAATTGCATCTACTGCCGATTCTTTACATCCGTACTTATTATCAAACTTCGATTTGGTAACCGAGTCATTTACATTAATAGCAGGCATTGGTAAGGTTCCGTTTTTCATACGCTCGTATAAACGGTGTACACCTGTAGTAGTTTCTTCAGACAATCCTTTAATTCCTGGCGCTAACTCAGGATATTTATCTAATACCATATTGGTTAAATCTCCACCATCATCTAAAATCATGTTTAATGGCTTTTTATCTTCACCAAAGAATAACGTTTGCTCAATACACCAATCAAACTCTTCATCGTTCATACCTTTCCAAGCATAAACAGGCGTTCCAGCAGCAGCAATAGCAGCAGCAGCTTGATCTTGCGTAGAGAAAATATTACAAGAACTCCAAGTAACCTCAGCACCTAAAGCCTGTAATGTTTCAATTAAAACCGCAGTTTGAATCGTCATGTGTAAACATCCTGCAATTCTTGCTCCCTTTAAAGGTTGCTCATCTTTGTACTCTTCGCGTAAACTCATTAACCCTGGCATTTCAGCTTCTGCCAATTCAATCTCTTTTCTTCCCCAATCAGCTAAAGAAATATCTTTAACTTTGTAAGGAACATATGTTGCAGTTTTTGTACTCATATTTTTATATATTTATATATCTTAAATTTGAGTCGCGAAATTACGAAATAACTTTCTAAAATATGCCTCTTTACAAAACATTAACGGTAAACAACCATGCTAAAGCATTGATTTGGAAGATTGAAGAATCTTTTGAACAACTTTCTAGCGGCGTTTCTTTAACAAAAGGAAATCAACAAAGAGTAAATGGCATGAAGTCCGATTTACACCAAAGAGGTTTTATGAGCGTACGTCATTTACTAAAAGAAGTTGGTTATACCGATGATGATTTACTGTACGATGGCTACGGAAAACCACACTTAAAAGACGGCAAATTTATTTCAATCACTCATTCATTTACCTTTTCAGCAATTATTATTTCTGATACGCAACCTGTGGGGATAGATATTGAAATGCAGCGCGATAAAATTATAAAAATCGCACACAAGTTTACTCCCATAGAAGAATACAAATCTATTGCCAACCACGATGCCTTGGTAAGTAAATTAACCATTGTTTGGGGAGCCAAAGAAAGCCTGTATAAAATATACGGAAAGAAAAAATTGCACTTTTTAGAGCATATTTATATTGAAGATTTCTCTTTTGAAACAAATGTAACTACAGGAAAAATCTTATACGAAGGACAAACTTTGGAATACGATATCCACTTTTTAGAAATGGAAGGTTTTACCTGCGTGTGTGCTTGTTAAAAAAACACCTACTCTGAAACTCCAAAACCTCACAACTTTGAAACTCTGCATCTTTAAATTCTACAACCCCAAAAAAACTCCCAAAAACCTTTTCCACACAACAACAACTTAACTTTAGTAACTTTGTATCTTTCTAATAAGGAACAACAATGAAAATATCCGTAGAATTGACCTTAAGTCCGCTTCAAAACGAATTTGAAGAACCCATTATCAATTTCATCAAAAAACTAAGAGCCTCGGAATTGACTGTATTAGAAAATCCGTTAAGCACACAGGTGTATGGTGATTATGATATCGTGATGAGTTTGGTTACTTCTGAATTGAAAAATGCCTTTGAATTGATTGACAACGGATTGCTATTCATGAAAATAGTAAAAACCGATCGTAGCGATTATGAGCCAACTTTTTGATTTTCTTTTTGGGCAGTATGCTGATTACAATCCTACTGATGTTTGGCTAGAAATTATCGCCGTTATCTTTGGTTTTTTATCCGTTTGGTATTCAAAACAGAATAAAATTTGGGTATTCCCTACGGGGATGATAAGCACTGCTATTTTTGTGTACCTATTATTAAAATGGGAGCTGTTAGGTGATATGATGATTAACGGTTACTATTTTATTATGAGTGTATACGGTTGTTATATCTGGACACGTAAAGTAGACGCTACACATGTAACTCCTATTTCTAGAACCACGCTCAAAGAAAAAAAACAAAGTGCAGCCATATTTGTAGCTACCTTAGTTTTTGTCTACGCTGTTTATACATTTTTTGATAAATGGACGAGCTGGACAGCTTATGTAGATACCGTTACCACTGCCATTTTCTTTGTAGGAATGTGGCTCATGGCAAAACGAAAAATAGAAAACTGGATTTATTGGATTATTGGTGATATTATCTCCGTTCCGCTTTACTTTTACAAAGGATTTACCTTTACCAGTTTTCAATATTTATTATTTATCTTTATAGCAATAGCAGGATATTTAGCATGGAAAAAGCACTTACACAACAACCTATTAACCTTGTAAAGGTGGTTTTATTTGGACCTGAAAGCACAGGAAAAACAACCCTTTCAGGTCAGTTAGCACGTCATTATAATACCGTTTGGGCTCCTGAATTTGCTCGTGAATACTTACAAGATAAGTGGAACAACGAACGTAAAACTTGTGAGCAGGACGATTTAATTCCGATTGCTGAAGGACAAATTGGTTTAGAAAATGAATTGGCTAAAAAAGCCGATAAAGTACTCATCTGTGATACCGATTTGTTAGAAACAAAAGTATATTCTGAAGAGTATTATGGTGGATTTGTAGATCCGAAATTAGATAAAGCAGCCATTGCAAACACCTACGACATGTATTTTTTAACCTATATTGATACACCTTGGGAAGCCGATGATTTGCGCGACCGACCCGAGCAACGTTTGGAAATGTTCAAAGCGTTTGAAAATGCCTTGAAAAAACACAACCGTCCGTACGTATTATTAAAAGGCGGAAAAGAAACCCGTTTTAAAAAAGCAGTAACAGTAATCGATAAATTACTCTCTAAAAAACAAAACTTATACTCTTTTTCCGACACCCTTACCGATTTAGACATGCATTTTATGCTCCAATCACAGGTAATGGGTCAAAATGGAGTTTTTGATTTTGACTGATAAAAAAGTATTTTCAATCAACATATATAGTCATCAAGCCTATAAATCTGAAGTAGACAATTTAATTAAAGATATGTTGAAAGAAGGATGTGAAATTAGAAGTGTAGGAAGGATATTGAATATTTGCCCTAAAACAGTTTTATCAAGAATACTGAAAATTTAGTAAACAAATCAAAGTTCCATGTTTTAATAAGTTTGGCTGTAAATTTGAGGTAGATGAGCTATTTATGAAAATAGCAAATGGTAAAACAGAATTGGTAATTTATGCTATTGAGGAAAAGACTAAAAATGTTATCGATTTTATAATTAATAGTAGAAATACAGAAAATTTGAAGTCAGTTTTTGATAAAGTTTTGCTATAAAATCAAAAGAAAAATTATACAGATAGATTGAATAATGTACCCAAGTTTAACTCCCAAATAAATTCATAAACGATTTCAGTATTCTACAAACAGAATTAAGAGAATGAATTTAAATTTAAGAACACACCTAAAAAGGTTAAGTAGAAAAACAATCTGCTTTACTAGAAATCAAAAATATTTAGAAGCTCATTTAAAAAAATATTTTTGAAGTTAAAAAACAACCTAAAATTTAACAATAAGGGTAAAACCTCAACGATTACCTGCTTATATAAGGTAAAAAATAGTTATGTTATAAAAGTTACATAACAAACATTACATTTCGATTATATTTGCAATAATATGAACGAAAACCTAAACCCTGAAAATACAAATTTCTCAAATGAAGAATTAGATGTAGAAAAAAAACTGCGTCCACTTTCCTTTGATGATTTTTCTGGTCAAGAACAAGCAATAGATAATTTAAAGATTTTTGTAGAGGCAGCAAACCAACGAGATGAAGCGCTTGACCATACCTTGTTTCATGGACCTCCTGGTTTAGGAAAAACCACTTTAGCACATATCTTAGCGAGTGAATTAGGGGTAGGTATTAAAGTTACCTCAGGTCCAGTACTAGACAAGCCAGGAGACTTAGCAGGTTTACTTACGAACTTAGACGAAAGAGATGTGCTGTTCATAGATGAAATACACCGATTAAGCCCTATAGTAGAAGAATACTTGTATTCGGCAATGGAAGACTACAAAATTGATATCATGATTGAGTCTGGGCCAAATGCACGTACTGTTCAAATCAACTTAGAACCATTTACGTTAATAGGAGCAACAACACGTTCAGGATTGTTAACTGCCCCAATGCGAGCCCGTTTTGGTATTAGTAGCAGGTTACATTACTACTCAACAGAATTGTTAACCACGATTATACAACGAAGCGCCTATATTTTGAAGGTTCCTATTTCTATGGAAGCAGCGATTGAAATTGCAGGAAGAAGTAGAGGTACCCCTCGTATAGCGAATGCATTACTACGTAGAGTACGTGATTTTGCACAAATAAAAGGGGATGGAACTATTACTATAGAAATTGCACAATATGCTTTAAAAGCATTAAATGTAGACGCTCATGGTTTAGATGAAATGGACAACAAAATTTTATCCACTATTATAGATAAATTTAAAGGAGGTCCAGTTGGAATAACCACCTTAGCCACAGCAGTAGCTGAAAACGCTGAGACCATAGAAGAGGTATACGAACCCTTTTTAATCCAACAAGGATTTATAATGCGCACGCCAAGAGGAAGAGAAGTAACCGATTTGGCTTATAAGCATTTAGGAAGAATTAAAGGAACTAGTCAAGGAGAG
Organism: Tenacibaculum sediminilitoris; assembly: GCF_964513795.1. Lineage (NCBI taxonomy): Bacteria > Pseudomonadati > Bacteroidota > Flavobacteriia > Flavobacteriales > Flavobacteriaceae > Tenacibaculum > Tenacibaculum sediminilitoris. Next base: position 154,915 of record NZ_CAZEQR010000047.1, on the reverse strand, counting down.
CTCTTTTAAAATGAAGCTATTAAAAAAACTCATACCCATATTAGAATGGTTACCTAACTATAAAAAATCACAACTAAGAGGAGATGTTGTTGCAGGTATAACCGTAGCCATTGTATTAATTCCACAAGGTATAGCCTATGCGTTAATAGCAGGATTACCCCCAATATATGGGTTGTATGCTGCATTAATGCCACAGCTACTATATGCCATATTTGGTACATCACGTCAAGTAGCAATTGGACCAGTAGCTATGGATTCGTTAATTGTAGCAACAGGAGTTTCTACCTTAGCACTTACAGGCTCAGAAAGTTATATAGCTATAGCAATACTACTCGCATTAGTCGTAGGAACTATTCAGTTTTTAATGGGGATTTTCCGTTTAGGCTTTATTGTTAATTTTTTATCAAGACCAGTAATTACAGGGTTTACATCGGCAGTAGCTTTAATTATTGGATTAAATCAATTTAGAAACTTATTTGGTGTTGAGTTTGTACAAAGTGATCAAATTTATGTACTTCTTGAAGATGTATTTGGAAAACTAAAATATTTAAAAACGAATACAACAATCATAGGCTTAATAGCATGTTTAGTTATAATTGTTTTTAGAAAAATTAATAGAAAAATACCAAATGCTTTAATCGTAGTCGTATTAGGAATCATAACAATGCGCTTTTTCGGAAATCAATTGGCAGACGTAGCCATTGTAAAAGATATACCTTCAGGATTACCTAAGTTTTCAATTCCAGTTATTGATGTAGCATTAATACGAGAATTAATACCAATAGCAGCAACATTAGTTATGGTAGGGTATTTAGAAACCATTTCTATAGGGAAAACGTTAGAAGCCAAACAAGATGAGTACAGAGTAAGACCAAACCAAGAATTAGTAGCCTTAGGGTTAAGTAATATGATAGGGTCACTATTTCAATCATATCCATCGGCATCAAGTTTTTCACGTTCGGCGATTAACCAAGAATCTGGAGGAACTACAGGAGTTTCTGCTATAGTTTCTGCAATTTTAGTGGTATTTACGTTACTTTTTTTAACACCAGTATTTTATCATTTACCAAAAACTATTTTATCAGCAATTATTATTGTAGCAGTTTTTAATTTAATAAATGTAAGAGAAGCAAAAAGGTTATGGAGAGCTAATAATTTAGACTTTTGGTTACTACTAGCTACTTTTTTAGCAACAATTTTTTTAGGAATTGAATACGGAATTTTAACTGGAGTAGCTTTATCATTAATCGTTTTGATTTTTAGAACCTCAAGGCCCTATGTAGTTGAGTTAGGAAAAGTGCCAAATTCAGATTTTTATCGTAATAAGAATAGATTTAAGGAAGTTATTTTAGATGAAGAAATATTAGTATTTCGTTTTGATGCACAGTTGTTTTATGCCAATTCAAACTATTTTAGAGATAAGTTAGACGAAATGACAGAAGAAAAAGGGAAGGCATTAAAATTGATTGTATTAGATGCAGAGAGTATTAATAGAGTTGATAGCACAGGAATAGAAATGTTAAAAGAACGTATTCTTTACTTTAATAAGCACAATATTCAGTTTTACTTTGCAGGTGTAAAAGGGCCTGTAAGAGATGCCTTTTTTAGAGGAGGTTTACTAGACGTAGTATGTCTAGATCACTTTTTTATGAGAGCCAATGGAGCTGTAAATTATTATAAAACAGGAGATAATCAAAATCAAAAAAAATACGCACAGTATATACACCAAGCGTATAAATAATTAATAATATTATGAAGATAGAGCAAATATATACAGGTTGTTTAGCACAAGGAGCATATTATATTGAAAGTAATGGAGAAGTAGCAATTATTGATCCTTTACGTGAAGTAGACCCTTATATAAATAGAGCTAAAAAACAAGGGGCTACAATTAAATATATTTTTGAAACACATTTTCATGCAGATTTCGTAAGTGGTCATGTTACGCTGGCCGAAAAAACAGGAGCAACAATTGTATACGGACCAACAGCAAAAACAAATTATGAAGCACATATTGCATCAGATGGAGAGGTTTTTACTTTGGGAAATATTACCATTACAGCACTACACACACCAGGGCATACTATGGAGAGTACCTCGTATTTATTAAAAGATGCAGATGGGAAGAACCATGCAGTTTTTAGTGGAGACACCCTGTTTTTAGGAGATGTAGGTCGTCCAGATTTAGCACAGAAAGCAGCAAATCTAACACAAGAAGAATTAGCAGGATTGCTGTACGATAGTTTACGTACTAAGATTATGACTTTGGCTGATGATGTAATTGTATATCCAGCGCACGGTGCAGGATCGGCTTGTGGTAAAAACTTAAGCAAAGAAACAGTAGGTACAATTGGCGATCAAAAGAAAACCAATTACGCATTGCGTGCAGACATGACTAAAGAAGAGTTTGTTAAAGAAGTAACTGACGGATTACTACCTCCACCTGAATATTTTCCTTTAAATGTAAAAATGAATAAGGAAGGGTATCAATCTATCGATGAAGTTATCAAAAGTGGAGCAACAGCTCTATCAGTAACAGATTTTGAAAAAATAGCAAACGAAACAGATGCGTTGATTTTAGATGTACGTCATCAATCAGAATTTATTAAAGGATTTATTCCACAATCAATTTTTATTGGTTTAGGAGGAACATTTGCTCCATGGGTAGGGGCATTGATTAAAGATGTTACACAACCAATTTTATTAGTTACTCCAGAAGGAGAAGAAGAAACCACTATTACACGCTTATCTCGTGTTGGTTTTGATAACGTGTTAGGTTATTTAGATGGAAGCTTTGCAGCTTGGAAAGAAGCAGGAAAAGAAGTAGACACGTTACGTTCTGTTTCTGCAAATGTTTTAGCAGAAGCAATAACAAAAGAAGCACCTGTTTTTGATGTTAGAAAACCAGGAGAATATGGCAATGAGCATATTGTAGATGTATCAAATACACCATTAGACTTTTTAAATGAACATGTAGAAGAGTTTCCAACGAAGGAAGATTTTTATGTACACTGTGCTGGTGGATACCGCTCAGTAATTGCAGCGTCTATTTTAAAAGCTAGAGGATTCCATAATATAATTGATGTTGCTGGAGGATATAAAGCGATTAAAGAAACTGATATTCCAAGAACAGCAACGGTATGTCCATCAACTTTAAAATAAGTAAAAAATGAATAAAGGTATTTTTTTAGTAAGTTTATTTTTAGCGGTGGTATTGTCGTGTAAGCCACAAACCAATGAGGCAAAAGATATCACAGTAGAAGATTTACAAGTAGTTTTAGAAAACGAAGATAATGTACAGTTATTAGATGTTAGAACCCCAGAAGAGTGGGCTGGAGGAGTTATTAAAACTCCAATTAAAATAGATATTACAGGTGATGATTTTGAAGGAAAGGTTTTAGAAAAGTTAGACAAAACACAACCTGTATATATTTACTGTCGCTCAGGAGGTAGAAGTAAAAAAGCTACCGAACTTCTAGCCAAAAAAGGTTATGAAGCTTATAATGTTTTAGGAGGCTATTTAGAATGGACAGAGAAAAATAAAGAATAAAGAAAAAACCGAGCAAATGCTCGGTTTTCTTATTTCTGGATTACGCTTATAAAACTTTTAGTTACTGGTTTAATAAATTCTGTTAGTTTTTTTTCATTTATTTTGTTGACTTTACCCCACCCCATGTTTTTATTAGGGAATGCTGCTCCTCTAGTCATGTCAAGAATTTTTTTGTGTTCATCAATTAAATAAGCAGCAGGATAATCAAGTTTATGATTGAATCCATTAATCAGTATAGATGATTTGTCAAGAGGTTCAGTTTTTGAAGGGATTAAGTGAATTCTTTTGTCATATTTTGAAGCCATTTTTCTCAAGTCTTTCTTTTTATTCCAGAAAAGAACAATAAACTCAATTTGACCATCATATTTTTGGGCTAGCTTGTTTAAAGTTGGAATTTCTCCCCAACAAGGGCCACACCAATTAGCTGAAGTTAGAAGAACAATTGGAGTGTTAATTTTACCAGTACTTATAGTTTTATTTTTTATAGTTTTAAAATCGTAGTTCGATAAATACTTTCCCTTGATGCAATTGTTTACAAGTGAATCAAATAATTTTATAGCTTTTTTATTTTCTTTGTCTTTCCAAGCTTGATTTATTTGTTTATTTAAATCTTCAATACAATTGTCAACAATATCTTTATAATAAATTTTTTCAGTAGTTTGACTATAAGAATTTAATGAAGTTAAAAAACCAAGGATAAAAAAAAGCTTCCTCATAAGTTTAAAATGGTGTGAATTAGTTTAAAGATGTAAATCTCTTTCCATGATTTATATTTCAAGTAAGCGATTTGTTTTTTATAGGGTAAAAATAGTAAAGATTATTCCATAAAAAAAAACCGAGACAATTTGTCTCGGTTTTTTGTTTTTCTAGCTTTTTTCCACTTAAAATTTGAAAGTTGCACTCACTAAAAAGTTTCTAGTAGCTTGCGGATAGTATCCAGCGCCGTCAAGAGTGGTTGTCGTTCCAGGATTGGACCAAGTATCGTCATACGTGTAATAGTAACCTCTGTCAACATATTCTTTATTAAAAATGTTGTTTACCAATCCGGTAAGTACAATCGATTTAAAAATCTTCTTAGTTTTAATTTCGTACACAATATTTAAATCACTTGTAAAAAATCCTTTTAGAACATCTAAATCAGATACATTACTATCTAGGTTACTCATAAATTGTTTTCCAACATATTTAGATAAGAATGCGATTTGTACATTGTTAACTGGTTGATACACCAATGCATTTCCAAAAATAATATCAGGAGAAAAAGTAATAGGAGTATCTCCTAAATTTTGTAATTCCCCATTAATTTCAGCATTGTAATCCTTATTAATATTTTTACTAAAAGCAATGTTAGGACGCATAGATACTTGTTCAGATAAGGTAATATCTGCATCAATTTCTAATCCTAAACGATAACTGCTACCACTAGAAGCACGTAAAGGTTCTCCTGTGTTTTGATCAATAGCACCCGTAAGAATCAATTGGTTTTGATAATCCATATAATACACATTGGTATTTAATCGAACTGTTTTATTAGCCAAACGCCAACCTAATTCATAATCATCTAAGCTTTCGTGTTGAGAATTACCACCTTCAAAATCATTTCTATTAGGTTCTCTGTTCGCTTTAGCGTACGAAGCATATAAACTATGCTCATCGTTTATGGTATAGGTAAGCCCAAACTTAGGATTAAAGAAGTTATAATCTTTATCAACATCAATAGGAACTCTATCAGATGTTAGCCCTTTCGTCTGATAGTTTACAAACCTTCCTTGTACATCAACAAAAGCTTTAAATTGCTCAGAAAGACTAAACGTAGCTTTTGAGAAAATACTCAAATCTGTTTTTTCAGAAGTACTATCATAATAATGATCATTAATGTTGGTATTCGGAGCTAAATCACTTCCCCAAATAATTTCTCCATAATGGTCGTTATTATAGGTACTGTACGAAACCCCTGAAATAACTTCTAACTTGTCATTTTTGTAAGTAGCATTCCCATTAGCAATATAAAAATGGTTGTCTAACCATCTTCTAACAATAACATCGCTTCCATCAACAATTAAACCATCGTAATCGGCAGCATCGCTTTCACCTTTAAATTGCTCGTAATACCCTTTACCACGAGTATAATTTAAACCTATGTTGGTAGACCAATTTTCAGAAAGTTTTTCATTCCAGTGTAATTGATAATGATCTTGCCAATAATTATCAGTTTCATTATCGTAGGTATACGGATTTTGACGACGATTTTCTTTTAGTTCCTCAGGAGTCAATCCGTACCAAGCTTGATAGGTTCTTTCTTTACCTCCAAAAACTAAGGCTTTAATCAACGTATTGTCATCGGTATAGCTACCTTGTAAGAAATACGATTTTAAATCGGTGAAAGCTCTATCAACGTAACCATCAGAGTAAATGTTAGATAAACGTCCAGCAAATTCAAACCCATTATTTAATTTTCCAGTAGTAAATTTTACGGTGTGCTTTCTTGTTCCGTACGAACCAAAAGCGTTTGAAATTTCTCCACCAGCTTCTTCCGAAACAGCATCGGTTAAAATATTTAAACTAGCACCAAAAGCTCCCGAACCATTAGTAGAAGTACCTACACCGCGCTGTAATTGTAAACTTTGTGTAGACGAAGCAAAATCGCCCATATTAACCCAAAAAGTTCCCTGACTTTCAGCATCGTTATACGGAATTCCGTTAATCGTAACATTTACACGAGTAGCATCTGAACCACGTACACGAATATAAGTATACCCAATACCAGCACCCGCATCTGACGAAGATGTTACCGAAGGCAAATAGTTTAATAACACAGGAATATCTTGCCCTAAATTACGTTTTTCAATTTCTTGTTTGCTAAGATTAGAGTGCGTTACGGGCGCATCCGCTTTTACACGAACCGCAGAAACCAATACTTCATCTAAAATGGCTTCATCAGAAGTTAACTGAAATGTAAACTGTTGATTTTTGGTTATAATAACCTCCTGTAAAAGTGGCTCAAAACCAACGTGAGAAACTTTAAAAACATAAGTTCCTTTTAATAGATTTAATTTAAAATCACCATTAAAATCGGTAGCAGTTCCTTTGTTTAGAGTGACAATAGTAACGGTAGCACCTACTAAAGGCTTTTTGCTAGCATCAATTACTTTTCCTGATAAAGTAACCATTTGTGCATTTGCTGTTAACGTTGTAAATAATACGAGTAAAAAAGCTACGACTTTTACTTGTATAAATTGTGATTGGAGTTTAAAAGACATCGGTCTCATTTTATAAAAAACAAAATCGAATAAAAAGAGGTAATTATTCTTTAGTTAAACATTGAATAATTAAAATTTGTCATTACGAGGAGTTTACGACGAAGTAATCTTTTCATCAATAAACAAGTTTCTCGTAATAATTGGTTTCCAAATGGCGATTATCGCCTCCCTAAACAGCATTACCTGTTCTAGGTTCGTTGGGTATGATCTCAGCCTACTTTTAATTATAAGTTATAAATGTTGAATTTGAAGTTAGCTAACAACTATTCACTAAACACTAATAACTCAAAAAGGCACCCCTTTATGAGAACAATGCAAAGGTATATATGAAATATGAATTAAGAGCGATAAATAGCAGGTTTTTCTAGGGTTGCTTGTAAATGAATAGGAAGTAATTAAGAAAGGAAAAAAACATTCTAATCAATTTATAGATTTAACTCATGTATTCCATCGTAATTTTAATATTTTAGTGGTGAAAATATCAGATATTTATGAGTAAATCTTTTAAAACGAGCGTTAATAAAATGCATGATTTTGACTTTACTGAAGCGCAAATAGAGGCGCTTGATATAGTAGAAAAATCAAAAAATAACTACCACGTACTTGAGGGTAACCAATCGTATCAAGCTACCATACTTCAAACAAATTTCAACAAAAAAACATATACCATTCAAATCAACGGAAATACTTACGAGGTAAATATTGCTGATGAATTAGATATGTTGATTGATGAATTAGGGTTAGAAGTAGCAACGGAGAAAAAAGAAAACGATATCAAGGCACCAATGCCTGGGTTAATTGTTTCTGTTGATGTTGAAATTGGTCAAGAAGTAAAAGAAGGAGATGGAATTTTGGTGTTAGAAGCCATGAAAATGGAGAATACCTTACAAGCACCAAGAGACGGAGTGGTAAAATCGGTAGCGATACAAGCAGGTGATAAAGTAGAAAAGAATACGGTTTTAATAGAAATGGAATAAGATGAAAAAGATATTAGTAGCAAACAGAGGAGAAATTGCCTTGCGTGTAATGCGTACTGCAAAAAAGATGGGAATTAAAACCGTAGCTGTTTATTCGGAAGCAGATAGAAATTCACCACATGTAACTTTTGCAGACGAAGCAGTATGTATTGGTCCTGCACCTTCTAATCAATCGTATTTACTAGGAAATAAAATTATTGAAGTAGCGAAGGAATTACACGTAGACGGAATTCACCCAGGATACGGATTCTTAAGTGAAAATGCAGCCTTTGGAGAAGCCGTAGCAAAATCAGGAATTGTATTTATAGGACCGAAAACCCATGCGATTGAAGTGATGGGAAGCAAATTGGCTGCAAAAGATGCAGTGAAAGCCTATGATATTCCGATGGTTCCGGGTATTGATGAAGCAGTAACCGATGTAGCATATGCATCGAAAGTAGCGAATGAAATTGGGTATCCGATTTTAATTAAAGCCTCAGCAGGTGGTGGAGGAAAAGGAATGCGTGTTGTTGAAAAAGAAGCAGATATAAAAGAACAAATGCAACGTGCCATTTCAGAAGCAGAATCTTCTTTTGGAGATGGTTCGGTGTTTATAGAAAAGTATGTAGGCTCACCACGTCATATCGAAATCCAAATATTAGCAGATGCTCACGGAAACGTAGTACATTTATTTGAACGTGAATGTTCGGTACAACGTCGCCACCAAAAAGTAGTAGAAGAAGCACCATCAAGTGTATTAACTCCAGAGATTAGAGAAGCTATGGGAGCCGCAGCCGTAAGAGTTGCGAAAGCGTGTGATTATTTAGGAGCAGGAACGGTGGAGTTCTTATTAGATGAAAATAAAAACTTCTACTTTTTAGAAATGAACACACGTTTACAGGTAGAGCATCCAGTAACCGAACTTATTACGGGAGTAGACTTGGTAGAGCAGCAAATAAAAATAGCAAGAGGAGAGGAGCTATCATTCACGCAAGAAGACTTACAAATTAGCGGACACGCGCTAGAGTTACGTGTATATGCTGAAGATTCGTTAGATAATTTTGCACCGAGTATTGGAGTGTTGGAGGTTTACCAACATCCGAAAGGAGAAAATATTCGTGTAGATGATGGTTTTGAAGAAGGCATGGAGATTCCTATTTATTACGATCCGATGATTTCTAAATTGATTACCTACGGAAATACGCGTGAAGAAGCTATTGAGTTAATGAAACAAGCGATTAGTAATTATAAGGTAAAAGGAATAGAAACTACGTTGCCGTTTGGAAAGTTTGTATGTGAACACGAAGCTTTCACCTCAGGTAATTTCGATACTCATTTTGTAAAGAAGTATTATACACCTGAGTTGTTAGAAGCAGGATATGAGAAGGAAGCAAAGATTGCTGCACAAGTAGCCTTACAGCAGTATTTAAAAGAGCAACGTATTTTAAAAACTTGTTAATACATAATGTGCGTTAGGGATTGCAGCGGCATCCTTTTTTGTGTTAGTAAATCTGTCATTACGAGTGAAACGAAGTAATCTCATCAATTTAAGAGATAGCCACAGCAAATAGTTAGTTGCTTCGCAATGACTCACAAAAAAAGATATAGCGGAAAGCCCGACCCTTGGGGAACGCCCAAAAAAAGAATATAGATGAAATCTAAAATAGAAGAATTACAACATAAAATTACCGAAGCAAAGTTAGGAGGCGGACAACAACGCATCGACCGTCATCATCAAAAAGGAAAATTGACCGCTCGTGAGCGTATCAATTATTTCTTAGATGAAGGTTCTTTTGAAGAGGTAGGTATTTTAGTAACCCATAGAACGACCGATTTCGGAATGGAAAATCAGCAATTTTATGGTGACGGAGTGGTAACAGGATACGGAACGGTAAACGGACGCTTGGTATATGTGTTTGCACAAGATTTTACGGTATTTGGAGGTTCGTTATCGGAAACCCATGCCGAAAAAATCTGTAAGATTATGGATTTAGCAGTGAAAGTAGGCGCACCTTTAATCGGGTTGAATGATTCTGGTGGAGCACGTATACAAGAAGGAGTACGTTCGTTAGGTGGTTATGCCGATATTTTTTACAGAAATGTACAAGCATCAGGAGTCATTCCACAAATCTCTGCAATTATGGGACCTTGTGCCGGAGGTGCGGTATACTCACCGGCGATGACCGATTTTACCATTATGGTAGAAAATACCAGTTATATGTTTGTTACGGGACCTAACGTAGTAAAAACAGTAACGAATGAAGAAGTGACTTCGGAAGAGCTAGGAGGCGCAAGCACCCATGCAACCAAATCGGGTGTAACACATTTAACGGCTGCGAACGATGTACAATGTTTGGAGGATATCAAAACATTGTTGAGTTATATGCCACAGAACAATCAGGAAACTACGCAGAAATTACCATTTGAATTAGGGGATGAATTCCGTGAAGAGTTAGCGAATATCGTTCCAGATAATGCAAACAAACCATACGATATGCGTGCGGTGATTGACGGTATTGCTGATGCTGATTCGTTTTTTGAAATCCATAAAGATTATGCGGATAATATCGTAGTTGGATTTGCACGTTTAGGAGGAAGAAGTGTTGGGATTGTAGCCAACCAACCGATGAGTTTAGCAGGGTGTTTGGATGTAAACAGTTCTAAAAAAGCAGCACGTTTTACCCGTTTTTGTGATTGTTTTAATATTCCGTTATTGGTATTAGTAGATGTACCTGGATTCTTACCAGGAACCGACCAAGAGTGGAATGCCATTATTACTAACGGAGCAAAATTATTGTATGCGTTGAGTGAAGCTACCGTGCCAAGAGTTAGTGTGATTACCCGTAAAGCTTATGGTGGAGCGTATGACGTAATGAACTCAAAACATATTGGTGCCGATATGAACTTTGCGTGGCCTAGTGCAGAAATTGCGGTCATGGGAGCGAAAGGAGCGAGTGAAATTATCTTTAAAAAGGAAATTGCCGAAGCTGACGATCACGAAGCGAAACTAGCTGAAAAGGAAGCGGAGTATGCCGATAAATTTGCGAATCCGTACCGAGCAGCAGCACGCGGATTTATAGATGAGGTTATTTTACCACAAGACACCCGTAGAAAATTGATTAAAGCCTTTGCCATGTTAGAGGGTAAAAAGGTAGAACGACCTAATAGAAAACATGGGAATATACCGTTATAAAAAATAAAGGGTAAAATATTAATATTTTACCCTTTATTTTTTAGGTGTTATTGTTTGTAAGAATTGTTATAAAAAGAAAGTACTACTTACTAAATTAAATTTCAATACACAGCTATGGTGTAGTGGAGAGATACGACAAATTTCCCTTCGTGTCATTTCGACTTTAGGAGAAATCTCATCTAGTCATTTCTATTTTATTGGTTTTTCCAGGTTTCTCAGTCGTTATCAATACTTCAAAAAGACTTTGGCCTTTTGTAGCGGACAAAGTAATCTGTCTATAAGAGGAGAATGCCACAGCAAAAGTGCTTGCTTCGCAGTGACGGTATTATTCTTAAAATCGGAAATTTGTTGTACCCCATGTGCACGCCATCCTTAATTTCAATATACAGCTATGGTATGATGAAGTAACTTTTAAAAGTACTATTGATTTTTAATATTTTATGTACTTTTGGCAAAAAATTGATGAATATTCTTTAACCGTAAATCTATATTGCTATGAATTTTAAAAGGTTACATCTTCTTAAGAACAAAACAAATAAAAATAAATATATGAAAACAACAATTAAAATTGCTGTCTTAGCTATAGCTATGCTTATGTTTAATGTAAGTCTTTTCTCACAAGGTAGCTTTAAAAATTATGTCAAAAATTTTACAGTAAATAGTACAACGTCCGCTGAATTGACAGATAAGGATGGTAATACGTTAAACTTAAATAATGTATATAAAGTACAACTTGTTACAAGAGGGACAGGAACTGATACTGGTGCAGAATATTTAGTATGGTCAAATAATTCTCTTTGGAATATCAGAGCGGTTAATTCAAACGGAAATTTTTCAAATCACCCAATCTTAGTTATAGAAGACAATATAATAAAAGTAAAGACAAACCATACATCTAATTATGGTGTAAGAGCATTTGTTGAGGAATTAGTAACAGAGGAGGGGGATGTGAGACCAAATATTTTTGGTTCTTCTTATCAATGGCAAAGGTATGCTAATAACTTATTCTACACTGATGGTAATGTAGGTATTGGTAAAAGTAGTCCAAGTACCCCTTTAGAAATTCTATCTAGAAAAACAAACAAAGGTTTAATGATAGGTACTAGTGGTAAGAGTACTAAAATTTCTATGTTTGTAGCGGATGGAAATTATGGGTATCTTAACCTAGGCGGAGCTACAATACTTCGTGGAAATGGACAAATATCATATTTTGATGGAAATTTAGGAGTAGGAACTAAGACAACAGGCAATCATAAACTAGCCGTTGAAGGTTCAATAGGAGCAAGGGAAATAAAAGTGGAAGCTAGCGGTTGGTCTGATTTCGTATTTTATGAAGATTACCAATTACCAACTTTAACCGAAGTAGAAAATCACATTAAAGAGAAAGGACACTTAAAAGACATTCCAAGTGCTAAGGAAGTAGAGAAAAATGGATTTTTCTTGGGAGCAATGGATGCTAAATTATTACAGAAAATAGAGGAGTTAACCTTATATACAATAGAGCAAGAGAAAAACTTAAAAACTCAAAATTCTAAAATAGAAGAGCAGCAAAAAGAAATTGAAGCATTAAAAAAACAAAATTCTAAAATTCAAGAATTAGAAAAATTAGTAAAGAAATTATTGGAAGATAAAAACTAAGCTATTTAAATAAATAAAAATAAGAATATGAAAACAGTACATAAAATTGCCGTGATGGCTATGATGGGAATGAGTTTGGGAATAAAGGTACAAGCCCAAGCAATAACTGATACGGGTGATAAAGTAGGAATAGGAACAACAACCCCTCAAACCAAACTAGATGTTAATGGAATTATTCAAGTAGGGGAAAAAAAAGCTACTGATGGAGGTATTATAATCGCTCAAAAATATAATGATAATAATTATATAGGTACATTGAGTTCGAATTACAGTTCAGGTGCATTAATTATGGGGTATGGCGCTGCAGGTATGCCTAATCAAGGAGTAGGACAGTTAGTTTCAACTTTTGATAATTGGAATGGTTTCCGAAGTGCAATAAGAGTTGCTTCAGGAACATTTGAATTTGTTAGTTCTCCAACAAAATTACAAACGACAGTAGGGGAACAGATAAATGTTGAGTCTAGATTCTTTATTAACAATCAAGGAAAAGTAGGGATTGGAACTACTAACCCGAGTGCTAAATTGGATGTGAATGGAATTATTACTTCTCGAAATGAAATAAGATCGTTGTCTGTAAACCCTGGTTTTCTTTTTGATGAATCGGATGTAATCGATAAAAACTGGCATATCCAAGTTAATGGAGGGAATTTAAAATTTTATGAAGTAAATGATGCACGTTCTATTTGGAGTCAAAAAATGTTCATTGAGTCTGGTAGTGGAAAAGTTGGAATTGGTACAACTACAACAGGAAATCATAAGTTGGCAGTTGAAGGATCAATAGGAGCAAGAGAAATTAAAGTTGAAGCAGGAACTTGGTCTGATTTCGTATTTTATGATGATTACCAATTACCAACGTTAACAGAAGTAGAAAATCACATTAAAGAGAAAGGACACTTAAAAGACATTCCAAGTGCTAAGGAAGTTAAGAAAAATGGATTTTTCTTGGGAGCGATGGATGCTAAATTATTACAGAAAATAGAAGAGCTAACACTGTACACAATTCAGCAAGAAAAGAAAATAAAGGTTTTAGAAAAACAAAATACTAAACTAGAGGAGCAAGAAAAGAAAATTGAAAGGTTGGAGATTTTAGTAGAGAAATTATTGAAAGAAAAAAAATAGAAAAGCCTGTTGATTGCTATTACGGTCACTCCTGCTGAGACAGGACGCTAACCTTGGTAATGGGTCAAAATGGAGCTTTTGATTTTTACTGATAAAAAAGTGTTAAATATCAGTTAATTATAAAATATATACCGCTTGAAAGGGCGGTATATTATGTTCATTGAAATAGTAAATTTTTTGTTACAGTTTTTAAAATCTAGGTTTATTTTTTCTACGTGTATTAAATTGGTGCTTAAAAATAAGTGCTATGAAATATAAAAATTGTAATTCTAATAGGTACATCAAAAAAGGTATACGTAATACAAATAACTATTTTACTGTAAAGAATGTAAAAAGTATTTTCAATCAACATATAGTTATCACGCTTATAAATCAGAAAAGGTATGTTGAAAGAAGGTTGTGAAGTTCGAGGTATTTTCAGAATATTAAATATTTCTAAAAATACCATTTTACAGAGAACACTAAAAATTAATAAACAGGTAAAATTCCATATTTCTACAAGATTGGATGTAAGTTTGAAGTTGATGAAATGTTTATAAAAATAGCTAATGATAAAAAACAGAATTGGTTAATCAATGCTATTGAACAAAAGACTAAACATGATATTGGCTTTATAATTGGCAGTAGAAATACAGAAAACATGAAGTCAGTTATTAATAAATTACATCTACTCCATCCAAAAAGAATTTATACAGATAGATTAAACACATACCCGAGTATAATTCCAAAAGAAATTCGCAAACATTTTCAATTTTTACCAACAGAATTGAACGAATGAATTTGAATTTAAGAATGTATATAAAATGGTTGAGGGTAGTATCTCACTAAGTGTGTAAAGTTTATTATATATGGTTGTTTATTCGTTGTCTTCAATAATTCCTAATCGTTTAGCACGTTGTTCCCAGCTTTTTCTAGCTAAGCTTTGTAAGTTAGCAACGTTGTCACTTTCATCCATGATTTCATAACCTAAAAGAGTTTCTATAACATCTTCTTGAGTTACCAAACCGCTTACAGCCCCATATTCATCTACAACTAAAGCTAAGTGTTCTCTTTGCTCGATAAGTTTTTCAAATAAATTTGGAATTGATAACTCTCTACTAGCTATAATAATTTCACGCTTAATTGTTTTTAAAGGTTCTTGTCCTTTATTATCAACTAAAGAAAGGAGTAATTGGTCTTTTAAAACATATCCAGAGATATTATCTGGATTTTCTGCATACACAGGTATTCTAGAGAAACGTAAAGGTCTGTTTTCATTAAAGAAAGACTCAATACTTTGGTTTTCATCAGCGATAGTAAGAACAATACGTGGAGTCATAATATGTTTTGCTTGAACTTCTTTAAAGTTTAGCATGTTTCTAATTACTTTACTTTCACTCTCATGAAAAACACCTTCTTGCTCAGCAATATCAGTCATGGCAGAGAAATCTTCTCTACTTAAAACACTTTCACCATGAGCTCCTTTACCAAATAGTTTTGTGAACAACTGAAGAGTCCAAATAATACCAGTGTATTTACATATAAAAATTAATACATTTAAGGCCTTAGTTGTAAAACCAGCTAAAGATTTCCAGTAGGTAGCACCAATAGTTTTTGGAATAATTTCAGAAGCAACTAAAATTAAAATTGTCATTATTGCAGAAACGATAAAAACACCATTTCCTTCATCACTAAATATTTTTTTTGCTTGTGCTCCAACGAGTATAGCACCCACGGTATGTGCAATCGTATTTACTGTTAAAATAGCAATCAGAGGTTTGTCAACATCTTTTTTTAGTGTTTCAAGATCGTTAGCATAAGCTTTTCCTTCCTTCTTTTTAACATTAACAAAGGTTGGGGTTACACTTAGTAAAACAGCTTCTAGTATAGAACATAGAAATGAAAAAAAGATAGATAAGGTGGCGTAAACAATTAATAATGTCATTTGTTGAAATTTTAAGCTAAAATACGTAAAAAAGAAAACCTCAAGAGTACACCCTTGAGGTTTTGATGTAAAATTGTATATTTTTTTAGAAACCGTAGTTTACACCTAAACCAAATACTTCTCTTGTTTGAAATCCTTTAAAGGCATTATCATCATAGATTGCTTGTATAGAAAGATTGGCAGATAAATATTCGTTAACCTTCATAACCACATTAACAGTATAATCAATATCTACATTTTGGAAGTCTTCTAAATAGTTACTATAAAGGTTTAAGATGTTTTCTACAGATACATTTTTCATTACTTCTAATTTATAATAAGCATTAACAGCAGCACCTAATTCATAACGTATAGTTTCACCTTGTTGAACCCCAAAAGCTGAGCCAAAATCAGTTAAATGTTTATGTACATATATCAATTTAGAGGTTATAGGAGCAATATTAACTTTTAAATTATCATCTTTTTTCCACAACATCCCTGGTCCAAATAGAAAGTATGCAGGAGAAAAGAAATGAGAAGTTTGTTCTCCACCAACATATGTTGACGACATTTGAGTTTTAAAATTAAAAAATATTGAGTAATACCAATAATCTTGTGCTTTTTTACCAGCTAATGAGCTTAACTCTAGGCGGTCATCTGTTTTTTGTAATTCTTGTCCTCTTAATTTAGTTAAACCATAAGAAGCAATTAATTTATTATCCCACGTCCAATCACCTTTGGTGTAGTTAAAATCATAATTTAAACCGATAGTACCAGAAATATTGTTTGTTCCACCAGCTAACCAGTTATTAAAAGCTGATTGGTTGAATAAGAAAGAAATATTACCACTTCTTTTCCACCCTTCTTTAGGTTCGTCTTTTTTTTCTTTTTGTGCATTAACTGTTAATGCTCCAAACAAAAGAATAACTGCTAATAATTTTTTCATTATAATAATTTTAAATTGATTTTTTTTGAGGGCGCAAATGTATAATTTACCTTGGATTTAGACAATATTATTGTGTAAAAGTCACGTTTTATGAAAAATATAATTTAATCCTAAACCAAACACTTCTTTAAATTGTATTCTACTAGAAGCATCATCATCTAGTATAGCATGTAACCCTAGGTTAGTAGATAAATTCTTGTTAATTTTAACAAAAAAGTTTAATTGATAATCAATATCAATGTTTTGTGGTTTGTTTAAATAGTCTGAGTATACAGCAACAATGCTTTCCATAGTTATATCTTCCATAACTTCTTTTTTTAAGTAAGCAGAAAAGTTAAAACCTAAACTAAAGTTTGTGTTTTTACCTTCGTTTACACCATACTTTCCAGAAAACTCATCAGATACAAATGTATAACGGGCTGTTGCAGGAGCTATGTTTATTCTTGCATCATCATTTCGTTTCCATAACATACCAGGGCCAAAACTCCAATAGGCAGGGGAGAAGAAATTAGAAACTGCTACTTTTGGTTCTTGTTTATAATCATAACCCTTTGAATACTGAGTTTTAAAGTTGCTAAAAAAAGAAAGAAACCACAATTTGGATGTCTTTAAACCTAATAGGGAGTTAAACTCAAAGCGATCATCTGTTTTTCTTACACCCTGACCATCAACATAGCTTAGTCCATAAGCAGAAAGTATTTTGTTGTCCCAGTTCCACCTTTTCTTTTTGTAGTTAAAGTCGTAACCAAGTGTCATATTTCCTGCAACAGTATTATTTCCACCTGCAGACCAATTAGAAAATGATGATTGGTTAAAAAGGAAAGTATATTTTCCCGTAACAGTCCATTTTTTTGGTGGGTTTTTTTTAACTAAAGGCTCTGCAAATACTCGTTTGTTAAATATATAAGATGCAAAACTAGTATTTAAAGGAGAGTTTACTAAACCTAGAGTAGATATACTGTCTTTTGGGATTTCTTGAGAAACTATAGAAAAAGTACAGCATGAAAACAAGATTAAAAACAGCTTTTTCATTGGTAATAAAAGTTGAGGAATTCTAGGAATCTAATTATCTTTTCTCTTATAAAGTGGTACAGTTGAACAAGCCTCGCCAAACATAATGGTTTTAGCTACAGGTTTAATTTTTTCAATTAAAAAAGTGTATGCAGAAGGTGGTATTGGCTTATTAGCACATCCCTTAATTATTACAGGTTTGTCTTTGTAATCAGAGACATCTAACTGTTGAATTATCTCTTGATATATTACAGTTTCTAATACTATTAAATCACCAACAATAACTTTTTTGGCAAAGGGAATAAGTTCTGTAGTTAATAAAAGGTAAGCCCAAGAAGGAATAATAGCATCAGTTGAACATGTTAAAGAAACATAACTATCTTGGTATTGAGACCAATCGTGATTTTTGACAAACTCTCTAAAATCTTTTTCACGAAGAATTAATTCTTCAAACAACCAATCCTTAATATCAAACACTATACGCCTACCTTCAGGGTAAAAATCTTCAAGATCTACCGTTGTAAGCTTACTATTTGCAACTCTATTTATAATTTCGTTTGCCATGTTTTAGTTGAAAAATTTAAAGTTGTATACTTTGTTTTTTTAATAGTTTTATCAACTGCTTTATAGCATTCCTAATTCTAATTTTGCTTCTTCGCTCATCATGTCTTGTGTCCAAGTAGGATCAAAAGTAATTTCAACTTCACAGTTATTAATTTCTTTTAAAGTTTTTACTTTTTCTTCTACTTCAACAGGTAATGTTTCAGCAACAGGACAATTTGGAGAAGTTAATGTCATTAATATTTTGGCATCATTCTCTTCTGATATAAAAACATCATAAATTAACCCTAGTTCATATATATCAACAGGTATTTCAGGGTCGAAAATTGTTTTTAATACACGAACAATTTTATCTCCTAATTCTTCTAATTTATCTTCAGTCATAATTTTTACTTCTTTGAATTGGCTAACTTACTTTGTTGTGCAATCGCATACATTTTTATTTGCTTTACCATAGATACTAATCCGTTAGCACGAGTAGGGCTTAAATGTTCTTTTAGCCCAATTTTATCAATAAAGTCAGTATCAGCATCTAAAATTGTTTTTGGTGTTTGGTTAGAGAACACTCTTAATAATAAAGCCACAATACCTTTGGTTAAAATAGCATCGCTATCGGCAGTAAAATTTATAGTATCACCGTTTAACTCAGAATGTAACCATACTTTCGATTGGCAACCTTTAATTAGATTTTCATCTAATTTGTATGTTTCATTTATTAGCGGTAGTGATTTTCCTAGTTCAATGATGTACTCATAACGTTCCATCCAGTCTTCAAACATTGAAAACTCGTCAATAATTTCTTCTTGTATTTCTTTGATAGTCATTTTTTAAAACTATTTTTGCAGAGTCAAAAAGACCGTTTTTAATTAAAGACACAAAATTACGACAAAAAAGGCAGTTAACATGAGAGTTTAAGCCTTAATGAGTAGAATTAGTAAAATTTTAAGTCTTAGTGATTTAAGAGACTTAATGAAATAAATACATTTCTTTAGGTAAAGGATATTAAGTAGAGTTATGAGTAAATTATTAGCAGTAGGAACCGTAGCATTTGACGCTATAGAAACACCATTTGGAAAAACTGATAAAATTTTAGGAGGATCAGGAACTTTTGTTGGATTAGCAGCTTCACAATTTGGAGTAAAAATAGGAGTGGTTTCTGTAGTAGGAGGAGATTTTCCACAATCATATTTAGATATGATGAACGAAAAAGGAATCAATACGAATGGAGTAGAGATCGTAAAAGAAGGAAAGACATTCTTTTGGAGTGGAAAATATCATAACGATATGAATTCTCGTGATACTTTAGTAACGGAATTAAATGTATTAGAACATTTTCAACCAGTAGTTCCAGAATCATTTAAAGATGCACCGATTGTAATGTTAGGAAACTTACATCCATTAACACAAGCATCAGTTTTAGATCAAATGAATGAAAGACCTAAGTTAGTAGTGTTAGATACTATGAACTTTTGGATGGATATAGCACTAAACGATTTACATGAAGTATTAAAACGTATAGATGTTATTACGATTAATGACGAAGAAGCACGTCAGTTAAGTGGAGAGTATTCTTTGGTAAATGCAGCAAAGAAGATTCATGAAATGGGACCTAAATATGTAGTAATTAAAAAAGGAGAACATGGGGCTTTATTATTTAATGAAGGAAATATGTTTTTTGCACCAGCTTTACCATTAGCAGAGGTGTTTGATCCAACAGGAGCAGGAGATACTTTTGCAGGGGGCTTCTGTGGATATTTAGCTAAAACCGAAGATATTTCATTCGAAAACATGAAGAATGCAATTATTTATGGATCTAACTTAGCGTCCTTCTGTGTTGAAAAGTTTGGAACACAGCGTATGGAAGAGCTAACTAGCGAAGAAGTACAGGCACGCTTACAAGCGTTTAAAGAATTAACACAATTTGATATAGCACTATCATAAGATATAAATCCGCGCTTTTTGCTGCGGATTTTTTTATACAGTACACAAAACTACAACACAACTAAATACTTGAAATTAAATGAGTGACGCTATTAAACACGAATGCGGAATTGCAATGGTTCGTTTAAAGAAACCATTACAATACTATAAAGATAAATATGGTACCGCATTTTATGGTGTAAACAAAATGTACCTGTTAATGGAGAAACAGCACAATAGAGGGCAAGACGGTGCTGGATTAGCAAGTATAAAATTTAATGTAGCACCTGGAACAAGATATATTAGTAGAATACGTTCCAATCAATCACAACCTATCCAAGATATTTTCGGGAAAATTAATCATAGAATTAATGGTGTTTTTGAAGAAAACCCAGACAAGGTTGATGATGTGAAATGGCAAGAAGAAAAAGTACCGTATATTGGAAACTTGTTCTTAGGGCACGTTCGTTATGGTACATTTGGTAAAAATTCTATAGAAAGTGTACACCCCTTCTTACGTCAAAGTAATTGGAAACATCAAAGTTTAATTGTTGCAGGAAATTTTAACATGACTAATTCCAAACAATTATTAAATGATTTGATTGATTTAGGACAACACCCAAAAGAGTTTACTGATACAGTAACTGTGATGGAAAAAATAGGCCATTTTCTAGAATCAGAAGTTTCTGATTTATACTTAGAAGCAAAAGAAGCAGGCTATAGTAAAAAAGATGCATCACCTTTTATAGAAGAACATTTAGATCTTCAACGTATTTTACAACGGTCAGCTAAAAACTGGGACGGAGGTTATGCTATGGCTGGGTTATTAGGTCATGGAGATGCATTTGTTTTGAGAGATCCTTCTGCAATTCGTCCGGCATTCTTTTATGAAGATGATGAAGTAGTTGTAGTAGCTTCAGAACGACCAGTAATTCAGACGGTGTTTAATGTTCCAATGGATACTATTAAAGAGATAGATAGAGGTCATGCGTTGATTATTAAGAAAGATGGTCAAACCACAATGGCACCTGTTTTAGAGAAAAGACCTAAAAAAGCATGTTCGTTTGAGCGTATTTATTTTTCAAGAGGAAGTGATGCTTCAATTTATGAAGAACGTAAGAACTTAGGAAAATACGTGTTTCCTGAAGTTTTAAAATCGATTGATAACGACATTGAAAATTCGGTATTCTCCTATATACCAAATACCGCTGAAACCTCATTTTTTGGAATGATAGAGGCAGCTGAAGATGTATTAAACCAACAAAAAACTGAAGCTATTTTAGCTGGTGAAGGAAAACTTTCAAAAGAAAGAGTAATTGAAATTCTTTCAAAAAGACCACGTTTTGAAAAAATAGCAATCAAAGATGCAAAGTTACGTACGTTTATTACAGATGATAGTAGTCGTGACGATTTAGTAGCGCATGTTTATGATGTAACTTACGGAGTAGTAAAGCCAACGGATAACTTGGTGATTATTGATGATAGTATTGTAAGAGGAACTACTTTAAAGAAAAGTATTATTAAGATTTTAGACCGATTAAATCCAAAGAAAATAGTAGTAGTTTCTTCGGCACCTCAAATACGCTATCCAGATTGTTATGGAATAGATATGGCTAAGATAAACGACTTTATTGCGTTTAAGGCAGCTTTAGAGCTATTGGAAGAGACAGGTCAATATCACATTGTTGATGAAGTGTATCAAAAGTGTAAGCAACAAGAGAATAGCGAAGATAAAGATGTAGTAAATTATGTAAAGGAAATTTATGCGCCATTTACTGATGAAGAAGTCTCTGCAAAAATTGCTCAAATGCTAAAAACTGCTGAAATTAAAGCAGAAGTAGAAGTAATATTTCAACCAGTTAGTGGTTTGCATAAAGCATGTCCTGAAAATTTAGGAGATTGGTATTTTACAGGAGATTACCCTACTGATGGAGGTCATAGAGTTGTAAATCAAGCGTTTATTAATTTCTATGAAGGAAGTGATAAAAGAGCCTATTAAAATTATATAGTGTAAAAGAAAAAGAGTAATTGTACAATTACTCTTTTTTTATGCTGTAAAAATTAGTTACATGGGTACCACAATTGCACCTGAGAATTTTTCACGAATTTTATTCAAAGCTCTATCAGCATGTAATCGTGTTTTGTAGTTACCCACCTGTATTTTCCATTCAGGAGCTTTATAAGTTAACTTAGTATAAATTCCTGGGTATTCAATTTGAAACCTGTTGCGTAAACTTCTTGCTTGTCTTTCTTGACCGTTGTATAGTTGAATTCTATACCCAGTACCATTATTTTTATTATATGCTCTTTTTTTTTCTATTAAAGAAATAATATCCTTATTATCAGTGTGTTCTCCCTGTGCGTTAGTGTTAAAAACACCGCTAAAAACGATGAATAGAAAAGCAATATATAAGTTATGTTTCTTCATTTTTTTTTGAATCTTTTTACAAAAGTAATGACTTGTCAGTTAATACATTGTTAACGTTAATTATTTAGAATTGTTATAAATTACAGATTAGGATTCTCTTAACATTTCACAATTTAGACAGAAGTAGTACTTTTGCGCAACTTTCTGTGTGCTGATTTTTAATTAGTGTAACAGAAAAAATTGTACCAAAATAGATACAAAACTTATATTTTATAGTATGAAAAGTGTGAATCATCACAGTAGATTAACCAAAACTCTAGTAAGGAGTTTAGCTTTCTTTTTAATTTTCTTAGTAAGTTTTTCAGCGTTTTCACAAGATATTGACGAAGCGCGTCAAAAAGAAGGGAAAAAATTATTTAAGTCTCTTTGTGCCTCATGTCATAAATTAGACAAGAAACTTGTAGGTCCTGCATTAGCTGGCGTGGAAGAAAAAAGAAGTAATGAGTGGTTGAAAGCTTGGATTAAAAACAATGCTGAACTTAGAGCTTCTGGAGACAAAGACGCGATAGCTGTTTTTGAGGAGTACAAAGGTTCTAATATGACTGCATTCCCTCAGTTAACAGATCAAAATATTGATGATATTCTTTATTATACGACTGTTGGAGAGGTGAAGAAAGCTGCTGTTGCAGGAGCAGAAATTGCTGGTCAACCTGAAGGAGGTCAAGCTCCAAGTTGGTTGATTTACATTTTAGCAGCGGCCATTGTAGTAGCATTTTTAATTATTGGTAGTTTGTTAAAGACTATTAGTGAGTTAAAAGGAGCTCCGAAAACTCCAGGATTAATGGGGCAAACTGCAGAATTATGGGAAGGTATTAAGCAAAATACATTCTTAAAAGTCTTAACAGTTATTTTTGGTGCTTTGGTAACAGCTTACTTTTTGTTTGGTACTTTGTTTAAAGTTGGTGTAGATGAAGGATACCAGCCAATTCAACCAATTGCTTTTTCGCATAAGATTCACGCAGGAGATAATAAAATAGATTGTCAATACTGTCACTCATCTGCTAAGCATAGTAAAACATCTGGAATTCCTTCAGTAAATGTTTGTATGAACTGTCATAAAAATATTTCAGAAGTTGCCGATGATACTAAAGTGGTTATGGATGATCATACTTTAGTGAAAGCAGATTTAGATAAAGAGATTGCAAAGATTTATGAAGCAGCAGGCTGGGATGCAGATAAATTAGAATACACAGGTAATACAAAGCCAATTAAGTGGGTAAGAATTCACAATTTACCAGATTTTGCATACTTTAACCACTCGCAACACGTAACAGTAGGTGGGGTAGCTTGTCAAAAATGTCACGGGCCTGTAGAAGAAATGGAAGAGGTATATCAATATTCTCCATTAACAATGGGTTGGTGTATTGATTGTCATAAGGCAACTAAGGTTGACTTAAAAGGCAATGAGTACTATGCTAAGATTCACGAAGATTTAGCTAAAAAGTACGGTGTTGAGCAAGTAACTATTGCGCAATTAGGAGGAAAAGAGTGTGGTAAGTGCCACTATTAATCAATTTAGAAAGTAGAAAAACACATATATAAATGGCTTCAAACAAAAAATACTGGCAAAGTGTTGAAGAACTAAAAGGTAGTTCTATTGTTGAAACGCTACGTAATAATGAGTTTGTACAAGATATTCCTACAGATGAATTTTTAGGCGACAAAGAAACCTTAGAAACATCATCAACGTCACGTAGAGATTTCTTGAAATATGTTGGATTTACCACAGCAGCAGCTTCTTTAGCAGCTTGTGAGGGTCCAGTAAGAAAATCAATTCCTTATGTAGTGCAACCTAATGATATCGTAGTAGGTGTTGCTGATTGGTACGCAACTACAATTGCAGATGGTTTTGATTTCGCAAACGTATTAGTAAAAACACGTGAGGGGCGTCCAATTCAAATCATGCCAAACAAAGAGGCAGGAGGAGTAACTAGCGCACGTACTCAAGCATCAGTTTTATCATTATACGATGAAAAATTACGTTTAAAAGAACCTAGAAAAGGGGAAGCTCAAATTTCTTGGGCAGATGCTGATAAAGAGATTGTTGCTAAATTAAACGAGTTAAAAGATGCTAACGAATCGGTAGTGTTGTTAACAGGTACTTTAGCGAGTCCTTCTACTGAAAAAGTAATTGCTGATTTTATTGCTGCTTACCCAAATGTTAAGCATGTAGTATACGACGCGATTTCTGATAGCGCAGCGGCAGATGCTTTTGAAGCTATGTATGGTAAAAGAGTATTACCAAATTACGACTTTAGTAAGGCAGAGGTTATTGCATCTATTGGAGCAGATTTCTTAGGAGATTGGCAAGGTGGGTACGAGAAGTCTTATGCAGAAGGACGTAGAGTTCAAACTGGTAAAATGTCTTACCATGTTCAAATAGAAAGCAATATGTCTTTAGCAGGAGCAAATGCTGATAAAAGAATAGTTGCTAAGCCATCTGAACAAGTTTTCGCTTTAATAAACTTATATAACCAAGTAACAGGAAGCAGTCTCCCTTCTAAAGCAACAGCTTTTGATACTGAGGTAAAGCAATTAGCTAAAGACCTTAAAAAAGCTGGTTCAAAAGGAGTTGTTGTTACTGGGTTAAATGATAAAAATGCTCAATTAATTGCCTTAGCAATTAATAAAGCACTAAGCAGTGAAGTAATTGATACTAGGGCTGTGAATTTAAAACGCCAAGGTAACGACACTCAAGTGGCTCAATTAGTAGCAGACATTAAAGGAGGTAAAGTAAAAGGATTAATTACTTATAATGTAAATCCTTTATACTCTTTGTCAAATGCAGCTGATTTAGCAGAAGGAATTAAGAACTTAAAATTATCTGTTGCTTTATCTACTCAAGATGATGCTACAGCTAATGCTACACAATATACATTGCCAGCACCTCACAACTTAGAAAGTTGGGGAGATGTTATGGCTAAACAAGGTGTTTATAGTTTAATGCAACCTACAATTCAACCATTATTTAATACACGTCAAGTACAAGACGTATTGTTAAAATGGTCAGGAAGTACAGTAAACTACTATGATACCTTAAAAGAATTTTGGAGTACTAATGTATTAGGAGGAGCTTCATGGAATCAAGCATTACATGATGGATTCTTTAAAGCTGAAAATGTTACAGTAGAAGAAGAAATAGCTTTTGAAGCTACAGCAGATGTAAATGCAGCAGCAGTACAATTAGTAAGAAATGCTAACAATACTTCAGGATTCGAATTAAACTTATATTCATCAACAGCTTTAGGAGATGGTAAACAAGCAAATAACCCTTGGTTACAAGAATTACCAGATCCAATTACGCGTGCTTCTTGGGATAACTACTTAACCGTTTCTATGGCTGATGCCAAAGAATTAGGTTTTGAAAACCCAGTTAAAGATAACGGTGCTATTGATGGTAACTATGCTAATGTAACAGTTAATGGAGTTACAATAAACAAAATTCCAGTAATTATACAGCCAGGTCAAGCAAAAGGATCAGTAGGTTTAGCATTAGGTTACGGTAGAACTCAAGGATTAAAGTCAGAAATGCAAGTAGGTATTAATGCATATCCTTTCTACCAAAACGGAAATAATGTACAGTACAATGTTTCTATAGAAAAAGCTTTAGGATGGCACAAGTTTGCTTGTATGCAAGTACAAAGTACCTTAGCAGGTCGTCACGATATCTTAAGAGAAGCTTCATTAAAAGAAGTAAACAATAAAAAATTAGACCCTAAGCATACTTGGAACAAGCCATTTATGGTTTCTTATGATCATCAAGAAGTAGAAGGAAGTACAATCGATTTGTGGGATGAGCATGATAGAAGTTTAGGGCATCACTTTAACTTATCTATCGATTTAACATCATGTACAGGATGTGGAGCATGTGTTATTGCATGTCACGCTGAAAACAACGTTCCAGTTGTTGGGAAAGATGAAGTTCGTGTAGGTAGAGATATGGCTTGGTTGCGTATAGATCGTTATTATTCATCAACTGTTGTAGATAAGCAGTATGATAAGAATGAAGACGGTGAAGTACGTATGACGCTAGAAGAGTTCAAAGCTAAAAACCCTAGTCTTGCAAACCAAGAAGTTGAAAGACGCTATACTGAGAAAGTATTAGAGTTAAGTAAAGGTGATTTATTTGATGCATTAGAGAACCCTGCTGAGAACCCTCAAGTAGCATTCCAACCAATGATGTGTCAGCACTGTAACCACGCACCATGTGAAACAGTATGTCCAGTAGCAGCAACTTCTCACGGTCGTCAAGGTCAAAACCAAATGGCATATAACCGTTGTGTTGGTACTCGTTACTGTGCAAACAACTGTCCGTATAGAGTTCGTCGTTTCAACTGGTTTAACTATGCTGATAACAATGAGTTTGATTTCAATATGAATAACGAATACGGAAAAATGGTGTTAAATCCAGACGTAGTTGTTCGTTCTCGTGGAGTTATGGAGAAATGTTCTATGTGTATTCAAATGACACAAGCTACTATCTTAAAGGCTAAGAAAGAAGGTAGAGCTGTTAAGAAAGATGAATTTGCAACTGCATGTTCATCAGCATGTTCTACAGGAGCAATGGTGTTTGGAGATATAAACAACTCAGAAGATTCAGTTGCAACATTAAAAGAAGATAGAAGAGCTTTCCACGTGTTAGATTATATTGGTACAAAACCAAACGTAGTGTATCAAGTGAAAGTAAGAAATACAAACGAAGCTTAATAGTAAAATTAATAAGTATATAGATTTATGTCGTCTCATTACGAATCATCTTATAGAGAACCTTTAATACTTGGTGACAAGAGTTACCATGATATTACTGAAGATATTGCTAGACCTATTGAAGGTAAAGCAAACAAAAATTGGTATATAGCATTTTATATCTCCTTAGCAGCAATGTTATGGGG
The DNA here is from genome assembly GCF_964513795.1 of Tenacibaculum sediminilitoris. NCBI lineage: Bacteria > Pseudomonadati > Bacteroidota > Flavobacteriia > Flavobacteriales > Flavobacteriaceae > Tenacibaculum > Tenacibaculum sediminilitoris. Next base: position 127,538 of record NZ_CAZEQR010000047.1, on the reverse strand, counting down.
ATTTGGATGTATCTTCTACACCGTAGGAACAGGTATTGGTGTTTGGGGATTAAGTAAAAACATCGGTTGGGCATGGGATATCACCAACTTCGTATGGTGGGTAGGTATTGGTCACGCCGGTACACTTATTTCTGCGGTACTTTTATTATTCCGTCAAAAATGGAGAATGGCAATTAACCGTTCGGCAGAAGCGATGACAATCTTTGCGGTATTCCAAGCAGGATTGTTCCCAATCATCCACATGGGACGTCCATGGAACGGATACTGGGTATTACCAATTCCTAACCAATTCGGATCATTATGGGTAAACTTTAACTCTCCATTATTATGGGATGTATTCGCAATTTCTACGTATTTATCGGTGTCATTAGTGTTCTGGTGGACTGGTTTATTACCTGATTTTGCAACGATTCGTGATAGAGCTGTAAAACCTTTCCAAAAGAAAATTTATTCATTATTATCTTTCGGATGGTCAGGTAGAGCAAAAGATTGGCAACGTTTTGAAGAGGTGTCTTTAGTATTAGCAGGTTTAGCAACTCCATTAGTACTTTCTGTACACACAATTGTATCGATGGACTTCGCAACTTCTATTAACCCAGGATGGCACTCAACAATTTTCCCTCCTTACTTCGTAGCTGGGGCAATTTTCTCAGGATTCGCAATGGTACAAACGTTACTAGGTATTATGCGTAAGGTTACGAACATGGAAGCATATATTACACGTTTACACGTTGAGTATATGAACATCGTAATTATCTTAACAGGAGGTATTGTAGCTGTAGCTTATGCAACTGAGTTCTTTATTGCATGGTATACAGGTTCTCCTTACGAAAACTACACATACTTATCATTTGGAGCAGAAGCAGGAGCATACGGATGGGCATTTTGGTCATTATTAATCTGTAACATTTTTACTCCACAATTATTATGGATTAAGAAAATTAGAAGAAGCTTTATTTGGTCTTTCATTATATCAATTGTAATCAACATAGGTATGTGGTTCGAGCGCTTTGATATTATCGCAATTGTATTAAGTAAAGGACAATTACCATCTACTTGGTGGCGTTTTGAGCCAACGTTTGTAGACGTAGGTATCTTCATTGGAACTATAGGATTTTTCTTTGTATTATTCTTATTATATGCAAGAACTTTCCCCGTAATTCCTACAGCAGAGATTAAAACAATCTTGAAGTCATCAGGTGAGAATTTTAAAAAATCAAGAGAAGAGAACAATGAGCACTAATAAAGTAATTCACGCATTATATAATGATGATGATATCTTAATGGATGCCGTTAAGAAAGTAAAAGCAGAACATCATCATATTGAAGAAGTATTTTGTCCATTCCCAGTTCACGGATTAGACAAAGCAATGGGATTAGCACCAACACGTTTAGCAATTACAGCTTTTATGTATGGAATTACAGGTTTATCTGTTGCAATTTGGTTAACATGGTATACTATGATTGCTGATTGGCCTCAAGATATTGGTGGTAAACCAAGTTTTTCTTGGGCTTCAAATATGCCAGCGTTTGTGCCAATATTGTTTGAATTAACAGTGTTTTTTGCAGCACATTTAATGGTTATTACTTTTTATATGAGAAGTAGAATTTGGCCATTTAAAGAAGCAGAAAACCCTGATCCAAGAACAACAGATGACCACTTTCTAATGGAAATTCCTGTAAATGGAAATGAAGAAGAATTGAAAGCTTTGTTAGAAACAACGGGAGCTGTAGAAATTAACGTAGTAGAAACGCACTAATAAAGAGATATGAAAAGTTTTAAAATAATTATCGCTTTAGCTGTAGTAGTAACAAGCTTAAGTTCTTGCAACGATAAACGTAAACCACAATTACAATACATGCCAGACATGTATGTATCTGTACCTTACGATGCAAATGGTGCCGAAGGTTTAAATGGTGAAATGGTTAATAGACTACCTGTTTCAGGTACTGTTAACAGAAAAGGAGAAGTAGCTTATGACATTCTTGATACTAATGATGGATACGAAAAAGCTAAAACTGAATTAAAAAACCCATTACCAACAACTGAGGAAAACTTAGAAAAAGGTAAAGAGTTATACGAAATTTACTGTGCTTCTTGTCACGGAACAAAAGGTGATGGAAACGGAGTATTATCACAGAGAGATAAATTCAATGGTATTCCAAATTACGCAGATAGAGAGTTAACTCCTGGTAGTATTTATCATGTAATTATGTATGGTAAAAACTTGATGGGGTCTCATGCGTCACAGTTAAGACACAACGAGCGTTGGCAAGTTGTACAATACGTAGAAAAATTAAGAAGCGAATTAAAATAAGTCTATAATAGATAGTTAAGATATGTACCAGTTTTCAGGAAAATTAAAAATGCTAGCTATTGCTCTTATGATTTTAGGAGCTTTAGGTACCGCCTACAATTTTATGTCGGCACCTAAAACATTAGAAGAAGCAAAAGAAATTTTAGCAAAACAAGATGCACACCACGGAGGTCATGAAGCAGCAGCTACTCATACTGATGAAGGGCATACTGAAGAAGCTAAAGTTGAGAAGCATGTTGAAGTTGAAAATCACGAAGAAGAGGCAACGACAGAAGAACATGCTGCTGATAGTACAGCAACTCATAAAGAAGAAGCAGTTCATAGCAGTGAGCAAGAACATTCAGAAGAAGCTACAGAAAACACACAAGAACAAGATAGTTCAGCAGTACACGTAGCTGAAGATACTCATGAAGAAGTAGAAGTAGCAACTGAAGGAGCACATGATGAAACTACTGAAGTAGCAGAAGCACATAGTGAAGATCACGGAGATGCTCATGCAGAGCATGCTTTCCATCAAATGCAAAACAGACCTTGGTCTGCTGTGTATGTTGCTTTATTATTCTCTTTAGGAATTACATTACTAGTATTAGCATTTTATGCTTCTCAAAGAGTGGCACAATCAGGATGGTCTGTTGTGTTATTCAGAGTTATGGAGGCTATTACAGCAAACCTACACTATGTAAGTCTTGCTATGTTAGTATTTTTAATTCTTACAGTAATGCACATGAATCATTTATTTCCTTGGATGGGAGAAGGAGTTGTAGATCCTACAAGTCCAAACTATGATTCAATTATAGATGGTAAAAAATGGTATTTGAATACTCCAGGTTGGTTAATGAGAAGTATTTTCTATTTACTAGTATGGAATGCATATAGATTTATTATCAGAAGAAATTCTATTAAACAAGATAATGGAGACTTAAAACTACATAAGAAGAACTATAACATTTCTGTTATATTCTTATTTTTCTTCATGATTACTGAAAGTATGATGTCTTGGGATTGGATTATGACAATTGACCCACACTGGTTCTCTACATTATTTGGATGGTACGTGTTAGCTACTTTCTTAGTGTCAGCTTTAACAGTAATAGCATTAGTAACTATTTACTTACGTTCTAAAGGAGCTTTACCATTAGTTAATGATAGTCATATTCATGATTTAGCAAAGTTTATGTTTGGTTTTTCTGTATTCTGGACATATTTATGGTTTGCTCAGTTTATGTTAATATGGTATGCTGATATGCCAGAAGAAACTACCTATTTCTTATTGCGTTTTAACGAATATAAGGTGCCATTTTTAGCTATGGTAGTTATGAATTTTGTTTTCCCAATATTATTATTAATCAATAGTGATTTTAAGAGTATTCCTTGGTTTGTTACCTTAGGTGGTTTAGTAATATTAGTAGGTCACTATATCGATTTATTTGTAATGATTATGCCTGGTACAGTTGGAGGACAATGGGGATTCGGAATTGGTGAAATAAGCGGATTATTATTCTTTATAGGATTGTTTATTTTTGCAACATTCACCGCCTTTGCTAAAGCAAATCCAATACCAAAGGGTAATCCGTATTTACACGAAAGTGAAACATACCATTACTATAATATCGAACACAAAGGAGAAGATAGTAATCATCATTAATAAATAGAATTAATAAACAAATAGTTTAGATAATATGCTCGCTTTATTTTATATTTTCATAGCAGTTGCAATCGGAGTAAGTTTTTGGCAAATTACTCGTATAATGAATTTCCGTTCTGTAATTGCTACAGATGAGGACAACGAAAGACAAGGTAAATATGCTTTAGGTTTTTTAGTATTCCTTTATGCAATGATGATTTACTGCTTAATAGCCATGAACGTAATAATGTTACCAGAAGCTGCTTCTTTTGAAGGAGAGCACGATGATAATTTATTCAACATTACTTTTTGGTTAATTGGTATTGTTCAATTCGGTATGCAGTTTTTAATTTTCTTTTTTACCTATAAGTATAAAGGAAATAAAAACAACAAAGCATTATTTTATGCAGACAGTCATAAATTAGAGTTAATTTGGACAACTATACCTGCAGTAACAATTGTATTGTTAATTGGTTATGGTTTATGGGCCTGGAATAACATAATGTATGTTGGAGATGAAGAAAACCCAATAGTAATAGAGGTGTATTCACAACAATTTCGTTGGGATGCACGATATGCAGGAGAAGACAACCAATTAGGTCTTGGTAATGTAAACTTTATTAAAGGAATTAATACAATGGGTGTTGATATGTCAGACCCAAGTGCACAAGACGATAAACAAGTAACTGAACTATACTTACCAAAAGGTAAAAAAGTATTGTTTAAGTTCCGTTCACAAGATGTATTACACTCAGCTTATATGCCTCACTTTAGAGCGCAAATGAATTGTGTTCCTGGTATGGTTACTCAATTTGCCTTTACACCTAAATATACTACTGCAGAAATGCGTCAGAACAAAGAGGTAATGGCGAAAACAGAAGGAATTAATAAGATTAGAAGAGCAAAAGGGGAAGATCCGTATGAGTTTGATTACCTATTACTATGTAATAAAATTTGTGGAGCATCTCACTACAATATGCAAATGAAAATTACTGTTGTAAGTAATGACGAATACAACAAGTGGTTATCAGAACAAAAAACATTAGCTCAAGTTATTAAATAAGATATTTTTAAAAAGTATATAAAGATATAGATTATGTCAGATCATCATCACAAAGAAACATTTGTAACTAAATACATCTTTAGTCAAGATCATAAAATGATCTCAAAGCAGTTCCTAATCACAGGTATATTCATGGGGATCATAGGAGGTTTCATGTCTATGTTGTTTCGTTTACAAATTGCATGGCCAGATACATCATTTTCAATCGTTGAGGCATTTTTAGGAAGCCATCAAACAGATGGAATTATGAATCCAGATATGTATTTAGCGTTAGTTACAATTCATGGTACTATAATGGTGTTCTTTGTATTAACAGCAGGCTTAAGTGGTACATTTTCAAACTTATTAATTCCGTTACAGATTGGAGCACGTGATATGGCTTCTGGATTCTTAAATATGGTATCTTACTGGTTGTTCTTTTTATCATCAGTAATAATGATTATTTCACTGTTTGTAGAAGCAGGACCAGCATCAGCAGGTTGGACGATTTATCCTCCACTATCTGCATTGCCACAAGCAATTCCAGGTTCAGGTACAGGTATGACATTATGGTTAGTATCGATGGCAATTTTTATTGCATCTTCATTAATTGGATCATTAAACTATATCGTAACCGTTTTAAACTTACGTACAAAAGGAATGAAAATGACAAGATTGCCATTAACAATGTGGGCATTCTTTATTACAGCAATCATTGGTGTAATTTCATTCCCAGTATTATTATCTGCAGCATTATTATTAATTTTCGATAGAAGCTTTGGTACTTCATTTTATTTATCAGATATTTTTATTTCTGGTGAAGTATTACACTATCAAGGAGGATCACCAGTATTATTTGAGCACTTATTTTGGTTCTTAGGTCACCCAGAGGTTTATATTATCTTATTACCAGCATTAGGTATTAGCTCTGAAGTAATCTCAACAAATGCACGTAAACCAATTTTTGGATACCGTGCGATGGTTGGGTCTATTATGGCAATAGCATTCTTATCAACAATTGTATGGGGACACCATATGTTTGTATCAGGAATGAATCCATTTTTAGGGTCAGTATTTACTTTTACAACAGTATTAATTGCAATTCCGTCAGCAGTAAAAGCATTTAATTATGTAACTACTTTATGGAAAGGTAACTTACAGTTAAATCCTGCGATGCTCTTTTCTATTGGATTAGTATCTACATTCGTTACAGGAGGTTTAACAGGATTGGTATTAGGTGATTCAGCTCTAGATATTAACGTTCACGATACTTATTTCGTAGTGGCACATTTCCACTTAGTAATGGGAGTATCTGCTTTATTAGGGATGTTTGCTGGTGTTTATCACTGGTTTCCTAAAATGTTTGGAAGAATGATGAACAAGACTTTAGGTTATTGGCATTTTTGGTTAACAATGATTACAGCTTACGGAGTATTTTTCCCAATGCACTTTATTGGTTTAGCAGGTTTACCACGTCGTTATTATACAAACACAAACTTTCCAATGTTTGATGATTTGGCTGATATCAACGTATTTATGACGCTTATGGCTTTAGTAGGAGGAGCTGCACAGTTAATCTTTATAGCAAACTTCTTTATCTCTATGTATAGAGGTCAAAAAGCTACACAAAACCCATGGAAAGCAAATACTTTAGAATGGACTACACCAGTAGAACACATTCATGGTAACTGGCCAGGAGCTATCCCTGAAGTACACAGATGGGCTTACGATTATAGTAAAACAGATGAAAATGGTGAGTATGTTCACGGAAAAGATTTCGTGCCACAAACAGTACCATTGTTAGATGGTGAAGAACCATCATAATAAAAAATAAGTAGTAAAAAGCCTTCCAAAATGGAAGGCTTTTTCATTCCTAAATTTGTCCCGTCCTGAAATAAGTTGAAACAAAATCGACTTATTATGAGTAAAGGAGTAAACAAGCTGGTTAAGCGCACCCAACGCGATTACAATTTAGGCTTTAAATTAGCTGTGGTATCATAGGTAAAAAAAGAGGTAAGCTATAAACAAGTACAAAAAGCTTATAGTATCTAAGGCAGAAGTACTGTTTTGGTAACTTAACTGAAATAACGCCTCAATCCATTCCATGCCAAAATCAAACGAAATACCTGCATAAAATATCAACGGTTAGAACGAGGATTTAAGGATGAGATTCTCAACACGATGATAGATATTTCAGACAAGCAATATGGCACCTCTATTAGAAAAAAAATCACCCAAACCATGAGATGCACCCAACAAAAGCAAAGAATAAGTCTAGCTCATTGTTGTCATTTTTTTTGAGGTTATTAGACATGCTATATATCAGTCTGAACATAGATTATTACTTAGAAAACCTTCCATAAAATGGGTAAACTTTTTATCGAGGCTTTAACTTTTACACGATTTCTTTTTAGTCACTCATAGTTTTATGACCATTTCTTTGCAAAAATATTTTAAGTTTTGTGTTATTTTTTAATAAAATATATTGTTATTGTATTCTGGAAAAACATAAAACCGATAGTAATCTTACTATCGGTTTTATGTTTTACTATGACTAGAAGGTTATTCTTTTTTTTCTAATTTTTCTTTTATGTTTTTTTCAGTTTGCTCTACAATTTTTTTAACATCCTCTTCTTTAATAGTATCTTTATCCATAGTTGCCTTTACCTTTTGCTTTACTTCTTCTACAGTACCTTCAATGGTTTCTGTTTCAGAAATAGTCTCACCATTTTCAGTTTTGGTAGTGGTTACTACAGCTGTTGCTTTTTCATCATCAGTAGATTTTATTTCTACTTTAACTTCTTTATGACTTTCTTTAGTATGTGTAGAATGTCCGCCTAAAATTGGTGCAATTACCAAACCAACCAAACAGGTTAATTTAATTAAGATGTTCATAGATGGGCCAGAAGTATCTTTAAAAGGGTCACCTACCGTATCACCAGTAACCGCTGCTTTATGAGCGTCAGAGCCCTTATAAGTCATTTCTCCGTTAATTTCAACACCAGCTTCAAAAGACTTTTTAGCATTGTCCCATGCACCACCGGCATTGTTTTGGAAAATAGCCCACATTACACCTGATACACAAACACCTGCCATATATCCACCTAAAGGCTCAGCACCAAATAATAATCCGATAAGAATAGGCGTAATAATAGTAATTAACCCAGGTAAAATCATTTCTTTTAAGGCAGCTTTGGTTGAAATATCTACACATTTTGCATATTCAGGAGTACCTGTTCCTTCCATAATTCCTGGAATTTCTCTAAACTGACGACGTACTTCGTGTACCATTTCCATCGCTGCTTTTCCTACTGACTGCATTGCTAATGCCGAAAATATTACTGGAATCATTCCTCCAACAAATAACATTGCCAATACATCTGCTTTAAAAATGTTAATTCCGTCAATTCCTGTAAAAGTTACATAAGCGGCAAACAAAGCCAAAGCTGTTAAGGCGGCAGAAGCAATGGCAAATCCTTTACCAACTGCTGCGGTAGTGTTTCCTACAGAATCTAAAATATCAGTACGTTCACGAACGTGATCTTCTAGTTCACTCATTTCTGCAACTCCTCCTGCATTATCGGCAATAGGTCCGAAAGCATCAATAGCTAATTGCATAGCGGTAGTAGCCATCATTGCAGAAGCTGCTAAAGCAACTCCGTAAAAACCTGCAAAGTAATATGAACCATAAATTGCAGCAGCAAATAATAGAACAGATAAGAATGTAGATTTCATACCTACGGCTAAACCTGCTATAATGTTAGTTCCTGCTCCTGTAGCACTGTTCTGTACAATATCTAACACAGGTTTTTTACCTAAACTAGTGTAATAAGATGTAACCATTGAGATTAATGCTCCTACAGCTAAACCAATACAAGCAGACCAAAATACATTCATAGAAGAAACATCTTTAATTCCTTCTCCAAAGAAACTCATTTGCATGGTTTCTGGTAGCATCCATTTGATTAAAAAGAAACTTGCAGCTAATGTTATTATTATGGATGTCCAGTTACCAGTATCTAATGCTTTTTGTACTTGTGCTTCTTTCGCAGTATTATCTTTAATACCGACTAAAAATGTACCTATGATAGATGCAATTATACCAATACCAGCAATTACTAGAGGTAATAGAATAGGCCCCATATTGTTAAAATCATCAGTAAATGGAGTATTGATAGACATGTCTCTGATTACATAATTTCCTAGTACCATGGCCGCTAAAACAGTTGCAACATATGAGCCAAATAAATCAGCTCCCATACCTGCAACATCACCAACATTATCACCAACATTATCGGCAATGGTTGCTGGGTTACGAGGGTCATCTTCAGGAATCCCCGCTTCAACTTTCCCTACTAAATCGGCACCAACATCGGCTGCTTTAGTGTATATACCTCCACCAACACGAGCAAATAAAGCAATTGATTCAGCTCCTAGAGAAAAACCGGCTAAAGCTTCTAGAACAACAGTCATTTCATTATAGAAGTTTTCGCCATCTGTAATAAATTGACCAATGAATAGTAAAAAGAATAAACTTAGTCCTAAAACAGCTAAACCAGCTACCCCTAAGCCCATTACAGTTCCACCACTAAAAGATACTTTCAAAGCTTGTGGTAAACTTGTTTTTGCGGCTTCAGCTGTTCTTGCGTTAGCATCAGTTGCTATGCGCATTCCTATATTTCCTGCTAAGGCAGAAAAAATTGCTCCTATAATAAATGCAGGAACAATCATAATACTTGTCGTTTCTACTAATTGAGAGATTCCGAATAAAGCTAATGAAGCAATAATTACGAAGATTAATAACAGTCGATATTCGGCAGCTAAAAAAGCAAGAGCCCCTTCTTTAATACTTTTTGAAATGGATTGCATTTTTTCATTTCCTGCATCTTGTTTTTTAACCCAGACCATTTTTATATACATAAAAATGAGTCCTAAAATAGCCAATACTATTGGCACATATATCATGTTTTGTTTCATGTTATTATTATTTGATTAGTTATAAGTGTTCGTAAATATAACAAAATCAATAACTAAACAAAAAACCTCTCAGTTAGAACTAAGAGGTTTTTTTTATAAAAGTTGAATTTTACATATTAAATGATAAAATCTCCATTTGTTTTATGTTCGCTATTTTCATAACGTTCTAAACATTTATCTAAAATTTCGTAAGCTTCATCAGCATTACCCCAATCTCCGATATCAACTTTTTTCTTCTCTAAATCTTTATATACTTGGAAGAAGTGTGTGATTTCTTTTTGACGGTGTGGGTTTAAGTCTGTAATGTCGTTATATTTATTCCAAATAGGGTCTGATACTGGTACACAAACGATTTTTTCATCTGGACCTTTTTCGTCTGCCATGTGGAAAACTCCAATTGGTTTTACCTCCATAACACACATAGGAAAAGTTGGTTCTGCTCCTAAAACTAAAACATCTAAAGGGTCTCCATCTAATGCTAGTGTTTGAGGGATAAATCCATAATCTCCAGGATACATCATTGATGAGAATAACATTCTATCAAAACGAATTTTTCCTAAATTAAAATCGTACTCGTACTTGTTTCTACTTCCTTTTGGTATTTCAATTAAAACATCTACTGTTTTTCTTTCTTTTGCGGTCATATATTCTTAACTTTTCTTCGTTTTCTGAAATCGGTTTGCAAAAGTAGTGATTTATTAGCTTTTTAAAAGAAAAAATAAAGGTATTTTAAGGTTAAATGTATGATTATAAGCCGGGTTTAATGCCTATTCTAATTGCAAACTTAGGTGTTGGTGTTACAATTGAACCTGTAGGAGGAGTGTAATTGCTTCTCCAAATAGCGTCAATTCTAAGAAAACGTAAGTTACCATACCCAATATTTTCTAAGCCAACACTGTATTCATAATATAGTTTTTTAGGAGCATTATAGTTAATATTAAGTGCTCCATTACTATTAGATAAACCATCATTGATAGCTCTGTTTTCTTGCGAGATGTTTCCGTATGCAGCTCTAAAAGAAACCAAACTTCTTAGTTTTAATTTTTTTAATAATGGAATTCTGTTTAGTATATAGCCATTAAAGTGGTGTTCAAAATGTCCTGCTAAGTATTCATCAGTAACAAAATCATAGTAATTTAGTAAGGCAAAGGTATCTTTAACTAATGAAAATGTTTGATTGGCAGGAACTGGACTTAATAAAGCAACAGGAACAGTGCCAAACGTTTTTCCTGCTTCGATACTGGCATCTAAAGTTCCAAATTTACTAAGTAAAATAGGTTGACTGTATTTGAACTGAATTTTATCATAGCTGTGTGTTCCATTAAAAGGTCCTTTATACCCTTTTCGGTAGTTTAACACGAACGTAGGAAATATGTTTCGGCCAAAACGTCTTTCTACCCCTAAGCCGTATACAAACCTTCCTGGTGTAAAAGAAATATAAATATCAGAAGTAACATCAGTAACTCTTGACTGTATATTTCCATTTTGACCTCTATAATTCATAGAAAAATTTTCTTCAGAAGCTGAGGCTATTTTAGAATGAGAAAAGTTAAATCCGATATGTAAGTTTTGTTGAATTTGATAATCGAAGTTTGCGGCTACCTTTTCAACATCAGATAAAAAGAAGTTATCTCCTCTTGAAAATAATGCAGTGGTACCAAAGCTTCTACCTATGAGTTGTGTTGTATTTAATAACGTACTACCTAATTGTTCTATGTCATTTTGATAGGCCACACCAACTGCAATTCTAGGTTTGTATGTTAAGAGATATCGAGCTTCTAAGCCATATTTTACACGCTTGTCTTTAAAGCCATAAGCAACATGGCCGCTTAAACGAAAACGATCATCTTTAGTAACAAAAGTTCTAAACCCTAATTTAGTTCTAAATCCTTCAACTTGGTTGTTAGCAAAAGTTGTCCATAAAGACCCTATTTGTATACCAATATTAGTGTTTATAAAACCACTTGCTACAGTATTTATAAGACCTGTTAAGTTTTTAATTTGTTTTTTTTCTTTAACACTTTCAATTAATTGGTATGTTTTTTTGCTTTCGTCAGTTTGAATGGTTTCCCAATACGATTGTTCTTTTTTGTATTGATCAGGTCTAATCTTCTCAATAGTTTGTTCATAGAATTTTTTAGGAAGAGTTTTGTCTAGGATGTAATTTTTAAAAACAATATTTTTTTTAATAGTAAGTCCTTTGTTGCTTTCGTTTTTGTCAAAAAAAGTAAAATCTCCTTCGTAAGCATTTTTAACAGGAATATAAATACTATCATTACGTACCTCAAATTCTTTTTCAAAAGTTAACCTTCTTACAAAGTTTAGGTTGATGCTTTTATGAACTTTCATTTTAAGTTTTTTGATAGAGAAGTTTTTATCAGCAACCCAAAAATTCCCTTGAAAAGCTAAGTCACCATCTCTTCTTGGGAAGAAGTATATATTATATAACTTTTTATTATTGTTAATAATACTATCGTATAAAACATAATCGTAAGTTGAAAACCCATCTGTAGATAAAGGACTGATAAAAGGTTTTTGAAGTAGTGTTATGTTGTTTTTAAAAACATCAATATTTTGAAAAGTGTTTGCCATTCGGTCAAAAATAAAACCTTGAGCGCTTAGACCTTCAGATTTTTCAGCTTCTATGTCTTCTCTTATATTATTGTTTATATTGTCACCGTATACATTAGCAACTTGCTCATTTAAGTGAATGGGTATATAATAGTTTATCCCGTCACTATCATACTTAATTTCTTGAAGAGCTTTTTCATAGTCGTTTTTAAATATTTTTTTTAAGAAAAGCGTATCTAAGTTGTTAAGCCCAATTTCTATTGCTGTATTTTTTTTATACTGGTAATAGTCTACTAAATCAAGTCCATTTTTCCTCTTACGTTTCCAAATTTCTTTTAAAATTCTATAAGCTGGATTTTCTTTTTTCTTTAAACGTTTTTTAGGTTTGGTAACAATAACTACTTCTTCTAGTTCATTACTTTCTTCTTTTAGAACAATACTTAGAAATTTTGTTTTTTGACTTACTTTAATGGTTTGAGTTTGAAAACCCACAAAAGATATCTCAAGTATACCTCTATATTTTTTAGTTTTTAAATAAAATTTACCATTATCACCAGTGGTTGTTCCATATGTAGTTTTCTTTAAAATTACATTTACAAAGGGAATAGGGTTGTTAAATTCGTCAACTACTTTACCTTGTATAGTTAGCTGTGCGCTTAAAGTGTTGGTAACTAGCAGTAGTAGTAGGGCTAGAAGATGTTTCATTATATTTTTTACTACAAAATCCTTTTGACAGAAGTCAAAAGGATTTTAATTTATTTTCAATTTCTTTTTCTCTAATTATTTACGGTACATTACCTCTTTTACAGCAGCTATAACATCATTTGCATTTGGCAACCATTCTTCTAACAATACTGGAGAATATGGTGCAGGAGTATCTGCAGTAGTAATTCTTTTTATAGGAGCATCTAAGTAATCAAATGCTTCGTCTTGTACTCTAAAAGTAATTTCTGATGAAACACTACCGAAAGGCCATGCTTCTTCTAAAATTACTAATCTGTTAGTTTTCTTTACAGATTCTAAAATGGTTTTATGATCCATTGGACGAACCGTACGTAAATCAATAATTTCAACTGAAATTCCTTCCTTAACTAATTCATCAGCGGCTTTGTATGCTTCTTTAATTATTTTACCAAAAGATACTACAGTTACATCTGAACCCTCTCTTTTGATATCAGCAACTCCGATAGGAATAATATATTCTCCTTCAGGTACTTCCATCTTATCACCATACATTTGCTCAGATTCCATAAAAATTACTGGGTCATCATCGCGAATAGCTGCTTTTAATAAACCTTTTGCATCATATGGGTTCGAAGGGACAATTACTTTTAAACCAGGGCAGTTTGCATACCAACTTTCAAAAGCTTGTGAATGTGTGGCAGCTAATTGACCAGCAGAAGCAGTAGGGCCACGAAAAACAATAGGACAGTTAAATTGTCCACCACTCATTTGACGAATTTTCGCAGCATTGTTAATAATCTGATCAATTCCTACTAGTGAGAAATTAAAAGTCATATACTCAACAATAGGGCGATTACCATTCATTGCCGATCCTACAGCAATACCGCCAAAACCTAACTCGGCAATAGGAGCATCAATAACGCGTTTAGCACCAAACTCGTCTAGCATTCCTTTACTGGCTTTATATGCACCATTATACTCAGCAACTTCTTCTCCTATCAAGTAAATGCTTTCATCTCTGCGCATTTCTTCGCTCATTGCTTCGCAAACGGCTTCTCTAAATTGTATTGTTTTCATACGTTTTATAAGTAGTTGTTTATCAAGAGTGCAAAAATAATAAAAATAGGAGTAATATTGTAGCTTTAAAATCAACAAATGATTAAGTAATAATAATACCTTAATTTTGAGGGCGATTAAAGTAGGATAAAAAATTTACTATGCACGCATAGTAAATTAAAAAAAATCCTTAACTTCGTCGCACAAAATTAAGTTTCTTTAAAACAACGATATATGAAAATATTAGTTTGTATCAGTCATGTACCTGATACTACTTCAAAAATCAACTTTACTGATAACGATACAAAGTTTGATACTAACGGGGTTCAATATGTTATAAACCCATACGATGAGTTTAGTTTAACTCGTGCAATGTGGTTTAAAGAAAAACAAGGAGCAAGTGTAACGGTAGTGAATGTTGGAGGGGCTTCTACTGAGCCTACTTTACGTAAAGCTTTAGCCATTGGAGCAGATGATGCAATTCGTGTAAATGCTGAGCCAACGGATGGATTTATGGTTGCTAAAGAATTAGCTGAAGTTGTTAAAAATGGAGGATATGATTTAGTTTTAGCAGGAAAAGAATCTGCTGACTACAATGGACAAATGGTTCCTGGAATGTTAGCTTCTTTGTTAGATTTTAACTTTGTTAATGGATGTGTTGGTGTAGAGGTAGACGGGACAAATGCTACGTTAAATAGAGAGATTGATGGAGGGGAAGAAAAAGTATCTTCAACATTACCAATGGTAATTGCAGGTCAAAAAGGAATCGTAGAAGAAAAAGATTTACGTATTCCTAATATGAGAGGTATCATGATGGCGCGTAAAAAACCATTAAATGTGGTTGAACCAACTGGAGCTCCTGCAGCAACAGCTACACAAAACTTTGAAAAATTAGCACCAAAAGGAGCTGTCAAGTTAGTAGAGAGTGTAGATGAATTAATTGATTTATTACATAACGAAGCAAAAGTAATATAATCAGCTAAATAAAATAAATATAAAAACTTGTTAGTGTTTGAAAATCAAAAACAAATCATTAACAACTAAAAATTAAAATAATTATGTCTGTATTAGTTTTTGCCGATTCATCGGAAGGAAAATTCAAAAAAACAGCTTTTGAAGTGGTTTCATACGGAAAAAAAGTAGCAGAGCAATTAGGAAGCGACCTAGTAGTGTTAACTGTTAATGGAGGAAATGCTTCTGAACTATATACTTTTGGAGCAGAGAAAGTAGTAGAAGTAAAGAATGATTTACCTTCTTTTAATGCTAAAGGATATGCTTCAATTATTAAGCAAGTAGCGGAAGCAAAAGGGGCAACTACTGTAATTATTGATTCTAGTGTTGACGGACTAACTCTAGCGCCATTAGTAGCAGTTGCTTTAGAAGCAGGATATGCTTCAAATGTAGTAGCGTTACCAAGTAGTACAAATCCTTTTGTTGTTAAGAGAAAAGCATTCTCAAACAAAGGATTTAATAATACTGAAATTTCAACAGAGAAGAAAGTAATAGGTGTTGCTAAAAACTCTTATGGAGCGCATGAAAATTCAGTAAGTGGATCTACAGAAGGATTTGATGCTACCTTACCTGAATTAGGAGTGAAGTCTGAAAATATTAATAAAGCAACAGGTAAGGTTACTATTGCTGATGCTGATATCGTAGTTTCTGCAGGAAGAGGCTTAAAAGGTCCTGAAAACTGGGGAATGGTTGAAGAATTAGCTGATGTTTTAGGTGCAGCAACTGCATGTTCTAAGCCAGTATCTGATTTAGGATGGCGTCCTCATAGTGAGCACGTTGGTCAAACAGGAAAGCCAGTAGCATCTAACTTATATATTGCCATTGGTATTTCTGGTGCAATTCAGCATTTAGCAGGAATTAATGCTTCAAAAGTAAAAGTAGTAATTAATACAGACCCTGAGGCACCTTTCTTTAAGGCTGCAGATTATGGTATTGTTGGAGATGCTTTTGAAGTTGTTCCTGAGTTAGTAGATAAATTAAAAGCTTTTAAAGAAGCATAAAATAGTGGTGATTTTTTCTTTTACTAGAAATTAGAGTACAACTCATAATTTTTAGTAAATTGTGCCACTTAAGAAGGCTGTCTAAAATTTTAAGCATAAGGCCTAAATTTAGACAGCTTTTTGTATTTTATGATGATTGATTTTACATGAGCTTAATTAAATTAACTATAAAAGGGATTTCATATAGCCAAACACAAAGTGGGGCATATGCTTTAGTACTTAGTGAAATGGAAGGAACTAGAACACTTCCTATAATCATAGGAGCATTTGAAGCACAATCAATAGCCATCGCTTTGGAAAAAGAAATTCGCCCGCCAAGACCACTTACGCACGATTTGTTTAAAACGTTTTCTGATCGATTTTCCATTACTGTTAAACAAGTAATTATACACAAATTAGTTGATGGTGTATTTTATTCAAGTTTAATCTGTGAACGAGAAGGGGTAGAAGAGGTTATTGATACAAGAACATCAGATGCGATAGCATTGGCAGTTCGATTTGAGGCACCAATTTTTACTTATGAAAATATTTTAGATAAAGCAGGTATTTATCTAAAAATGGATGAAGAGTTAACAATTGAAGAAGACCTAGATTCGGACGAAGATGAAATAGAATTTTCAATTGAAGAGGAAGAAGAGCAAGGTAGCTACTCAAACTTATCACTTAAAGAATTACACGAACAACTTAACGACGCTGTAGCCAATGAAAACTACGAATTGGCAGCTAAGATTCGTGATGAAATTAGCAAACGTTCTTAATTTAAAATATTAAAAATGAAGAAACTATTTACTTTCATAATGCTTTGCGTTACGATGATAACTTTTAGCCAAAGCATTGAAAAAAAGTGGAATTTCTCATCAATTACAACAACAGAAGGAGATTCAATTGTCTCTATAGACCCTACAGATGTTTTTACCTTATCAGAAGGAAACTTTACATACTCTTTAGTAGAAAAAGATAGTTTACAAGCTTCAGGAAACTATATTCATCAAAACAACTTATTAATTTTCAACTACAAGCAACCTAATGATACTGTTCGTTATTACAACGTGGTTGAATTGACAAATGAAGTCTTAACACTTTCAGAAAAAAATATACTTTATAATTTTACAGCAGAGCCAAAAGTAGTTTTAGCTCAAGAAACTGAAAAAGAAGCAGAAGGTACAAGTAAAATAATTCCAAGCCAAGGTTTTTCAATGAAAAGTTTATGGCGAGGAGCTTTAGGAATGATTACCCTACTCATTATTGCTTTCTTATTCAGTGCTAATAGAAGAGGAATTGATTGGAAAACAGTGGGCTTAGGTTTGGCTTTTCAGCTAATAATTGCCATTGGGGTTTTGAAAGTTCCTTTCGTACAGGCTATTTTTGAGTTTATAGGAAAAGGTTTTGTAGAAATATTAGAATTTACAAAAGCAGGAAGTAAATTTTTATTCGAAGGACTTATATCAGATATGGATACTTTTGGTTTCATTTTTGCATTTCAAATTCTACCAACTATTATTTTCTTTTCAGCATTAACTTCCTTGTTGTTTTATCTAGGAATAATTCAAAAAATAGTTAAGCTAATGGCATGGTCATTAAGTAAAATTCTGAAAATTTCTGGTGCCGAAAGTTTATCGGTAGCAGGAAATATATTCTTAGGACAAACTGAAGCTCCATTATTAATTAAAGCCTATTTAGAAAAAATGAATCGCTCTGAAATCCTGTTAGTAATGATAGGAGGAATGGCAACGGTAGCAGGAGCGGTTTTAGCGGCATATATTGGGTTTTTAGGAGGAGATGATGAAGTGTTACGCTTATTATATGCAAAACACTTATTAGCAGCTTCGGTAATGGCAGCACCAGGAGCAATCATTATTTCAAAAATTTTATATCCTCAAACTGAAGAAGTAAATACTGTTGTTGAGGTTTCCCAGGAGAAAATAGGTTCAAATATTTTAGATGCCATTGCTAATGGAACCACTGAAGGTTTACAATTGGCGATGAATGTTGGTGCTATGTTACTAGTTTTTGTTGCCTTTATAGCTATGGTAAATGGAATACTAGGAGGTTTAGGAGGTTTCGATGGGATAGAGTATTTTAATTGGAAATTCACCAGCTTAAATCAGGTCATAGCAAATGCAACATCATACAAGTCGCTCTCACTAGAATTTATTCTAGGATATATTTTCGCTCCTCTAATGTGGTTAATAGGAGTAGCCAAAGAAGATATGGCATTGATGGGACAGTTATTGGGTATCAAACTAGCTGCAAGTGAATTTGTAGGCTATATTCAGTTAGCAGAATTAAAAAATATAGCTTCTGCTACACATTTAACATACAACAAATCAGTAATTATGGCAACATATATGTTATGTGGATTTGCTAATTTTGCTTCTATTGGAATTCAAATAGGAGGAATTGGATCATTAGCTCCAGGACAACGTAAAAACTTATCTGAATTTGGTATGAAAGCATTAATAGGAGGAACAATAGCTTCGTTAATGTCGGCAACTATTGCAGGAATGATTATAGGTTAAAACATTTTTTGTTAGTATAACTTATTGTTTTTTAGATTAATAATTTTTATTATTCTTTTTTTTTGATACATTTATACCAATATTAACCCTCGAAATTAAATCTATCATGAAAAAACTAAAAAATTTAAAAGGAATTAAAACGTTATCAAAAAAAGAGCAAAACGAAATTAACGGTGGAGGTTATACCTACTGTAAAGGAAGCAACATGTGTTGTACGAGATTTGGAAGCGGTTTTGAGTTTTGTGACTATGGGTATTGCCAAAGTAATGGAAACTGTATTTGGGCATAAGTATAGTTGATAACTTATTAATATAATTTTTAAAAGCATTTACATTTTTTGTAGATGCTTTTTTATTTTTACGCTGTTAAACAAGTCAAAATTTTAACGATTAAATGTAGTAGTAGAATGAAGCAGTATCATGATTTAGTAAAGCACGTTTTAGACAACGGAAATGAAAAAGGGGATAGAACAGGAACAGGAACCAAAAGTGTTTTTGGATATCAAATGCGATTTGATTTAAGTGAAGGTTTTCCGATGGTAACGACTAAAAAGTTACACCTAAAATCAATAATTTATGAATTGTTATGGTTTATAAAAGGAGATACAAATGTTAAATATCTGCAAGAAAATGGAGTGCGTATTTGGAATGAATGGGCAGATGAAAAGGGTGATTTGGGGCCAGTGTATGGTCATCAATGGCGTAATTGGAACAGCGATGAAATAGATCAGTTAAAAGAAGTAATAGAAACGTTAAAACAGAACCCAAATAGCCGTAGAATGCTAGTTTCAGCTTGGAATCCTTCGGTTTTACCTGATACTTCAAAATCATTCACCGAAAATGTAGCAAATGGAAAAGCAGCACTTCCTCCATGTCATGCATTTTTTCAATTTTATGTAGCAAATGGGAAATTATCATGTCAATTGTACCAACGAAGTGCAGATATATTTTTAGGAGTTCCTTTTAATATAGCATCGTATGCATTATTTACAATGATGATTGCACAAGTTTGTGGTTATGAAGTAGGAGAGTTTATTCATACGTTTGGTGATGCGCATATTTATAACAATCACATGGAACAATTAGAGTTACAGTTATCTCGTGAACCAAGACCACTTCCAAAAATGAAAATAAATTCAGCAATAAAAAATATTGAAAGTTTTACTTTTGAAGATTTTGAATTGATAGGGTATAATCCTCATCCACACATCAAAGGAGTTGTGGCAGTATAATTTAATTTTATTTTATACGTATTGTTTAGTAGCTTTGTATAAAACCAATCTAAAAAGTTATAAGAATGAATACAGATGTTGATGTTTTAAAAGAAGACCTCTACGATAAAATAGCAGAAATTAATGATGAAAATGTATTAAAAGCTATTCATACATTAGTTGATAATATGAAAAATGAAACTTTTGATGAAGCTATTACTGAAAAAAGAGACCTTACAGGATATATAAAAGAATGGGTGAAAAGTATGTAACCTATCCAAATTCAATTTATGATAACACTCATAGCAGCAATTGCAAAAAATAATGCTTTAGGGAAAGATAATGACTTAATCTGGCATTTGCCTGCCGACTTAAAACGATTTAAGAAAATTACTACAGGACATTTTATTTTAATGGGACGAAATACTTTTGAGAGTATAGGGAAACCATTACCCAACAGAACTTCGATTATTATTACCAGAAATAATAATTACTTTGTAGATGGGTGCTTAATAGCAAATAGTTTAGAAGAAGCGATAGCTTTAACGGAAGGAAAAGACGCATTTATTATAGGTGGTGCACAAATTTATAAAGAAGTTTTAGAAAGAAATTTAGTTGATCGATTAGATATAACTGTTATACATCATGAATTTGAAGCAGATGTTTTTTTTCCTGAAATTAATACAGATAAATGGAAAGAAGAAGTACGAGAAGACTTTAAAGCTGATGAGAAAAATAAATATGATTATAGCTTTGTTTCTTACATAAGAAAATAGAACAATTCTATTATTACTAAAATTTAGAGACTTCAAGAAACAATAATTTAAATCAACTAGATGCACTCTTGCTTGTATAAGAGTAACGAAAGAAACTATGTCAATAGAACTTACTAACATAACGAAAGTATACGAAGCACAGAAGGCAGTAAATAACATTTCTTTTTCAGCAAAAAAAGGAGAAATAGTAGGCTTTTTAGGTCCCAATGGAGCTGGGAAATCTACCACAATGAAAATATTAACTGGGTTTATTAAACCTTCAGAAGGAACTGTATTGGTAAGTGAAATTGATGTAATCTCAAATCCTATTGAAGCACAAAAAAAAATAGGATATTTACCAGAGCATAATCCGTTGTATTTAGATATGTATGTACGAGAGTATTTACAGTTTCAAGCATCTCTACATAACATAGAAAAATCTAAGGTTAATGATACTATTGAAAAAGTAGGGTTAACGATTGAAGCACACAAGAAAATTAACCAATTATCTAAAGGATATCGCCAGAGAGTTGGTTTAGCAGCTGCTATTTTACATGACCCAGAAGTATTAATTTTAGATGAACCAACAACAGGATTAGATCCAAATCAATTAGTTGAAATACGTCAATTAATCAAAGAACTAGGAAAAGATAAAACAGTATTATTGTCAACACACATTATGCAAGAAGTAGAAGCAATGTGTGACAGAGTTATAATTATAAAAAAAGGTGAAATAGTAATTAATAAACCTATTTTAGAACTTAAAACAGACAACGAACAAGTAATTAAAGTAACGTTTGATTATAAATTAGAAGAACAGTTTATAAAACGCTTACCTAATATAGTATCGTATAAAAACACTCTAGAAAATAACTGGATACTTGTTTTTAATTCAAAAGAAGATATGCGACTTGTAATTTTTGACTTTGCACAAGAAAACGGGTTAAAAATTCTAGGATTAAATACCGAAAACAAAAACTTAGAAAGTTTATTTAGAGAGTTGACTCAATAAAAAATTACAACTTAAAAAGTATAAACTCCTTGCATACACAGTATGTAAGGAGTTTTTTGTTTTACTTACTTGGTATCTCTAAAATTTAAGCTTTACTATTTAAAAAAGTCAGGGTGATTTCCCCTTTTTTGCACCTGCTATTCTATTTTATTTTTTTAGGATAAACTACCTTTTTAAAAGAGTTTTTCATTGCAGTTTCTTTTCACAGCAGAGGTTAATTTTACAATGTATGATTGTGTACCCTTCAATCACACACTAAAAATTAACCAAACTTACTACCAATGATTTTTGAAATATTACAAATCATTACTGAAGAATTAAATAACTATTTCGACGAAAAGGCTGTAGATTTATCTAATATAGCTATGGCAGAAGGAGAAGGTAACTCTCCTGGTAACAACCCAGATATTTCACTAACATTGATTAATACACAAGAAGAGTTTGCCTTAAAAAACACTTCAAATAATCGTGTAGAAGGTACTTCAGTAAGCTATAGAAACCCCAAAGTATACCTAAACCTTTATATTTTATTTAGTGTAGATAAATCTAGTTATTCTGAGTCATTGAAGAGTTTAACTAAAATATTAGCCTTCTTTCAGGGAAAAAAAGTATTTACTCATAAAAATACAAACTTTGAGGCTATAGATGGACTTGGAGACTTAAAGACCTTTAAGTTTATAACACAATTATATACACCATCATTTGAAGAGCTAAACTATATATGGGGAATATTGGGAGGAAAACAGTATCCGTCGGTACTCTACAAAATAACATTGTTAGAAATAGAAAGAGATATTATAACTAAAGAAGGTACTGTAGTATCTGCTGTTGAACAACAATCTATAATTAAAAATTAAAAGATTATGCACAAAACATTGTTCAATATAAATATATATCACTCTTATTTTTTAGATGAAGGAGAACGAACTTTTTTCGAATTGAACGGAGGAAATAATGGAGTAACACCATTAACAGACAAAGAAAAACAAAACTTAGAAGAACAGTATAATATCAATGATTTTTTATCAATCCAGCCAACTAAAGAAACTAATAAAAAGTTAAAAAATCATAGATTATTACTAAGAAACCATAAAAAAGGAATTCGAGTATTATCAGAAACTTTAAAGGTAATTACAGAAGAAAATAATCAAGAAGTTACTCGATATAGTCCAATAATTACACTGCCCAATTCGTTAACCTTAACTTTTTACTTAAAAGCACATCATCCATACTTTGAAAACTTTTCAAATGTTATTCAAAAAAAAGAAAAACAGTTGTATTATTTATCAAATAAAAGCTCATCAGCAATCAATTTATTTGAAACAATTTCAGAAGTAAAAAAATGGAACTCTTTTTTAATTTCAGATAGCGAAACAAGAAAATTGGTGCATCAATTAGAAAGAAAAAAAGAGTTTGAAACAGCTACACCAAACTTGGTAACTATAGCAAATATAGAAACTTCAGAATTAGAAGCTATAGAATCTAAAATAACAAATGCTATTCCTTTAACTGAAGAAGAGCAAAAAGTAATAGATACAATCAACGCCTTTGTGAGAAGAATTAAAAATAACAAGGTAATAGGAATTTTACAAATTCAAGTATCTGGAGCCAATAATACCAATTTAACCGAAGAAGTATTGGTTAAGAACGAGCAAACACAATTGTTTGATGTACCTAAGCAATGTTTGTTAAAAGAGTTTCCTCAGTTTGCTATTTGCATTGAAAATAGAACCACATTTTGGCGCTATACAAAAGTTAGCGAGAACTTAATCATGACAACATCTGAAGAGAAACCTTTAACAATGAATGGACGTGTGGAGATAGCGAAACAAGATGTTTCTCCAGTACCACAAGAGGATTATTACTTCCCTAATCCTACTCCAGAAAGCATTAAGAAAGAGGCACAAGATTATTATTCGGAAGTATTTATATAAACAAAAATTAAAAACTAGTAATTATGTCAGCGTACAAAACACCAGGAGTCTACGTAGAGGAAATTGTAAAATTCCCCCCATCGGTAGCTCAAGTAGAAACAGCAATTCCAGCTTTTATTGGTTATACTGAGAAAGCTAAAAAGAAAGAAGATGATGATTTACTGTTAGAGCCAAAAAGAATTACTTCGATGTTGGAGTATGAAACGTATTTTGGTTTTTCTGAAAAAGAAACAAGTATTGGAGTCAATGTAACAAATGCAAACCAAGCAAACGAAGAAGTTTTGGTTACACAACCAAGTACTGCATCTCCTTTTAAAATGTACTACAACATGCAAATGTATTTTGCAAACGGAGGAGGCCCTTGTTATGTAACTTCAGTAGGAACTTATACTTCAGCAAGAAGTAATAACAATGTAAGTCCTGTGCTTCTTGAGGAGGTAGGAAATAATGGTTTTAAAGGCTTAAAAGAAGGTTTAGAAGAAGTAGAGTATATAGATGAGGTAACCTTACTAGTGTTTCCTGATGCAACATCACTAACATCAGATACAGACTTTTATAGTTTATATGCTTTAGCACTTGCTCAGTGTAATAAATTACAAGACCGTTTTACTATTATCGATACCTATTCAGATAAAGAATATGATGATGGTGGAGGCGATGTAGATCCAGTAGAAGCCCTAAGAGATAAACTTTCTTTAGGAAAAGATTACTTAAAATACGGAGCAGCTTATTTTCCTTATTTAAATACAATTCTAGATTTTTCTTATGATGAAGATAGCATTCAAATTCAAGGTATTGAAGAAAGTTTATCAGTGCAAGCAGCCAATGTAATCGATGGAATAGATTTAACAGAACTAGATGGATTATTAACTGCATTAGTTGATACAGAAAATGCTATTGATGCAGCAGCAGACAATACAGCAGCATTATCGTTTAAAAACAATGCTATTTCTAATGTTAAAAATATTATAAGCTATTTGGAAGATGTTACTTCATCGATTAATGATTTAATCTCTGCAGCTGAAAATTCAGGAGAAGCTTCTTTAATAGCACCAAGTGCTGATATGACAACTTGGATGGACAATAACTTAGAAGCTACTCTAGCCGATTTACATGGTAAAGTATTTAAACTACAACAAGACGATACTAAAGCTAAGTTAACCGGAAGCTTAACCTCAAATGCAACCAATGTATATGGATTATTAGGAATTACTGACGAAGTAGATATGACTAATAATGGAATTTACACAAGCTTAGAAGATCAAACAACAGCAGGTGGATTATTTGTTTTAAAAGGAGTGATAGACGGTTTAGGAGGTGTAACAACAGTCCCTTCATTAGCTGACTTAAAAGTAGATAACAACGCATTATACAATAAAATAAAATCTGAGATTGGTTTACTGCCTGTAAAAGTAGCTCCTAGCGCAACCATGGCAGGTATTTATGCTAAAGTAGACTCAGATAGAGGGGTATGGAAAGCACCAGCAAATGTGGGGTTAAATTATGTATATGCCCCATCTGTTAACATATCACACGATGCACAAAAAGACTTGAACGTAGATACAAAAGCAGGTAAGTCTGTTAATGCAATTAGGTCCTTTTCGGGAAAAGGAAACTTGGTATGGGGAGCAAGAACACTTGCAGGAAATGACAACGAGTGGAGATATGTATCGGTAAGACGTTTCTTTAATATGGCAGAAGAGTCTATTAAAAAAGCATCAGAACAATTTGTTTTCGAGCCTAATGATAAAAATACTTGGGTACGTGTAAAAGCAATGATTGATAACTTTTTAACACAACAGTGGAGAGCAGGGGCTTTAGCAGGTCCTACCCCAGAAAAAGCATTTTATGTAAGTGTTGGTTTAGGAGAAACAATGACCGCTCAAGATGTTTTAGAAGGAAATATGATTATAGAAATTGGTATGGCAGTAGTACGTCCAGCTGAATTTATCATCCTTAAGTTCTCTCACAAAATGCAAGAAGCATAATTAAATAAACGAATCAAAAAAATATAAATAAAAATAAGAATCATGGCAGAGTTATATCCAATTCCAAAGTTTTCCTTCGAAGTGACTTTTGGAGATACGAAATTTAACTGTACAGAGGTATCTGGATTAAGTTTCGATAATAAAGTAATAGAATATCGAGGAGGAGCAGATAAAGAATACCATAAATCAAAACAACCAGGATTGTTTGAGTACAGTAATATTACAATGAAGCGAGGAACCTTTGTAGATAAAAGTAAAGATTTTTATCAACAATGGGCAAAAACAGTTTACTTCCAAGAAGGAGGTGAGCAATTTAGAGGAGACTTAACTATTAAGTTATTAGATGAAAATGGAGAGCCAGCAGTAGTATGGGAAGCTCAAAATGCATACATCACCAAGGTACAACCTACAGATTTAAAAGCAGATGGTAATGAAATTGCCATTGAAACTGCTGAGTGGGCTATTGAGAAATTAAAAATGCCATCATAATGAGCTATTATCCACCAGTAGGCTTTAGTTTTCAAGTAGAATTTGTAGATGTTTCAACTTCACAAGGAGATAATTCATTTCAATCAGTTTCGGGTCTTTCAGTAGACCTTGAGACTGAAGAAATAACCGAAGGGGGAGAAAATAGATTCAAACACACAATACCTGTACGTTCTAAGTATTCTAATTTGGTTTTAAAAAGAGGAATGTTGATGGATTCTGAAGTAATTAATTGGTGTAAAAAAGCAGTGACAAATTTCGAAATACAACCCTCAGATATTAATGTGATGTTATTGGGTGAAGATGGGCAAACCATACAAACTTGGAATATTGTTCGTGCATATCCTGTAAAATGGAATGTAGGGGACTTTAATGCTGAAGAAAGTAAGTTGGTTATTGAAACACTTGAATTAACCTATAACTATTTTAAAGTATCATAAGATGCCTATTACAATCAAAGAATTACATATCAAGATTAATGTAGATGAAAAATCAGCCTCACAAGGTAAAGCAGGTGGATCAAAAAACGGAAATACAGCAGCTATTGTTGCAGCATGTGTTGAAGAAGTAATGGATATTTTGGAAAGACAAAAAGAACGATAATGAGTCAAGGAGAGTTAAAAAAACTACTTATAAAAGCGTATAAAGATATTGCTTTTTCTGAACCAGTTGGCGATGGAGAATTTACAACATTAGTAAATCCAGAAAAGTACATGATTGCCTATAAACCTGAGTATGAAGAAGAACAAGGGCAAGGTACGAGTGCAACACAACCAAGTTTTACGAGAATCGCTCCGCAAGAACTAGACTTAGACTTATTATTTGACAGTAGTGGAGTTATAGATGGTAACCCTGATTTAAAAGATGGGATTATTGATAAAATAGAGGCATTTAAAAAAATTGTATTCGATTATAGCGGAGAAGAGCACAAACCATATTATTTAATGATAAAATGGGGAGCATTACTTTTTAAAGGCTCGCTAGTTGATCTTTCTATTGAATATAGATTGTTTGCACCTGATGGAACTCCTTTACGCGCCAATGCAAAATTAAAGATAAAAGGTACTGTTGATGATGATTTACGAGTAGCAAGAGAAAATAACCAATCACCAGACTTAACACACTACCGTAAAGTAAAATCAGGAGATACATTACCGCTAATGTGTCATCGTATTTATGGAGACTCAAAGTATTATTTAGAAGTAGCTCGTGTTAATAAAATAATACAGTTTAGAAAATTACAACCAGGACAAGAAATCTTTTTTCCACCCTTACAAAAATTCGCCTAGATGAATAATACAGGAACCATACAGACTTCAAAAAGTGCCGATTTAGTCACTTTTAAAATCTTAATTGAAGGTGAAGAACTCTCAAAACAATATGAGGTAAAAAATATTACTGTAGCAAAAGAAGTAAACAAAATACCTACAGCTCAAATTGTTTTATTAGATGGAGATGCTTCTCAGAGAGATTTTAAATTAAGTAATGAAGAATTATTAATTCCTGGAAAAGAAATTGAGATTACCGCAGGGTATCATTCAGATGAAGAAACCATTTTCAAAGGAATCGTCATCAAGCATAATCTAAGAATTAGAGCTAATTCAGCACAATTAATAGTTGAATGCAAAGACGAAGCGGTAAAAATGACGGTAGGTAGAAAAAGCAAGTATTTCTATGAAAGTACCGATAGCAACATTTTTGAAGAAATTATAGGTAACTACAATTTGTATAAAGAGGTAGAAGCTACCAATTACAACCACGCAGAATTAGTACAATACAATGCGTCAGACTGGGATTTTATGGTTTCGAGAGCACAAGCAAATGGGAAACTGTGCTTTGTTGATGATGGAACCATTATCATAGCCAAACCCAATGTGAGTCAGTCAGAAATTGAAACCGTAACTTTTGGAAGTTCATTATTAGATTTTGATGCAGAAATAGACGCACGTCACCAAGTAAAAAAAGTAGCTGCTTATAGCTGGAATCATGCCGACCAAGAAGTAGTTGAAATCGAAGGAAAAGACCCAAATATAAGTTTAAACGGAAACTTATCTGTTTCAGATTTAAACAAAACTATAGGTTTAGAAAGCATGGAGTTACGACACGGAGGCACAGTTACCGATACCGAGCTGCAAGATTGGGCAGATGCGAAATGGCTATTTCAACAATTAGCCAAAGTAAGAGGGCGTGTAAAATTTCAGGGAATCCCATCGGTAAAACCAAACACCATTTTAAAACTAGAAGGTGTAGGAGACCGATTCAATGGTAATGTATATGTAACAGGAGTTCAACATGTAATTTCAGAAGGAAATTGGGTGGTCAACGCACAGTTTGGATTATCAACAGAATGGTTTTCTGAAACGTTTGAAATCTCAGCAAAACCAGCTTCAGGATTATTGCCTGCCATTCAAGGATTACAAGTGGGGATTGTTTCTCAATTAGAAGAAGATCCTGATGGAGAAGATAGAATTCTGGTACAAATTCCCATAGTAAATAACGAAGAAGAAGGTATTTGGTGTAGAGTAGCTTCACCCGATGCAGGAGAAAATAGAGGTATTTTCTTCCGTCCAGAAATAGGAGATGAGGTAATTGTAGGATTTATCAATGAAGATCCTAACGATGCCATTGTTTTAGGAATGCTACATAGTAGTGCAAAACCATCACCAATAACTGCAACTGATGATAATCACGAAAAAGGAATCATTACTAGAAGCGAAATGAAAGTGTTGTTTGATGATGATAAAAAAATAATCACTATTGAAACACCCGCAGGAAAAATTATTTCACTTGATGAAGATGAAGGAGCAATTACAGTTAAAGATGATAACTCCAATATAATTACTATAAACAGTGATGGAATATCAATGGAAAGCGCTGGAGATATATCATTAAAAGCATCAGGAGATGTAAGTATTGAAGGCACCAATGTAAATATTACAGCCAATGCAGAATTCAAAGCAGAAGGTAGTGCAGGAGCAGAAGTTTCAACAAGTGCTATAGCTGTTTTAAAAGGCTCATTAGTTCAAATAAATTAAAAAATGGGAAATCCAGCAGCAAGAATAACAGACATGCATGTATGTCCGATGGTAACAGGAACGGTTCCTCACGTTGGAGGGCCAATTTTACCAGCAGGAGAACCTACCGTATTAATAGGAGGGTTACCAGCAGCTAGAGTAGGTGATATGGCTACTTGTACAGGACCACCAGATAGTATAGTGGCTGGATCAGGAACCGTGTTAATAGGAGGAATGCCAGCAGCAAGAATGGGAGATAGTACCTCGCATGGAGGAACTATTGTGCTAGGAGAAGCAACAGTTTTAATAGGATAACAATGGAAAATAAAAAAGCATTTTTAGGAATAGGTTGGGATTTTCCGCCAGAGTTTTCAAAAGATCTAAGTGAAGTCATTATGATTTCTGAAGAAGAAGACATTAAAAGTAGTTTAGAAATACTATTAACTACCAGATTAGGAGAACGTGTAATGCTACCTAACTATGGTTGTAATTTACAAGAGCTTCTTTTTGAAAAGTTAGATAGAACGCTAATAACCTATGCCAAAGACTTAATTGAAACAGCAATTTTATATCACGAACCAAGAATTGATGTGATTCGTATTGATGTTTCAGAAACAGATCCTTTAGAAGGAATGTTAGTTATAAAAATTGAATACAGAGTTAGAGCTACCAATAGTAGAACCAATGTGGTTTTCCCTTTTTATAAAGGAGAAGGAACCGATATAAATTAAGATATATCATGAGTAAAATCATTTCTAACATATTACAACGAAACGGAACAGGACAAGAGCTACGTTATATTGATGCGTTAAATCCTGAAAATTTCGAACTTCACGATTTTACTATAGAAGATTGGATTTTGTTTGCCTATAATTTTGCTAAAAAGCTAAATTATTTTCCTACAGAAAATCACGAAGTAGCTTCAGGAGATTGGCGACATTTTTTCAAAAAACTAACCACTGAAAATATTCCTTTTAGAGGAACAAGAGAGTACAATAAATTAAAAGAAAGTATTCAGGCAACTCTTGAGGGATATACCGAAGAAGGGAAATTAAGTCCGCACTTAACTTTATTCGTATGTTTTTTAAAGTTATTAGAACTCTCAAAAGAACAATTTAACAATTTAACCAAACGTCACTTAGACTTTTACTACAAAGAAATACTTCAAGTTCAAAAAAGAGAGCCAATCCCTGATCAAGCACATGTGATTTTTGAGCTAGCTAAAAAAATAACGGATGAACAAATAGAGGAAGGAACTTTATTAGATGCGAAAAAAGACAGTCTTGGTAACCCGTTAGTATACGAAACAGAAGAAGAGTTAATTGTCAATAAAGCATCAGTAGGAGCTATAAAAACAGTTTATAATAACAACACAGCAGAATTAAAAAAGATAAAAGCAAGTGAGGTAGCAAATACGAAAGATGGAATTGAAGAGGAATTACCAGAAGAGGCACCGTATTGGTATCCTTTTGGATATCCAGTAAGTGAAAAGAATGCTGCCGAGTTGCCAGATGCAGAACTTGGGTTTTCTATTGCTTCACCGATGTTGTGGTTACAAGAAGGAGAAAGAACTGTAACCGTTACAATTAAGTTTAAAAACAATTTTGAAGCATCATCTTTTGAGGTGAGTGATCTAATCCCAACCATTCAACTTTTTGGAAGTGGAAATGAAAAATGGATAATACCAACATTAACAGCAATTAACCATGTAAAAGAAGGTAATTTGGAAATTACCAACGAAGTAAGTTTTACATTCACATTAGGACTTGATTCAGAAGCGTTGGTAGCATATAATGAAGAGTTTTTACTTGAAAAATATAATACATCACATCCATTAATTCGTTTTGTTTTTGATGTTTCCAATACGAATGGATACGATTTTTATAGGTTGTTGGCAGGAAATACACTTGAAAAAGTAACTATAAAAACAAATGTTAAAGGAGTAAAATCAGCAACCGTTGAAAATGATAATGGAGCAGTAAGAACAAAAAAACCATTTCATCCTTTCACAACACGTCCTATTGAAGGATCGAATTTTAGTGTGGATTATAACGAAGCTTTTTCGAAAAAATGGAAAGATTTCAAAGTAAATCTTCGTTGGAAAAATACCCCAGAAGATTTTAAAGTATGGTATCAAGCATATGTGAAATCGTCAAGCTATACTTCAATTAATACATACAAAGCCCAACTTATTGAAGATATAAGTTCAAGAGAAATACTAGTTGAAGATGAGAACTATTTTAAGGTTACAAAAAGATTGTTACATGCTGCTGGAGAAACTAAAGAAACGATAGGGAAAATTGAAAATCTCTTTAAAAAGGAGGTTGATGAAGAGAGTGAAGATGTGTTTTATACTTCAGAGTTTAAGGTAGAAAACACAGGGAATAACTATGAAGTTGAAAAAGCTGGCCCTTTACAGTTAACGCTAGAGCAATCATTTTTACACGAGTTGTATCCTAAATTGTATGCTTTAGCGGTGAGTGCTGATGATAAAGATGTAAATCTTCCTAATGAACCCTATACCCCTTTAGTGGAATCTATTTCTATTGATTATACAGCAGAAGAGACCATAGTAATAGAAGAAATGGATTTAAAAGGAAATCGCATTCAATTGTTTCATGAACATCCTTTTGGGCAACACGAAGAAAACTATGCAGAGAAAAAGTATCTTCAAGAAGAAAAAGAAATTATAGACGTGTTTGATAAAGACACTATTCAAACTTTTTTAGTACCGAAATACTGTTTAGGAGGACATTTATTTTTAGGAATAGAAAACCTAGAACCTCAACAAAATTTGTCATTACTAGTTCAGGTTTTAGAAGGAAGTGAAAACCCGCTAGTAGAAAGTTTTGAAGAGAATGAAAAAATCCAATGGTCAATTCTTTGCAATAATAAATGGAAGACGCTAGAGAATAATATCATTGCAAACGATACGGATAATTTCTTAAAATCAGGGATTGTTAAATTCTCAATTCCTAAAGAAGCAACTACCAATAATACTTTATTACCATCAGGTTATACTTGGATTAGAGCTCAAATGCATAAATCATATGATACAGTATGTAAAGCAATTGGAGTTCATGCTCAAGCAGTATTGGCTACCTTCAAGAATAACGATAATGAGGTAAGTCATTTAAAAAACGGGTTGCCTAGTGAGACCATCAAAAAAATGGTGACACGCATTCCGCAAATAAAATCAGTTTCGCAGCCTTACAATGCATTTGGTGGAAGCACAGAAGAATCTGATGCTAATTTTTATAGAAGAATAAGCGAGCGATTACGTCACAAAAATAGGGCTATAACTTTGTGGGATTATGAACACTTAATCCTTCAAGAATTTCCAGAAATCTATAAAGTGAAGTGTTTAAATCATACTTCAGAAACAAGTTTTACTGCAGCTGGTCACGTTACTTTGATTGTGGTACCAGATACCGTAAATAAGAATGTATTTGACATTTACCAACCAAGGGTTAGCAAAGCTACCTTAAACAGGGTTACTACCTATATTAATTCATTAAACACCTTGCATGTAAATGCTGAAGTTATCAATCCTAATTATGAAGAAGTAACGATTGGGTTAGAAGTTAGTTTTCATGAAGGATATGATGAGAACTATTATAAGAATCAACTAAAAACCGATATCACGAAATTCCTATCACCTTGGGCGTTTGACGAAACCAAAGAAGTAACCTTTGGGATTACGTTACACAAAAGCATATTGATTGATTACTTAGAAAAACTGCCTTATGTAGATTATTTACAAAATGTAACCATGAATGGTGATGCTAAGGTGTATAAAATAGAACCAAGTGACCCAAAATCAATATTAGTTTCAGCAAAAGAACACAACGTAAGTACTGTATTAACTACCTGTAAAGGAACTAAAAAAATCATAGAACAAACATGTCAGCTATAAACGAACATATAAGTATTCCTAAGAATATATCCACCAAAGATGACTTAGATTTTTCTTTTTTAAGAAAAGAAGGAATCTCTTATTTGGAAACATTAGGGGGTAAGTTATGGACTGACTTCAATTCGCATGATCCAGGAGTTACTATTTTAGAAATGTTATGTTATGCCATCACCGATTTAGGTATGCGCATTAATACACCACTGGAAAATTTATTAGCATCTAAAGATTCCAATTTATCGCTGCAAGCACAATTTTACAAAGCTTCAGAAATTTTCCCAACCAAACCAGTTAATGAATTAGATTATAGAAAATTATTTATTGACTTAGAAGGTGTAAAAAACTGTTGGTTACGAATTTATGATAAACAGGTGTTTGTTGATTGTAAAAATAACAAACTAGGCTACAAGAAGTTTGAAGGGATTCTACCAGAATTTCAAAAAGATTTTAAGCTAAAAGGATTGTATTCGTTATTGGTTGATTTGGAAGAAGGCTATACAAAAGAACAGGTTTTTCCTCACATAAAAACTACCTATCATAAAAATAGAAACTTATGTGAAGATTTAATAGAAATAAAAGAAGTAGACACTCAACCGATTGCTATCTGTGCCAATGTTGATGTAATTCCTGAAGCAGACGAAGAATGGGTATATGCTAATATTTTATTCCAAATAGAAAACTACCTATCACCATCTTTAAAATTCTATTCAATTCAGCAAATGCTAGATAAAGGGTATACAACCAATGAGGTTTTTGATGGCCCTGTTTTAAAAAATGGATTTATTGATGTAAAAGAGTTGAAAAAAGCTGAGTTGAGAAAAGAAGTACGTCTTTCTGATGTGATGAAAATTATCATGAACATAGAAGGGGTAAAATTAATTAAAGATATCTCTGTAGGTTTTTGTGATGAAAATATTGCTCAAGAAAACAAATGGGTAGTTTGTATTGATCCTGATAAAAAACCTGTGTTATGTGAAAAGAGCACGTTTAATTTTAGTAAAGGTTTTCTTCCGCTAAACTTAAATTACAACAGAGTAGACGAGTATTTAAAACAGTTAAAAGAGGATGAGGTTGAATCGCAACAAATAACAGATGAAGACAAAGTTTTATCGTTACCGAAAGGAAGTTCTATAGAAGCTAACGAGTACACCACTATTCAAAATGATTTCCCAGATACATATGGGATTGGTCAAGAAGGGTTAGCTGTTCACGTTACCGATGAAAGAAAAGCAAAAGCGAAACAATTAAAAGCCTATTTAACATTTTTCGATCAAATCTTAGCGAGCTATTTTAAGCATTTATCAGAAGTAAGAACCTTACTTTCAGTTAGTGGACAAGAAACGCGTACTTTTTTTACACAAGCTGTTAAAGACATTAAAGACTTTGACGAACTCGTTAGTGAATATCCACAGTCAAATGATGATGAATTAACAAAGCTATTATTCAATCAGTTTGATAATAATATAGAGCGAAGAAACTCCATTTTAGACCATTTATTAGCGCGTTTTGCAGAACGATTTGGAGAGTACACATTTATTATGAAAGCCCTTTTTGGAACAGCTACTGATGAAATCGTATTGTCAAACAAAGAAGCTTTTTTAAAGGATTACAAAGTGATAAGTAGTGAAAGAGGACTTGCTTTTAATTATTACAAACAAACCCAAGAGAACTTATGGAATACTAGCAATGTATCTGGATTTCAAAAGCGAGTAGCACGTTTAATGGGAATTGCTAATGAAAAGCGAAGACATTTAACAGAAACCAATGTAGAAATATACGAACTAACAAACAGTGATGACCAAACAGTGTATAGATGGAGGTTGAGAGATAATGAAGGAAACATACTATTATCTGCTACTGAAAATTATGCGAAAGTAGCTTTCGCTATTGAAGAATTATATTTTGCGGTATTACAGGTTGTACAAACAAAAGAAAAAGATATAGAAAAAGCTTTTCAGAGTGAAATTGTAGACGAGATGCAAGTAGGGTTTATAAGAATTCATAAATCTACCCCCTCTAAACCATCGATTCCTGTTAAATATTCTTTCGATGTAATTGACCCAGAGCAACCAGTTAGTAGTTCCAATTATATCATAGCCAAACAGTACAAATATTATGCTAATATCAATGATTTGAAAGAGGCATTATTAGAGGTGATTTCTTTTCTAAAAAAAGACTTTACTGAAGAAGGAATGTTTTTAGTAGAGCATATGCTATTGCGTCCAGATGTTACCGATAATGAAGCAGAAAATTTCTTACCTATTTGTGCAAAAGACTGTGAAGATTGCGGAACTATCGATCCTTATTCTTATAGAGTTAGCATTGTTTTACCAGGGTATACTTATCGTTTTTCAAATCCAGATTTTAGACGCTATATGGAAGATGTTATCAGACAAGAACTTCCAGCACATATATTACCTAGAATATGTTGGGTAGGAGAGCGAAAAGGAATTGTGCCTGATAATGAAAATGACTTGTTACAGTTCGAAAACTCTTATAAAGAGTACCTGTTCGCTAAAACAAATCTAGAGCAAGAACAACCAACAGAAAATGGTGAATTACAAAATTTAATACACGCAATGCATCAGCTAAATACAATTTATCCGGTAGGAAGATTAACTGATTGTAGTGCAGAGGATGAAGCCCTAGACGGAAGAATCATTTTAAATCAATCCAGTATAGGAAGCATTGGAGCAGAAAAAGAAAATAATAACGAAGAAAACTCATAAAAATAGTACGTGTTTATTTATTAACACAGCCAAAACATAATACGTATGGAAACGACTAACCTAAAACTAAAAGAAATTACAACTGAATATAGTAAGTTTAATGCCAATCAAGTATTAACAGAAACACAATTAAACACATTTATTGATTATTTCGATGATCAAAACCGTTTATCGAGGTTAGGTTTGAGTGGTGTTGGTCTGGTTTGTGGTTTTAAAGTAACTCCTCAGTTTACTATAGATAAAGCTGCTGTTACAAGTATTGAAATAACGCAAGGAACTTCAGTAACTACTGATGGAGATTTAGTTCAGTTTTTTGATTTAATAGAAGAAAACCTATCATCAAAAACATTTTCATTCTATAAAAAGTTTGAAGACACTGATGGTAATTATGAGCGTTTTAAAGATTCTCAAGAAAAACAGTACAATTTATGGGAATTGCATACGGAAGAAGATGAGTCGTATACACCTTTGGTTGAGTTTCCTGAAATACAAAAAATGGCTGTTTTGTTGTACTTAGAGCAGTACTCGAATGAAGATGAATTGTGTAGTAAGTTGACATGCGATAATCAAGGTATTGAACAAATTAATAAGCTAAGAGTATTACTTATTAGCATTGAAGATTTAGAAGCAATTGCAACAAAAGACTCTATATTTTTAAAGCACAATTGGTATAAGATTAATAACGAATTACCTATTGTAGAAGCAAAAAGGGTGGTATTAAATGAAAATAACACACAAACATTTACAGAATTAAAAGCACAGTTTGACAATGTAGTTAAAGATGAAAGTATTAGTGTAGATCTAATAAAAGGATTTGATACAATATTCTCAAAACTTCAAAAACCTTCAATAACTACTAAAATAAAATCATTATTTAGTTTTAGCTCTTTAGCTGTTCCTCTAGATTTTCAGTACCGATATGATGTTATAAAAGACTTGGTAGATACTTACAATGAGATTAAAGAACTACTTCTTCACATAAATGTAAACTGTTGTCCAAACATAGGTGCTTTTCCAAAGCACATCATGTTGGGAAAATTGAAGCAAACAGAAGATTATCCAGAATTACGTCATCTATTTTACAAATCAACAATTGTAGGTCATGAAAATGAAAACTTTCAAAAACTACAGTTGTTAATTGATAGAGCAATAGCTATTGCAAGTAATTACATTGGGAAAGCAAAATCTGAAGAAGTTATTATCACGCCATCACAAGCACATACTCCTTTAAGCGATAAAGCAATTCCTTTTTATTACAATGTTTCTTCACAGTTTTTAAAGAATTGGGACTTTAACAAAACAAAAAATTACAGAGCAAATCAAAACTTAAGCTATCATAAAGAAAATCTTTCTAACTCCTTAGCAATTCAAAAACCATTATCATACAATATTGATAAAAATGATTTTTACAGAATTGAAGGACATCAAGGAAAAATGTATAGAGATGCCTTAGCAAAAATCTTAAAACTTAAAAAAGATAACGGATTGAGCTTTGATGTTAAAACGCTTTCTATCAATGCTACTGAACAAACTATTAATATAAATAATTACGAGTGTGAGTTTGAAGACTTAAAAATGTTGTTGAATGCATGGAGAGCAGAACAGAATTGTATTTTATCTGAGGTGAGTAAAACATTTTCAGCATTCAAATTAACCAATCCAAAAGTTAATACAGTTGTTGATGAATTTATTCCATTAAAAGATAAAGGTATTATTATTGAAAAAGGAGATGTTATTGATGCTGTTTCGTTAGATAAAGAAGTAACGAGTAGAATGGACATACTTTCAAAGACAGTCAATACCTCAGAAGAAAATATTTATAAATACGATGTTACTTACGATAAAAATTACACAAACTTATTTGACAAAGAAAATATAGTTAAAGAGAGTTTAACAAAAGAAGACGATTCGCTAGGAACTTTAATAGAAAAAGTATTTGATAAAAATAAAGATGGATCTGCTAGTGATATTATTGTAGAACTTAATAAAGAAACTGAAGCTATAAAGGAAAAAGAAGTCTGGAAAGAAGAGCCTACGCTTAGTGACTTCATTTTAACAGACCTTACTGAAACCTTGGTACATGCATATATCTTAGATACTAAAGTGCCATTATACATAAGAGATATAGATAATCTTGTGTTAACAAGTTATAAGCTAACTATAGCAGAGTTATGTAAAAAAGTAAAAAAATTACAAGCAAAGTATAACAGCACTTCATTAGATCTATCAACTAAACAAATTTTAGGATTATTAATTAACCAACTATCAATTGTTTGTTGTTCAGGTAAAAAGTTAGAAACACTACTTGCCGAAATAGATAAGAGAAAGAAAAAAATATTAGAAAGAATACAACTTTCAGAATTTGTAAAGCAACATCCGGGGCTTCAACATAAAGCGGGGGTTATTCCAGGAGGAACTTTTGTAATGGTGTATGTTACCGAAAATGCAGCTGATAAAAATACATTTGATGATGTAGTGTTAGATGTTGTATTTAAAAATCAACCTACCATTTTAGAAACTGAAATCGGAATCAAAGATGAGTTCATAGACTCAAAAGATTTTCTGTTTAGTAAAAGTGAAATACTATATAAAAATGGAGGAGCAATTAAATTATGGGATACAAGCTCAAGTATTAATTTTTCATTTGTAGATAGAAGTTACTTTAACCTAGAAGATAGATTGTTTTTTGAACAAGATGTTGTTTTGGTTGGAAAAACATTAGCAGAAACAGTAAGTAATTTTACAGCATTCTTAAATAGAACTTGGTTTAGAGCGGGTGTTTCTAAAATTCTTAGCGCAGAAGAAACAACTATGTATAAAGATGGGTCTGTAGGAATGCGCATTACTATTAAAGATCATTTAGTACCCAAAGGCGAATACTTTTTCCAAATCTATAACCCTGTTGTTTTAGAAACTACCAAACGATTGTATTTCGACGAAAATGAAGTGATTAGTGAAAACGAAACATTAAAAAACACAGTAGTAGCAGATTTTTCTTTACCCTATATGTGTTGTTCAGACTGTGCACCAGTAAATTTCATAATCCCTAAAGAACCACCGTTTTTAAGCTTACCAGTAAGTACTATTTGCTTGCAAAAAGATACTGTAATTGAACCTTTAATTTTTACCGTGAGACCAGTAGATGGAGAAGTAAAAGCAATTGCTCCTGAAGGAGTAACATCAGGAGTATTTAAAGATACAGAAGACGAAAAATGGAAAATAGATATTACTAAAATAGACAAAAGCTTATTAGGTAAACCTATGAAGTTTACAGTAAACGATGAACCTACCGATTGTGAACTCACGGTATATCCAGCATTAGAATTGGTAGTAGATGTAGAACAACCTATAGAATATAATGATGATAAATCGCAAGCAAGAGTAACCTATGTGTTGCATTGGAAAGATGCTGATTTTGTCAATGCTGATTTTTTTACCAGTATTAAGTATTCTTGGGACTTTATAGGAGATGGTACGAAAGTAGAACGTACTCCAGTAAACAATAAAGTTTTCCAAAATTACACATTACCAATTGATGATGTTAACAATGAAATACATCCTTCATTAGAAATTTCATTAGGTCCGTGTAAGAAAGTGATAGCTATTAGTTCTATAGTTTTTGATACACTAACACCATCAGAATTAGCCATTCAGCCATCATATTGTATAGATCTCACCATAGAAAAAGTAGCTAGAATTCCATTTACCGGTGTAAAAGGAGTTATAACGATGGTAGGAGGAGCTATTAAAGGTGTTACAATTGAAAATAATGAATTAGTTATTGATGCAGCTGTTTTTGAGAATTATGATCAAATAATTGAGTTTTTAGAAGATGGCCAAACAACAAATGCTAGAATTACCATTCACGAAGTGAAACAAATAAGTATTCGTGAACAAAGTGAATCGAGATTCATATGGAAAGATGGACAGTTGCTCTATGAAGCTGCTTTCGAAGCAGTACTTCCTGAAGGAGTAAAACCTGATGGATTGAAGTACCAATGGGGTGTAAATGAAATAGAAGCTACTACCGAGTTATTTAACCCTCAATTATTAGTTAAAGAAGGAGTAGAGAATTCTTATACAATAACATTAACTATAACTGATGGTGGAGGATGTACTTCAAGTGCAGAGTTTGTTAAAGAGATTCTGTTCCCTGATTTCACCATAAGCTTAGACGATACTACATTTTGTTTAAATGATAAATTATCACATCCTGTAATGGTTAGACCACAGTTTGAAGGAGTACAGTTAACAGGAGGAAATGTTAAGTTGAATGCAGAAACTAATTTGTGGGAATTTGTCCCTATAAACTCAGGACTAACAGGCTCAGGTACTGTAAGTATTGGTATTGTTGGAACATTTGTTACGCAAACTGTAAGCTTAATCACAACACCTCAAGCGAATTTTACACATAGTTTTGATGAAACAACAAGAATATTATCACTAACAAACACATCAGAGATAGGAAAAGAATACTTATGGGTTATCAATGGAGTTGAAAGGGAACCACAAGTAAATAGAGTTACAATTACCGAAGATTTAAGCAATTTTGATGGAAGCACTGTAGAAGTATCCTTGTCGGTTGTAAGTACTTGTGGCACGAATACTAAGAAAGAAGTTATTGATATTAATAATACACAAGACAAAACATGTGAGGATATCACTAAAGATAGTGTATTAAAAGACTTTGAATTGCTAAGTAGAAAAGACGCTAACTTGGGAACAGTAATAAGTACCAATGTGGTTATACCTACCAATGATATTTATGAGGAAATTGTAAAAGATGAAAGTAACTCTTATTTAAGTGGAGAAAAGAACAATCAATTACCAGTTGTTTTTCCAGACCTTTTAAGAAACACATCAGTACTACTTGTAAAAGATATAGAGAACAGAACCTTACTAATAAAATATTATAAGGCTCAAGTAAAACTATTCTTTAATATACTTCATTGTCAAGAGCAAACAGTTTTGGAAACAGATGAGAATCACGGGAACATTTCAGAATTGATAGATGTTATTAATAATGATTTTATAATGTTTAAAGAAGTTCAGATAAAAATAGCAGATGAGGCTTTTCTACAGTTTTTAAAAATATACGCTACTGAAATTCAAGCAGCATACATTTCTAAGTTGATTAATGAAAAATTAATACAAAACTTATAATGCTAGAGAAAGAACATAGTATTCAAAAAGTATTTGTTGAGGTAAATACAAAAAGTAAAAAGATAGCTGATGAGTATAAAAACTCGATAGAGAACTTTTTACAGGAAGAGGTATTTCCTGAAATTGAAAAATATTTTAGCTCTCAAGAAATTGAGAATGAAGAATTTATTCAACAAGTAGAAAGTTTGAATATTGAAGTTAATGTATCAAACAATAATAAAACTATAAATTTTAGTAGTGCAAAACAAGAAATTAAAGAACGCATAGTAAAAAAACTAAAAGCAGTTTTTAGAAATCCAGAATTGCATGAAGTAGCTATTAATACAGTTCCGGTTATACAATCTAAAACAGATTCCTTTTTTCATTTTTTACAATATGGAACAACCGCATGGTGGAATCAAAACGAAGAAAAAAGCTTAACCAAAAAGGTGTTGTTTGAAATTACTGAGAGCTCAAATTTCGAGGAGAGATTTTTAAGAAGTTTAAGTAATCCTATTCAAAAGAAGCGATTAATTCAGCAATTTAAAGAAGATGAACTTCAACTTTTATTTCTAGGTGTTTTTGATAAACCAACAGGGTATGTAGAGTTTTTATCATCTCTCAAAGAGATAAGATTCTTGTCATATAAAACAGAAAATAAAGTATGGGAAATCTTTATTAACGCTATACTTAGTAAAGATTTTTCGAGAGTAATAGGAGAGGTTCAAGAGGTAATAAAGATTTCAAAAAGAGAAGATTCTTCAAAAAACGACCAAAAGAAATTAACAAAGTTTTTAAAATTATTGACTTCAAAAAGCACACTGTTTGTTAATCAATTTAATATTGAAAGACCTAAAGGTAGTGAAGTTAAAAGTAAGAAGAGAAGCGATGAAATTACTAATGAAAAATTTATCGAGAGAAAAGAAG
Source organism: Tenacibaculum sediminilitoris (assembly GCF_964513795.1). Classification (NCBI taxonomy): domain Bacteria; kingdom Pseudomonadati; phylum Bacteroidota; class Flavobacteriia; order Flavobacteriales; family Flavobacteriaceae; genus Tenacibaculum; species Tenacibaculum sediminilitoris. The sequence goes on along the minus strand of NZ_CAZEQR010000047.1, from coordinate 85,625 downwards.
AAAGAGTTAGTACAAATGAAGACTCAACTTTAGAGGAAAAAGAAATAAATCGTTTTGGTTTAACTAATGAGGTTGAAGAAGCAAAGAGTTCAAGCAAAAAAGGTGTTTTAAAAGAAGAGGCATCAAAAAATGAAAATAAAAGTACTTATAAGAGTATAGAAAGAAGTTTAATAGAAGAAAAGACACTTAAAGAGCAAGAGAGAGCAGATTATCAAAAGAGGCATCAAGAAGCCTTGAAAAATGCATTTTCACAAGAAAAAGAGATAGTTAGTGAATCTAAATCTCATATTGTTAAAAATGCAGGGTTAATACTGTTACACCCTTTTTTAAAACAGTTTTTTTATTCATGTGGCTTTCTTGATAAAGAAAACCAAATCATCAAGCCTAATGAAGCTGTTCACTTACTACATTACCTAGCAACTAAAAAAGAACAACAGTTTGAAAACAATTTAATTTTTGAAAAATTTTTGTGTAACCTACCAATACAAAGTTCTATTGAAAGAAATATAGTATTGAGTGATGAACTTAAAGAAAAATCAGAAGAACTGTTAAGAGCAGTACTTCAAAAATGGGACGTATTGAAGAACTCTTCCACAAATCTTGTTAGAAATGAGTTTATTCAGAGAGAAGGAAAGTTAGACTTAACAAAAGATCAACCAAAAATTACTATAGAGAGCAAGACACAAGATATTTTATTACAAAAGTTAAACTGGAATATTTCAATAGTAAAACTACCTTGGATAAAATCAATTGTAATGGTTGAATGGTAGTGATTTTGAAACAACTAAAATGATAAAAAATGAAAACAAAAATAATTTATATACTCCCAATTATAGTAGCTATAGGGGTTTTATCTAGGGTTGATTTAGTATTGATTTCTTTAAAGCCCATAGAGAGTGTTAAGTTAGGAACGTTGTTTATGTCTTTTCCTATAGTGTTAGCACTAACAGAACGATTTAATGAGATTTTTATAGTTGAAAAGAATGCAATAAAAGAAAAGAACATAAAAAGAACCTCTTTTGCTTCATTTTGCGTGGGTATTGTATTGGCAATTGCTGGTTTTAGAATCTTAGAAACATTCATGGAAATTCCAGAAACAGCAGAAAGATTACAAAAAGAGATATTCACTTTTATAGATATTATTTTAACAGCAGCTATTATTGCTGGAGGTACAGATGGATGGCATCAATTAGTAGCCTTGTTACAAGATATAACAAAGGCTAAAAGAGAAGAAATTAAAAAAAGTTAAATACAAGAATTATGTTTAACAGAGATAAAAAACCAGCAGGCAATCATTCTTTGAATAACGACAAGCAAAAAACACCATTCATACAACCCAAATTAGCATTTGGTAGCAAAGGAGATCGATATGAAGTAGAAGCAGATAAGATGGCTGATAAAGTAGTGGGAAATAGTGCAGAGTCTAATTCAATGCAGAAGAAAGAAAATGAGGAAGAGATTCAACAAAAACCATTAGCTTCTGAAGTAACTTCTCTTGTACAAAAAGTAGAAGCATCAGAAGAAGAGCAACCTATCCAAAAAATGGAGGAAGAAGAAGCTGTTCAGAGTAAGGAAGAAGGGGAGGAACCCATTCAAAAACAGGAGGAAGAAGAAGAAGCAGTGCAAGCGAAATGCGACGATTGTGAAAAAGAAGAACAAGTACAAAAACAAGAAGAAGAAGAGGAAGCGGTACAATCAAAATCAGAAAATACTAGTCTAGCTAATAATTCTACTTCATTTGAAAGTAAATTAAGAGGAGGAAATGGGGGGCAAAAAATGGATGCTCAAACACGGGGTGAAATGGAATCGGGTTTTGGAGCTGATTTTAGTCGTGTAAATATTCATAACGATTCAGAAGCAGCCCAAATGAGTCAAGAAATAGGAGCACAGGCTTTTACTCATGGAAACAATATCTATTTTAATAAAGGAAAATACAATCCGAACACCAAAGAAGGAAAACATCTGTTAGCGCACGAATTAACACATACCATTCAACAAAGTGGTGCCATTCAAAAATCAGTAACAGAAGATTATAGTGAAAATTTAGAAGCAAACCGGTTTAGAGGTGACTATTTATTAGAAAAAGCACACGATCACGCATACTTAATCAGTAAAGGTTCTAAAGGGCACTCGGTTAAAAAATTACAATTAGGACTCATAAATCTAGGTTTTACACTTCCTATCTATGGGCCTGATGGTGATTTTGGTAATGAAACACACAATGCTATAGTTTCTTTTCAGCAAAGTTACGATCTAAGAGTGGATGGCATTGTTGGCTCAGAGACTATGGGTACCATGGATGATATTTATTCTGGAAAAGGGGTTAAAAAGCAAGATTCTTGCGAAGATACTATACCTTTTAGTGGAACCTTTTCCAATCTACTACCCGTTCCTTTTTTTAGTACCAAAGACTGTCCCAATATTACATTAACTTTTGAGCATAAAGCAAATATCCATGGTTTTGAGTCTTGTGTAAGTTTTGGTGTAAATATAGATTTCGTGGTCTTCAAAACTATACGAACCAAAGACAAATTTCAGAAAACAACACTCAAATTTAAAATGAAGAATGCTGTTAAACATAAATTAAATTTCACGGCGGACTGTCCAGGATTGAGTATTACGATTAAAAACGGAAAATTAAGAAGACATTAAATAAGTATGAAAGCTTTTGCTAAAAATACAAGTTAAAAAGGAACTCCTCAAGCTGCTATACTAAATAAAGGAGAAAACCCTTTTTTGGGAGTTCAAACCAAGTTAATTGGCTCATGAGTTTGGTCATATTCTGCTCAATCAAAATAATATAGCTCACTCTTCGGATGCTGATAATTTAATGGTTAATCCGAGTCTAGAAACACAGATTAGTAGAGGAAAAAGACACCTCAGTAGTAACAAAAAAAATAAGTGATTTAAAATTAAACCCTGAGCCACTTAAAATTTCAGATGTAGTAAAAAAACAAATAAGTAATTATTTATGTTTTCACCAAAAACCCAACATACCACAAAACCAACTTCTTCAAAACCAACTGAAGAAGGAAACTTTATTCAACCTAAACTAAACGTTGGGAAACCTGGTGATAAATATGAAGTAGAAGCAGATAAGGCTGCTGACCAAATAGTTGCCAAAGGAAAAGAAACTCCAAATACTTTTTTTGCACCTACAGTTCAAAAGAAAAACGAAGAAGAGATTCAAAAACAAGAATCAAACGAGCAAGAAATTCAACAAAAACCGTTAGTTGATTCCATAAGTCCAGTAGTTCAATTAAAATCAGAAAACAGTCTTCAAAAACAAGAAGAGGAAGAAGTACAAAAAGTTTCAGAAGAGGAAGTTCAAACAAAACAAGATAACTCTGAAATACCATCTGTAGGAGATATAGTTCAACAACAAGCTGAAGAAGAAATTCAAGAGAAAGAAGAGGAAGACATTCAGGAAAAAGAGGAAGAAGAAATTCAACAATTACAAATGTCGGGTGGAGATGAAAACTCTTCATTAGAAAGTAATTTGAGTAACTCAAAAGGAGGAGGAAGCTCTTTGCCAAGTAGCACTAAAAATGAAATGGAATCAGGTTTTGGAGCCGATTTTAGTGGTGTACGTGTTCATAACGATAGCAATGCGGTTCAAATGAATAGGGAGCTGGGGTCTCAAGCATTTACCAACGGGAATGATGTTTATTTCAATGAAGGAAAATACAATCCAACTTCTGAATCAGGAAAACATTTATTAGCGCATGAGTTGACTCATACCGTACAGCAAGGAGCATCACCTACTTCAAATAGTATTCAAAAATCAGAAGGAGAAACTGCTACAGTAACCCTAGTAGCCCCTACAGAAGCAGTAGATATCACAAACGGATTACAGTTGTCTGATGATTGGTTAGCGTATATAGAACAAGAATCAAGGACACGAAATTTTGATGTAAATGTTAAAATAGGAACACAATTCGAAGGAACTATTAAAATCAAAAAGTTAGGAAGACCAGCAGAAGGAGAATCGCAAAAATTTGAACTTTCAAATAGAAGAAGAAATAACCATTTAGATGTCCGTGGAATGGAGTTTTTAAATCCGTTGAGAGAAGCTGGTGTATTTCCTGTATTAGTACTGAATAGTTTTGGAGATGAACAAAATACTACGGGTTTTTTAAGTATTAGAACAGGAGAAACTGTAGTGCCAAATGTATTAGGAATTATACAAGGAATTAATGGTCACCTTGAGGCGATGAGTTTTTTGGGAGTAAGTCCCATAGAAGTGGCAGAAGGCTTAGAAAACAGATTTGAAAATGGAGGATTAAACTTTAGAGCCAATAACTTATCTGCAAATGTTGATGGGTACATAGAAGCAACAGGTAGTTTAGGAATAACGGATTCTAATTTAAGTTTTGAATTAAATTCGACAGTTGATGTGGCAGGTTTAGCCTCGGGAGAATTTAATGTAGCTAGAGGAGCAGATGGAAAGTTAAGCGGTCAAGCAAATATTGCTGCTGATATAGCAAATGTAAGTGCTTCCTTAACTATAGAATACGATGATGGTGCAGTAACTATTCAAGGTACAGGTAGAATGAATTCAGATAAATTCTCCGGGGAAATCACTTTATTGGTTACAGATAGTACTCGATCTCGACAAATGATGCATGCTGCATTAGGAGTTGAAAGCATGGACCAAGAAGCAGAAGCACCTGCTACCCAAGAACAAGTTACGGTACCAAAAACGAAAGAGAATCAAGTTTTAGCTGGCTGGGGTGAGGTACAAGCAACCATTACACCATGGTTAGAAGGGACTGCAAAAGTAGGAATAGACAACGAAGGTCATGTTACCATTGTAGGCGAAATAGTAGTTCCAGATGAGATTGAGCTGATGGAGCAACGCGGTAAGAAAGTAGATATTTTCCAAGTTGAAATAAGAGCAGGATATGGTATACCATTGGTAGGACAAGTATTTTTATTTGCAAGTATAGGAATGTTTGCTAATGCAGGTTTTGGACCATTAGTACTTAAAAATGTAGGTTTTACAGGAACCTATTCTACAGACCCATCTGTATTACAAGAATTTAATATCACAGGAACCTTGGGTATTAATGCTTTTGCAGTACTTGGATTAGAAGCTGAAGCAGGGGTTGGAGTTACATTGATAGGACACGATGTAAAAGCTGGGGTAAATGTAACTGCAGCAGCAGGATTAAGAGCCTATGCAGAAGCAACACCTACTTTTGAATATAAAGAAGAAGCTTCTCCAGAAGGAGGAAAAGTAGGAGAATCAAGATTAAAAGGACATTTTGAAGCAGCGGCTCAGTTGTTTTTGCAATTATCAGGAGCTCTATTTTATGAATTGGATAGCCCTTGGTGGTCACCAGCACCTGATGGTAGAGAAGAATTCCCATTAGGAGAAGTGCAGTATCCAATAGGAGACAGCTTAGGTATTGGAGCTGATGTAGATTGGTTAGTTGGAGGAGAAGAGCCACCAGAATTAAAAATGTCTCCTGTAGAGTTTGACCCTGATAAGTTTACAGCTGATGTGATGGCAGATCCACCTCCACGAACGATGGGTGATAGTGAATCAAATCCTGATGGAGAATGGCAAGGAGAAAATCCAAATAGTAGTCAAAATGAAAATCCGGAAATTACAGGAGAAGGAGAAGGATTACCACCAGGAAGAAGAGAAGAAGATTTGAGTACTCTTTCAGAAGAGCAAAAATATATGCGTGCTTTAGATGAATTGTCTCAAATGGAAAATGCCAATCCGAAACCTACTATTGGAGTAGTAGAAGATAAAATCAATACGGTGAAACGCAGATATGGTATCCGTAGAATTCAAACCAGAAACGAAGAAGCTGAAAGGGTAGCCATTTATGTAGAACATAGAGAAGAAAATAATGGAAGACATTTATTACAAATACCATTAATGAGTGAGGCGGAACGTTTGAGAATATTAGAAGAAGCCTTACAAGATTTGAGAAGAAAAGAGAGTCGTGCTGCTAATGAAGATGGCACTATGGAAGAATCTGCAGCAGATTCTATGTTACAATTATGGAAAAGAGAACATCTTGTTATTGAAAATGTAAGGGTTGTAGACGGAGGCAATACTTGGGACTATTTTATTGATTATGGGAATGAAAGTAGAACGGAAACAGGTAAAATAAAATCAAGTAGTTCTGATGAACAAGGAATTGAAGAGAATGGAGGAAATACAAGCTCAGAAGAAGTAGAAAGTATAATAGGTATGTCTAAATCTATTAACGTAGATGGAGGACACACTTTAAAAATAGAAGGAACAATAGAAAGAGTAGAAATTAATGTTTATAGTGAAAAACAAACTTTAAATGGGCTACTTAATGATAAGAGACAAGAAATTCACGAAAATCGTGAATCAGATTCAGAATATGAAGCTAAGTCGAGAGCAATAGAAAACTTGTTCAATGAGAAAAGAGTATTAGGAACCAATATTGGTGCTTATAAAAGGGCAGTAGATAATGCTTACACTGCAGGTCATGGTAATGAACCGATAAGGAGTGCATATAACTTAATAGTGACAAATTTAACTAACATAGCTGCCGATTTAGTAATAATAGGTGTTCTTGAGCACACAATTGAACTCCCTATTTCTCGAGTTTCTTTTGAAACAGACAGTAAGGGTAGAGCATATATATTAAGAGCAGCGCCATTATCTAAAATACCGGGGAATACTAGAGGATCTACCCCTACGCAAGATCCGCAAGGGTGGACTAATATTCCAGTTTCTTTGAGAAGTAGTGGTGCATGGGTAAGAGCTCATATGTTGAACCATAGATTACATGGACCAGGGACTAGAGAAAATCTTTTTCCAGGAACTAGAGATATGAATTTAAGAGACATGGAGAATCAAGTAGAACATTTTGCTAAAGAAGCAGTTTGGGATAATAATCAAGTTATTTACTACAATGTAGATGTTTCTTATGGTAATACAGGTGTATTTGAAGATATACCAACTGTAGTGGTAATGAGTTTTGGACCTTATAATACAGAGACGAATTTACCAGAAAGTCCTACAAAAACAAAAAGGTTTACACAAGCACCTCCAACAACAAGTGTAAAAGTTACAATAAATGAGTCAAGTTCTGGAGCTTTGAACTCAAAAGCTCTAGCCGAAGGAGGTAGTAATGGAACAGGTTTATCAGGTTTTTTTGACAGGTTAGTTAGTGGAAGACCATCAGGAGGATACCAAAATATAGTACAGGTAAGATCTGTTGTTTCGGCACTATATACTAATCAAGATGCATTTATGGCTGCCTTTACTAAGTTTAATAATTTAATTAATACAAATGTTTTAGAATATGATTAACATCAAAGAATTGTTTTTATTTAAAATGTTAGAAGAAGTTGGTTATGCTTTTGAACATGGAGTTAGTATAAAAACACCAGTAACATACGCGTTGCCTTCTCACAAAATAGAGAATATTCAATTGGATATACCTAAAGGTTTAATTGATTTTTATGAGCAAACATCAAAGTTAGAACTTTTGTGGGAGTTACAGAATACAGAAGAAAATACAAAACAGTTTAAAGAAAATAAGTATTTAAAAGAAAAATACTTCGAAAATAATTACGATTGGAGTGTTGTACATGAGTATTTAAGTGGATTTATAAATATAACTAAAGTAGAAGATGTATTTAATCCGATTTTTTGTAAAGAGCAAGGATATTACTATACATTATCCAATTTGGAAGAAAATCAAGATGATTTTTATCCTTTTGATATCTGTTGGAGTGTAACAGCCTGTTTAAAAAAAGAAGGAAATAAAATAGTAGATAATATATGGATAGTTCATACAGATGCAAACGCTATTTATAATATGAAAATTACCATAGAAGAATATTTAAATCTTGCATATCAAGCTAAAGCACTTCATTATTGGCAGCTAATATATTTATTTAAAGAGAAGTCAGAATATTTCGAATTAATGAAACGGTTTTTACCAAAAATACTACCTCACATCAAATTGGATTTAAAACCTTTTGGAATAGAGTAAAACTCTTTTTCAACTTAAAATTAAACTTAGAGAGTTATGAATACATTGGTTAATAATATAGAAAAAAAAGCAGATTTACAACAAGCGATTTCTTTTTTAAAAGAAATAATTTATACTAGATTGTCTTCAGAATTTCATGGTAATGATTTTTTAAAACTAGATATGAGTTTTGAAAAAAATGATTCTTATGTAGCTTCTTTCATACGAGATAATAAACTAAAGTATTCTGATAAAATATTATTACTCTTAAGTATAATACCTCATGTTTTACCTAATTTTTACAGTACTATTATTTCAGATTTTTTACCTAATGGAGGTGAACTACCTGAGTTTGGAGGAGTAAAAGGGAAAAACCATAGAGGAATTATTCCTACAGTAGAGACAGCTTTGTACATATTAGCAGGAAATGATATTGAAGAGCGTAAGCAGATATCAAACTTCATATTGTGCGAGAGCAAACTAATTAGAAAAGCTGTAATTGAGATAGAAAAAGTTCCTTATGGAGAACCACAAATGAGTGGAAAATTAATTCTTTCAGAGGAGTATATGTACTTTTTTTTAACAGGAAAAAAACTAAAACCACAATTAAGTCAAGACTTTCCAGCTAGCTTAATTACTACAGATTTAGAATGGGAAGATTTAGTGTTACAAGAAAAAACATTAAACGATGTAAAAGAGATTGAAAGTTGGCTAGCCTATAAAGAAATATTGATGAACGATTGGGGGATGTCTTCAAAAATAAAACCAGGATATCGTGTATTGTTTTGTGGGGCGCCAGGAACAGGAAAAACATTAACTGCAGGTTTGTTAGGAAAACATACAGGTAAAGATGTGTATAGAGTAGATTTGTCAATGGTAGTGTCAAAATATATTGGAGAAACAGAGAAAAATTTATCCAAACTATTCGACAAGTCTATTAATAAAGATTGGATATTATTCTTTGATGAAGCAGATTCAATTTTTGGAAAACGTACCAATGTGAGAGATGCTCACGATAAATATGCCAACCAAGAAGTATCATATTTATTACAACGAATAGAGATGCACCCAGGACTTATAATTCTAGCTTCCAACTTTAAGAACAATATAGATACCGCATTTACTCGTCGCTTTAATAATATTATTGAGTTCGAAGCACCAAACTATGATGAAAGGTTGATGTTATGGAAAAATAACTTGCCTAAAAACATAGAGTTAGAAAAGGAAATTACGGTAGAAGAATTAGCGAAAAAGTTCAATATAACTGGGGCTAATATTGTAAATGCGGTTCAATATGCATGTTTAAAAACAATAGCGAATAAAGAAAATAAGATACAGAGACAATATATTTTAGAAGGAGTAAAAAGAGAGTATACCAAAGAAGGAAAAACTACCAACATTACAATTTAAAAAATAATAGGTTATGAAAACAATAAATCAAGTAAACGGAATTCTATTACACTATGCACGTTTAACAAACCATCCTTATGGAACAAGAGGAGAACAACGCAATTTTGTAATAGAAGAGCATTTTTTAGATGTTTTAAAAAATGCTCTTCAAGAAGTTTTTGAGCATTGTCCTTTAGGAGTCCCTGAAGTAATTACCACAGCAGGAATCTTTGTTGATAAACCAGGACAACACGGTCACGGGAAAGCATTTGATTTAGATGCTGTTTTTTGGAGTAATGAAACCTTAGTAACAAGGAATTTTATACACCAAAAAGAATTGTATTTAGGAATAGAGTCTTTTTTAAGAAAACACTTTGGTATTGTGTTAAATTATTATTATCCAAATCATAAAGATCATTGGCATGTAGACACAAGTGTTCCAGTAGATTATAATGAAACCTCAAAATCAGAAACACTGTATTTACAATTAGTTTTAAAATATATTTACAAAGAAGAAATTTTAGTTGATGGGGTATGGGGACGTCAAACTTCTGGAGTCGTAAAAGAAGTTTTTAAAAAATTAGGAATAAATACACCCATAACTACAAAGGTAAATTACATAAAGTTTTTAGACATAACAGGAAAAATAGCATTCAAGCTATATGAAGAAAAGGTCTCTCCAAAACACTTATTAAGTAATTTAACAGAAGTAATTGAAGATTTACCACAACAAAATAGAATAGTTGTGCGAGAAGCATTAAATAGCTTTTTAGATCATGAAGAAACAGCAACTTGGTTGGGTAACTTTGAAGAAACTCACAATTTAGACTCTCTTATAGAAGAAGTAACAACATAAAGTTTTTTATTTGGAAAACTGATTTTTAAACCACACCTTTTTCCAGATTCTTTTTAGAATTAAGAATGTAATATTTTCTGTATACACATCAATATTGGTAGATTCAACAATTAGTGTATTCTTTTCAGAAACATCTATACGATATAAAAGGTTGGTGTACGAGCTAAAATCATGCAAAACGAGTTCTTTTATAGCAGTTTGTAAGTTTTTTTTTAATTGCAAGGGAGTATTTTCTTCAGAAAAATAAATAGCAATTCCAACCAAGCCAAAATCTTTGTTAAGTTGAAGAACGAGTTCTTTGTATAACTTTGCACTAACTATATTGGTTAATAAATCGATACTATTTTGATACCTTGGAAGCATTTTTTAATTCAATTTGTAATTAATAAATTGCTCATCTAAGGCTTTTAAAAACTCACCAGATACTTTAATTTTAGTGGTTCTACTCGGTAAACTCAATTCTATTTTTTCTTCAGTATCCCAAATGGTGAAATGCAAACTTTGCGAACCCTTATTAATCGCAAACAGGTGTTGTAACTCTTTAATGGTGTTTTCTTTTACTTCTTGGAGCGGGATTTTAATGGTAAGCTTTTTACACATTTTATCCATTATGTCATGCAAAAGTAAAAACTCATTAAACGCAACTCTAGGGTCACCTTTGACACCTTCTTTATTAGTCCATCCAGGTTTGATGATGGTTTTGATAAATAAAAATGAATTTGGAACCAAAAAGTGTTTAAACTTTAAGTAATCTTCACCAAAAATTCGGAATTCAAAACTATCGTTATAATCTTCCATAATAAACGAAGCCCACCCTTTTCCTGCTTTTGATACACGATGTTGAACATCAGTAACAATTCCAGCAAAAGAAAGCCCTAAGCCTTCATATTGAGCGATGTTTTTAAAATGTGCTAAGGTAGCATTGCAGAATTTTAGCTCGTTTTTAAAATCATCAAGTGGATGCGCAGAAATATACATTCCAACAACTTCTTTTTCACGTGCTAACAATTCCATGGTTCCCCAAGTTTCACATTCAGGAATTAAAGGCTCAGGTAAATCAACTTCAGAAGCTTCACCAAATAAAGAAACCTGAGATGAATTTTGATTTTCTTGAAATTTATTACCAAAACGAATAGCTTTTTCTAAAAAAGTCTGCCCTTTCTCATCTTTCACATAATATTGAGCTCTGTGAGTTTCAGTAAAGGAATCGAACCCACCAGCTAATACCAAACCTTCAAAAGCTTTTTTGTTAGCAACTCGTAAATCAACACGTTTAGCAACATCAAAAATAGAAGAATAATGTCCATTTTCTTTACGCTCATCAATAATTGCCTTTACGGCAGAACCGCCTACACCTTTAATTGCCGCCATACCAAAACGAACAGCTCCGTCTTTGTTTACCGAGAATTTAGCATACGATTCATTTACATCTGGCCCCAGTACTTCCAAGCCCATACGCTTACATTCTTCCATAAAAAACGAAACCGTTTTAATATCGTTCATGTTGTTGGAAAGTACTGCTGCCATGTATTCTGCAGGGTAATGTGCTTTCAAATAAGCTGTTTGGTAGGCAATCCATGCATAACAAGTAGAGTGCGATTTGTTAAATGCATACGAAGCAAACGCTTCCCAGTCTTTCCAAATCTTTTCTAGTGCTTTTTCATCATGACCGTTTGCTTTTGCCTGATTTACAAACTTAGGTTTCATTTTTGCTAGTACAGCCGCTTGCTTTTTACCCATTGCCTTACGAAGTACATCGGCCTCACCTTTGGTAAAGTCAGCTAACTTTTGCGAGAGTAACATTACTTGCTCTTGATATACGGTAATTCCATAGGTTTCTGCTAGGTATTCTTCCATAGCAGGAAGGTCGTACTGAATTTCTTCATCCCCATGTTTTCTTCTAATGAAAGAAGGAATGTATTCTAAAGGACCCGGACGATATAATGCGTTCATTGCAATTAAATCTGCAAATACAGTAGGCTTCAATTCGCGCATGTATTTTTGCATCCCAGGAGATTCGTATTGGAAAATCCCAACAGTTTCTCCACGTTGGAAGAGTGCATACGTCTCTTCATCATCAATAGGAAAATTCTCAGGGTCGAGCTCTACATTATGACGTGCTTTTACAATTTTTACGGTATCTTTAATTAAAGTTAAGGTCTTTAACCCCAAGAAATCCATTTTTAACAATCCAGCACTTTCTACCACCGAGTTGTCGAACTGAGTAACATACATGTCAGAATCTTTCGCAACCGATACAGGTACGAATTTGGTTATGTCATCTGGAGTAATAATTACCCCACAGGCATGAATTCCAGTATTACGAACCGAACCTTCTAAAATTCTGGCTTTGTTAATAGTTTCAGCTTCTAACCCACTACCATTGGCAATGGCTTTTAACTCGTTTACCATTTCAATTTCCTCAGAACGAAGTTTTTCTTTCAACCCTTTCTCATCTAAAGAAAAGATTTTTTTTAACTTCATTCCTGGAATTAGTTTGGCAATTCTATCGGCTTCAAACAGTGGTAAATCTAATACACGGGCAGTATCACGAACAGATGATTTAGCAGCCATAGTACCATAGGTAATGATTTGTGCTACTTGGTTAGCTCCGTATTTTTTAATTACATAATCCATTACTCGGCTACGACCTTCATCATCAAAGTCAATATCAATATCGGGCATCGATACACGTTCAGGGTTTAAGAAACGCTCAAAAAGTAAATCGTATTGAATAGGGTCTATATTGGTAATCCATAAACAATAAGCTACTACTGAACCAGCAGCAGAACCACGACCTGGACCTACTGATACATCCATGTTACGAGCTTCTCTAATAAAATCTTCTACAATTAAGAAGTATCCTGGATATCCTGTTTTGGCAATTACATCAAGTTCAAAATCTAAACGTTCACGAATACTATCGGTAATTTCTCCGTAACGTTTTTTTGCCCCTTCATACGTTAGGTGACGTAAGAAATTGTTTTCACCACGTTTTCCTCCATCCTCAAAATCTTTTTCATCTCTAAACTCTTCAGGGATATTGAAGGCAGGTAATAATACATCACGAGCTAAACCAAAAGGCTCAACTTTATCTACAATTTCTTGAATATTAATAATGGCTTCAGGTAAATCTGCAAAGAGTTTTTTCATCTCTTCGGTAGATTTAAAGTAGTATTCCTCGTTAGGTAAACCATAACGATAGCCTCTTCCTCTACCTTTAGGAGTTGCTTGTTTTTCACCATCTTTTACACATAGTAAAATATCATGAGCATTAGCATCTTCTTTATCTAAATAGAATGTGTTGTTGGTCGCAACAATTTTTATATCATGTTTTTTTGAAAAAGCAATGAGAGTTTCGTTTACGACTCTTTCATCCTCTTGTCCGTGACGCATTAATTCAATGTATAAATCATCACCGAATTGTTCTTTCCACCAAAGTAATGCTTCTTCGGCTTGGGTTTCACCAACATTTAATATTTTACTAGGAACTTCACCATATAAGTTTCCTGTTAGTACAATTATATCTTCTTTGTATTGCTCGATAATTTTTTTATCAACTCTCGGAACGTAATAAAAACCATCAACAAACGCAATAGAAGACATTTTTGCTAAGTTGTGGTATCCTTTTTTGTTTTTGGCAAGTAAAACAACTTGATACCCATTGTCTTTTTGACTTTTATTAGTATGGTCTTCGCAAATATTAAATTCACAGCCTACTATAGGTTTTAAAACACTTTGTGTTGGTTTTTCTCCTTTTTCTAAAGTTTCTTTATTAGCTGCTTCGGCTGCTTTATTATGTTCTAAAACTGCTTGTACAAAGTGAAAAGCAGCCATCATATTACCAGTATCGGTCATGGCAACTGCAGACATATTATCGTTTGCAGCAGCATTTACAATGTTACCAACCTGAATGGTTGATTGCAATACAGAGTATTGTGTATGATTATGTAAATGTGCAAATCGAATCCCTTCAAGTTCTGCCAACCCTTCAGCTGTAGAAATTGTATTTGCTTCTTCAGTTTCTGAAGATTTTCTTTTACGGATTTTTTCACTTTCCTTTTTAAGGTTTAAGTGTTTAAGTCCTATTACTTGAATTGGGTTTGGGTTAGCTTCTGTATAACGTTGAAAATAATCGGATGGAACATCTAATTGTTCTTCTGTAAATTGACGTAAACGAATTAACTCTAAAAAACAGCGAGTAGTAGCTTCTACATCGGCAGTTGCATTATGGGCTTCGCCAAAACCAGTACCGAACAAATGTTGGTGTAATTCAGTAAGGGTAGGTAGTTTGAATTTTCCTCCTCGACCACCAGGAATTTGACATAGCTGAGCTGTATGCTCAGTACAGGTATCTAAAACAGGTAGTTTTGTTAAGTTATTTTGAATGCCTAAACGATGGAACTCACAGCCCATAATATTAATATCAAAGCCAACATTTTGTCCAACAACGAAGGTTGTTTTTTGGAGAGCGTCATTGAATAACTTCAACCCTTCATTTAACTGAATACCTCGTTCAATAGCTAAATCGGTAGAAATTCCATGAATACGTTCAGCATCATACGGAATGTTAAATCCGTCAGGTTGAATTAAAAAGTCATTATGCTCAATTAAATTTCCTAATTCATCATGTAATTGCCATGCAATCTGTATGGCTCTAGGCCAGTTATCAGTATCGGTTATTGGAGCATTCCAGCTTTTGGGTAATCCAGTAGTTTCGGTATCGAAGATTAAATACATGAGCAAAAAGAGTTACTTGAAGTGTTTGCTAAAACAAAGTGTAAAAATACGAAGAATTTAGATTGTTATGTTGAGAAGTTATCAACGAGTTTTAGATTAATGTAAAGGCTTGAATTGCTGACTGTAATAAAGAAGTTATGTTAAGTGTAGGTTAAATTTAAGATAAAACAAAAAAAAGTAATTGATAATTAAATTAATAAAGTTATATTTGTGTTTTAATATAATATTTTTTACAATGAAAGAAGGAACAGTAAAGTTCTTCAATGAATCTAAAGGTTTTGGATTTATTACAGAGTCAGGATCAAACACAGAACATTTTGTACACGTATCAGGTTTAATCGATGAGATTAGAGAAGGTGATACTGTTGAGTTTGAACTTAAAGAAGGAAAAAAAGGATTAAACGCAGTAAGCGTTAGAGTATTATAATATATCTCACAATTTATTTTTCTTAAGAGCCTGTTAACAGGCTCTTTTTTATTTTAATAAAGTTATTTTTTTGCTGTTAAATAAAAAAGATTCTATAAATTTGCGCCCACTTATCACGAGATGATAAGATTTATTAATAATCAAGGTCGCGTACCTTAAAAATTAAAATTATGCCTGTAAAAATTAGATTACAAAGACACGGTAAAAAAGGAAAACCATTTTATTGGGTAGTAGCTGCTGATTCTAGAGCTAAGAGAGACGGTCGTTTCTTAGAGAAAATAGGAACGTACAACCCTAACACTAACCCAGCAACTATTGACTTAGATGTTGACGGAGCTGTAAAATGGTTACAAAACGGTGCTCAACCAACTGATACTGCTAGAGCTATTTTATCTTATAAAGGAGCTTTATTAAAGAATCACTTAGCTGGTGGAGTAAAAAAAGGTGCTTTAACTGAAGAGCAAGCAGAAGCTAAATTCAATGCTTGGGTAGAAGAAAAAACAAGCAAAGTAGGTGGTAAAGTTGACAGTTTGGCAAAAGCAGAAGCTGATGCTAAAGCAAAAGCTTTAGAAGCTGAAAAGGCTGTAAACGAAGCACGTATAGCTGCTGGAACTCCTGCTGTAGAAGATAGTGAGGATGCTGCTGTTGAATCAGGTGCTGATAGCGAAGAATAAAAAACGTGTAGCACGATGATGCAAAAAGAGAATTGCTTTTATCTTGGCAAAATCGTTAAAAAACATAGTTTTAAGGGTGAGGTAGTTATTAAGTTAGATACTGATGAACCCAATCTTTACGAAAATTTGGAATCAGTTTTTGTCGATTTAGGCAATAATCTGATTCCTTTTTTTATTGAAAAATCTACCTTAAGTAAGTCAACAATGTTCCGAGTAAAGTTTGAAGATGTTGATAGTGAAGCAGATGCAGAAGCTATTATACGAGCAGGAGTTTATTTACCTTTAGACTTACTTCCTAAGCTTTCTGGAAATAAGTTTTACTACCATGAAGTTATAGGGTTTACAGTTGTTGATGCTAGTTTTGGAGCTGTAGGAACAATTATGAGTATTAATGATTCATCAGCACAACCTTTATTTGAAATCGATAGAGAAGGGAAAGAAATTTTTATTCCTATGATTGACAATTTTATTAAAAAGGTGGATAGAGAAAATCAAACAATAGAGGTAGATACTCCAGAAGGATTAATTGAATTGTATTTGAGTTAAAAAACATATTCAAATACACAATCTTCTCCATTTTCAAAAACTTGTTGCATTCCAATAAACTCAAAACCTATATTTTTTAATAGTTTTTGAGATTTTTCATTTTTAGGCATAGTTAAAGCTAATACTTTTTCTTGTTTAAATTTAGTGTGAATATATTCTATAATTAGTTTTGTAGCTTCTGTTGCATACCCTTTACCTCTTCCTATTGGTAAAAAAGCATACCCTATATCGATAAAAGCTAGTTTGTCTCTTTGTAAAGCTGTAGAGGCACCAATGGGTCTGTTGGTTTCTTTTGAGATTACCGTAAAAAAACCTAGACCTCCTAATTGTAAATTCTTAAACAGTGTTTCCTTTAAGTAAACTTCTGTTTCTTCAA
This sequence comes from Tenacibaculum sediminilitoris, assembly GCF_964513795.1. Taxonomy (NCBI): domain Bacteria; kingdom Pseudomonadati; phylum Bacteroidota; class Flavobacteriia; order Flavobacteriales; family Flavobacteriaceae; genus Tenacibaculum; species Tenacibaculum sediminilitoris. Next base: position 68,641 of record NZ_CAZEQR010000047.1, on the reverse strand, counting down.
TAGACTTTAAGTTTTTATTTCCTATGAATTGAATCCAGTCTGGATCATTGAATAGTTCAAAATAAAAAGGAGCGTCACTCATTAGAGCATCTCGTATAATTAATCGTTCGCTTTCTAATTTCATAGCTTAAATATAAATTAAAAATGTACTTTTGCGAAGCAAAAAAGAATAAAATGAGTTTATTACAAGAATTACAAGATAGAAGCGGAAATCAATGCGAACTATGTGCATCAAAAAACGATTTGTCAATTTATGAAGTGCCACCAATTTCAACAGGAGGCGTTGACGGTAGTTTGTTAGCTTGTGCTACTTGTATTGAGCAGATTGAAGATGCTGACAAAACAGAAGCAAATCACTGGCGTTGTTTAAATGATAGTATGTGGAGTGAGTTTAGAGCAGTGAAAGTTGTGGCTTGGAGAATGTTACATCGTGTTAAAAAAGATGGATGGTCACAAGACTTATTGGATATGATGTATTTAGAGGACGAGGAATTGCGTTTCGCTGAAGCTACAGGAGAGCATTTAGATGAAAGTGAAAAAATAATTCATAGAGATGTTAATGGAGCTATTTTAGAAGCAGGTGATAATGTAGTATTGATTAAAGATTTAAAAGTGAAAGGTTCTAGTATGGTTGCTAAACAAGGAACAGCGGTACGTAGAATTTCATTAGACCCTGAAAATGCTAAATACATTGAAGGAAAAGTAGACGGTACACAAATAGTGATTATTACCGATTACGTTAAGAAAATGGCTGAAAAAGAATAAGCTTACAGCTGTTATTTTTTAAAATTTAAAATATTATAAACTGTCTTGTTTTAATAGTGTTAATACTATTTGAACAGATAGTTTTTTACACAAATATTACTATGCGGAATAAAGAAAAATGCTGTAAAAATAAAATTGCTATTCTTTATTTATTAACGAACTAAACTAATTTATATACTATGAAAAAGACAATTTTTACAATTGCTTTGCTTGCTATTGGGATAAATGTACAGTCACAATCAGCGATAACAGAAACTTCTGAAGGAAAAGTTGGTATTGGAACAACAACACCTAGAGCAAAATTGCATGTTGCAGGGAACTCAGCAGTTTGGAGTGACTTTGCGGGGTATACAGGGGTTACCAATAATAGTACAACCCCCAAAGGAAAAAAAGCTACATTAGTTATTACTGAAAATACATCAGGAACATATGTTTCTGGAAAAGGAGGGCAAGTTACCTATAAAGGTGGTTTAAGTTTTGGTGAAGGTGGATCTGGTATATATTCGGTGAATCCAAACCCAGCAGGTAGTGGTCATTATGGTGATATTAGATTTCATACTACAGCATGGGATTCTAGTACTTCAAGTTATTACAATGCCGATAGAATGGTTATTAAATTAGATGGTAATGTTGGTATTGGTACACCTTCTCCAGAAGGCAAATTAAATGTTTTGGGAGCTTTTCAAGTGGGGACAACAGCTAATTATGACGGTGGTGTATTAAGTACATCATATGAGAATGGTAGTTTACATTTAAATATGATTGAGTATGATGATCCAGTAGTTATGAATTTTAAACAAACTTTAAATCCAGATTATAATGAAAAGATTTATTTTAATAAAGGAGGTTTTGGAATAGGAATTTCAGATACAAAAGGTTTTAAATTAGGTGTCAACGGAAAGGTTGCAGCAACAGAAGTTAAAATAGCTACTTATGATAACTGGGCAGATTTTGTATTTGCTAAAGATTATTCGTTACCAAGTTTAACAGAAGTGGAAAACCATATTAAAGAAAAAGGACATTTACAAAATATTCCAAGTGCAGCAGAGGTAAAAAAAGAAGGGTTTTTCTTAGGAGAAATGGATGCTAAACTATTACAAAAAATAGAAGAGTTAACCCTGTATACAATTCAACAAGAAAAGCAGTTAAAACAGCAATCAAAAGAAATTGAAGAGTTAAAAATATTAGTAAAGAAGTTGGTAAAACTTAAAGAATAGCGTTATCAATTTTGTAAAGAAGTAAAAGGAGCTGAAATGAAGTAGCTCTTTTTAGTGAGAATGAAAAAACGTCATTCCGAGTGAAGCGAAGGAATCTCAAAGTTAAACTGAATAACTTTTGAGGTTACTTCGGAATTAAAATTCCTCGTGATGACGTTTGTGGTTTTTATTTCTCAGTATTGTAAAACACTTTATAAAATTTCATTTTTTTCCCTTCGTCATATCCTTGCTCTAAATATTCAGCAGAAGCATCCGGAGCGTCTATATCAATTTTAATTTGAATGTTAGTGTCAAGTTTAATCTCTGTTTTAAACTTGCTTTTTTCTTTCTTTAAAACCACATCAGATACTTCAAAATTGTTACGAATTAGTACATCGTTTAACTTTTCAAAATGTTGTTTATAGTCTTCAAAAAGATCTTTATGCTTGTCTTCTTGAAAAATTTCATCTTTAAATCCGTGATAGTCTACACTTTCGTGTTCTTTAAAGTAGTCAACAGTATTGGCTAAGAAGTTACTCTGTTCTTGTTTTCCTAATTCAGGTTTTATAACTTCTTCAGAAAACTCTTTACACATTTCTAAGTAATTTTGAGTATGTAAGTTACGGTCATCAGCATACTTTACACTTAAAAAGTTTTTAATCCAGTATTGTGCATCGTACTGGTTATTATCTACCGATAAAACTACGGTTCCTTCTGCGTCAGAAGAGTTTAAAATTAAACAACCTTTATCTAATCTCTTGGTTGAAATCCCTTTTTGAACTACTACATCAAAACTATCATCATCTAAATAAGTTTGAAAAAAATCAACTTTACTTTCAATTTTAAAAACACCAACAGCTTCAGTTAAAACATCTTTATACTCGATGCCTTCAAAATAAGCAACAATTACATCACCCGTTTTAATATTGGCAGAGTTTGATTGTTCGTATAGATGATTAACAATGTTTTTAGAATGTTCAATAAAAACCTCTTTGCTGTCATCTTCAAAAATATCAGCAGCATATTTATTGATTTCGTTTAGGCGAACATCAGCATGATGACTAAAACGATAACTTTGGGTAACCGAACCAAAAGATTTTAACAAAAAGGGAAGTAGTAATTCGTAACTTTCTTCATCAAAACGAACTAAGCTTTCAGAAAAAGCATTCTGTCCGCTATTGTATTTGTTAGCTACTTTATGAATAATACACTTACTAATTTCGGTACGAGTTCTTTTAATCATCTTCTAAAAAATTGGAAGACAAAAATAGAAAAATTAAAGCTCTAATTTGAATTGTTCGGGTAACAATTTAAATGATTTTCTATGGTAAGGTGTAGCTCCAAATTGACGGATAGCATTGCGGTGTTCTTTGGTGGGGTATCCTTTGTTTTTTTTCCAATTATAGTGAGGGAATTCTTTGTGAATTTTCTCCATATATTCATCTCTGTAAGTCTTTGCCAATACTGAAGCTGCAGCAATACTCATATATTTAGCATCACCTTTTACAATGGTTTTGTATGGCACTTCTTGATAAGGGTTAAATTTATTTCCATCAACAATGATAAATTCTGGTTCAATATTTAATTGTTTAATAGAGAGATGCATTCCTGCAATTGAAGCTTGTAAAACATTTAGTTCATCAACCTCTTCTTGATGTATAAATGAAACCCCGAAAGCAAGAGCGTGTTCTTCAATGTAAGGTCGAAGTTCTTGTCGCTTTTTTTCTGAAAGTTGTTTGGAATCATTTAACAATGTATGCTTAAAGTTATTTGGTAAAATAACTGCAGCAGCTACAACAGGACCAGATAAACAGCCTCTACCAGCTTCATCTGTACCTGCTTCTAATTTATGACCGCTGTAGTTTAACTTCAACATGCTACAAATTAACAATTTTCAAAGAAATTAATCGTGATTTTTATCGTTAAATTATTTTACTTTTGCTGTTATGAAGAAAAATATTTTAGTACTTTTTTGTTTGATAAGTGTCCAAGTAATTTTTTCTCAGATTAGAAATGTTGATGGAAGTTTTGGGAAGATTCCTAGAAGGGGAGTAGATTCGCTACCTGATAACGAAATTAATGTAAAACTTAGTGGGAAAACTAAATATACTGATTATAAAATTATATCACACAAAAACGATACTACGATTGTTGATACTACGCTCACCATACAAAAAGAATACAAATTTAATTTTTTAAGAAAAGATAATTTTGAATTATTAGCGTTTCATAATCAAGGGCAGACGTTTAATAATTTAGGGTACGATTTTACAAAGATTTCTCAGTTTCCAGATATAGGTTATAAAGCAAAGTTGTTTAATTACTTTCATATAGAAGACATTAATTATTACCAAGTACCTACACCTACTACAGAAATTATGTATAGAACAGGATTGGAGCAAGGTCAGGTTCTAGATGCACTTTTTACAACAAATTTTTCAAAACGATTTAATGTAGCATTAGCATATAAGGGAATTAGATCTCTTGGAAAGTATAGGCGTTCTTTAGCTAGTACAGGAAATTTTAGATTGAGTTTCAGGTACGAAAGTCCAAAAGGACAATATGCTATTAGAGGTCATGCTGTGAATCAAGATTTTTTTCATCAAGAAAATGGAGGGATTACTCCTACCGCTTTGGAAGCATTTATAAATGATGATCCTAATTTTAGTGGTAATAGAGCAAGAATGGATATTAACTTGAATAATGCAGAAAATACTTTAGATGCCAAAAGATTGTATTTTGAACACACTTTTAAACTATTATCTTCAAAAGATACGGTGAATCAAAAAGATTTTTCAAACTTAAAACTTGGGCATTCATTTACTAGAGATTCTAAGTTTTATCGTTTTAATCAAGGATCAGCAACTACAAGTGTTTTTGGGGAGTCAAATACCTCAGTAGGCATTAATGATAAGACAACATATTTACTTTACGATAATCAGTTTTTTTTAGATTTTAATTCAAAATATGTATTAGGAAAGTTTCGTGTAAAAACAGCCTTATCTAGTTATACTTATGGGTATGATAACTTACAAAATAATACTGTTGGAATTACAAAAAACAAGTTAAAAGGAAAAGCTATTTCGTTTGGAGCAGATTGGAATGGTAGAATTGGTAATTTTTATGTGAATGCTTCAGGCATCTTAACGCCTGGGAGTGGACGACTATCAGGTAATAATTTTAAAGGTGAAGCATTCTATAAAAAAGACAGTGTTTTTACAGTAAAAGCTAGAGTAGGGATAAGTAACAAATCACCTAATTTTAATTTTCTATTACATCAAAGTAGTTATGATAGTTATAACTGGGAAAATAATTTTGCTCAAATTGGTACTAGAACATTAGGAGGAGTTATAGACTCTAAATGGGGAAATGCTTCGTTAGATATAACAAACATTAGTAATTATACGTATTTTAATGATAATAGTACACCTGAGCAATTTTTGGGAGATGTAAACTATTTAAAAGCAAAAGTTTCTAAAGAATTTACCTTTGGTAAATTTGCTTTGGATAACACTTTAATGTATCAAAAAGTAGCGAATGGAAACAGTGTTTTTAGAGTGCCCGAATTTGTAACAAGAAACACACTTTATTATACAGATGAATGGTTTAAAGGAAAACCTTTATTAGTACAAATAGGTGCTACATTTAAATATTTTACAAAATATAAAGCGAATGCGTATAACCCTTTGTTGGCTGAGTTTACTTTACAGAATGATACAGAAATAGGATACCCAACCGTTGATTTGTTTTTTAATGCACGTGTAAGAAGAACTCGAATATATTTTAAGGCAGATAATATTAGTTCTTTTGTGTTAAAAAAGAATTATTTTTCAGCACCAAACTATCCATATAGAGATTTTGTAATTCGTTTTGGGGTAGTATGGAACTGGTTTATATAATATGAAGGAGAAATTACGACAAAACTGGAAGTTGTTTTTAATAGCAAGTTTAACTTTAGGTTTAGCGCCTTTTAGACCTCCACATATTGTAGGGAAGTTAAAATGGATAGCTGGAGGGAATGCATTTTCAGGAGAACACGCAATGCAATTTATGGATTGGTTTGATGTATTTTTGCACGGAACCCCTTGGGTACTTTTAATAGTGTCAATTTTGTTACATGTTTTCAATAAAATAAAACTCCATTTCAGGTAAAAAACGCCTTTTATACTACTCTCTCGCTTACCAATTACTTCGAATCCATGTTTCAAATAAAAAGCTTCTGAGTTTGGGTCTGATAAAACATTTAATACAGCACAAGAACCACTTATACAAGATTTTTTTGCGTGCTCGAGTAATTTAGAGCCAATCCTTTGTTTTATAAATTTAGGAGAAACAAATAAAAACTCTAAAAAACTAGTTCTGATATTTGCTCGATATAAGACATAAAATCCAGCTATTTCATCGTTAACTAGATATTTGTTAATATTACAATCATTAAACATTTTTGGGGTTACCGTTAAGTCAGCTTTCCACTTTTCCATTTGATTTTTGGAATACCCCCCCAGTAAGCTTTAGAGTTTAAAGCAATTTTAGTTAGTAATTCAACATCTTGTAGTTGAGCTTTTACAATCACAAAAAAAACAGCCTCATTGTTAAGTGAGGCTTTATATATATTGTTATTTAGAAGCTAATTGTTTTATTTTAATTCTAAAAGCAGCAAATAGTAATGTTGTAAATGGGCTTAGGTAATTAAAGAAAGCATATAAAGCATATTCGCCAACACCAACTCCTAGTACACTAGATTGATATGCACCACAGGTATTCCATGGAATTAAAACAGAGGTAACTGTACCAGAATCTTCTAAAGTTCTACTTAAGTTCTCAGGAGCTAGCCCCTTGTCTTCATAAGCTTGTTTAAACATTTTTCCAGGAATAACAATTGCTAAATATTGATCAGAAGCTACAATATTTAAACCCAAACAACTTACTACAGTACTAGCAAATAAACCGAAGACAGAAGAGGCTATAGATAGTAAAGCTTTAGTTATTTTAGCTAAAGCTCCAATAGCATCCATTATACCACCAAATACCATTGCACATATAATTAAAAAGATAGTCCAAAGCATACCGTTCATACCTCCAGAGCTAAATAGTTCGGTTAGTTTTTCATTATCTGTTTTAATTTGAGTATCTGATAAAATAGCATTTATAATTGACTCAAGCTTTGTTTCAGCCAACCCAATTAATACATTGTGTTGAAAAGTGAAAGCAAAAATTGCAGCTAAAACTACCCCTGTACCTAGTGCTATTAAAGGTTTTGTTTTTAGTAAAATCATAACAATTACTACAAAAGGTACTATAAATAACAAAGGAGTAATGTTAAAAGATTTATTAATAGAGGATAATAAATTACTAATATCTGCGCTTCCAGTAGTATCTGTAGTTCCGCTTAGAATGGTAAATATTATTAAGGTTACTATGATTGTAGGAACGGTTGTGTACGCCATGTACTTTATGTGTGTGAATAAATCAGTACCTGCCATGGCTGGAGCCAAGTTGGTAGTATCTGAAAGGGGAGACATTTTATCTCCAAAGTAAGCACCTGAAATTACTGCACCAGCAATCATTCCAGAAGGAATACCTAATGCACTACCTATACCAACCAAAGCAATACCAACAGTTGCTGATGTGGTCCAAGAACTACCTGTAGCTATTGATATAATAGCTGCAATAATTACAGAAGCAGGTAAAAATATAGCAGGACTTAAAACCTGTAAACCGTAATAAACCATTGCGGGAATAATTCCACTAATAAGCCAAGTACCAGCCAAAGCTCCAACTAAAAATAAAATTAAAACAGGAATAAAGACACTTTTCCAGTTTTCCCAAATCTCTAAAACCATTCTTTTAACTGAAACCTTATTTAAAAAACCGACGCCAGCTGCAATTCCACCACCTATTAGTAAAATATATTGATTTGAGTAGTCTCCTAACCAAGCACCATTAGCACAGAAAATATTATACGCAAGTAATCCCATTAAAATAACAACTGGAACTAGAGCTTCCCATATATTTAACTCAGTATTTTCAATTATTTTTTGATTTTCTATTTCAATTTCAGATAAATTTTTGTCGTCTTGCATGTGTGGTAATTTTTTCGGCTTGTAATGTTACGATTTTGTAAAGAATTACACAAATGTAATCCGTTCAGAATCTACTTACTGCTTAACATATCAATGATAATAGGTTTAAGACCACTAAAGAAAAATTCAACTGCAATTACCATAACTATAAGTCCCATTAACCTCATCATAACATTTATACCCGTTTGACCTAGTATTTTAATGATTTTAGAGGAGCTATATAAGATTAAATAGGTTACTATAATTACCAAAAAGGCAGCAATGATTAATGCTAATTTCATTTCAATAGAATTGGCATCTTCCATCATTACAATAGCATTGGTTAAGGCTCCTGGACCACAAATCATAGGTATAGCTAATGGAGTAACAGAGATATCGTTAACATACGTTTTAACCTCAGAGCTACTCAATTTTACTTTTCCTAATCTTGCTTGAAGCATGTCCATTCCCATTAAAAAGAAAATTACTCCACCAACAACTCTAAAGCTGTTTACAGAAATTCCGAAGAAATTAAATAATAACTGGCCTGAAAAGGCAAAAATTAAGATGGTTATAAAACTAACTATAGAGGCTTTTCTAGCTGTTTGATTTCTGCTCTCTTTGTCTAAATCAGCAGTCATCGTCATAAAAATAGGCATGGTGCCTAAAGGGTTGATGAGCGTGAAAAATGAGGTAAAAGACAAAATACCAAAAGAAATTATTTCGTTCATAGTTCTAAATTATAGTACGCCTACTTCTTTTATGCAAGTTTTCATCATTTGATAGGTACGCTCTATGTCGTTATCTAATCCAATAGAGAAACGAATTAGCCCATTGGTGAGCCCCATTTCTTTTTGTTCTTCTAAAGGAATTTCTGATGATGTTGAAGTTCCTGGGGCAGAGAATAAGGTTTTATAAAAACCTAAACTAACAGCTAAATATCCTAAATTTCTTTCTTGCATTAATTCCATCAAGGCATTTGCTTTTTCTAAAGAGCCAGCATCAATGGTTAACATTCCTCCAAAACCATATTCTTCATTCATCATCGATTTGAAAACTTCATGGGAAGGATGTGATTTTAATCCAGGATATACGGTTTTTAATCCGTCAGCTTCAAACTTTTTAGCCAAATAACTTGCATTTTTACTGTGTTGTTTTATACGAATATGAAGAGTTCGCATGTTTTTTAAAATAGAAGCAGAGCGCATAGAATCCATGGATGTACCAAGTAACATACTAGCACCATCAATTACACTTTTTTGAGAGTTGATAAATTCTTTAGATCCACAGACAACTCCCCCCATAGTATCAGAAGACCCATTTATAAATTTAGTTAAACTATGAAGTACTAGATCAGCCCCTAATTGAGCGGGTGAAATTGATAACGGAGAAAAGGTATTATCTACGACTAATTGTAAATTATGTTTCTTAACTAACATTGATAGTGCTTTGATATCAGCAACTTCTAATAAAGGATTGCTAACCGTTTCACAGTAAATCATTTTGGTGTTTTTAGTAATTGCTGCTTCAACTACATCTAATTTTGTAATATCTATAAAGGAAGTTTCGATACCCATTCTAGGGGTAAAATTCTTTAAGAAAGCATAAGTTCCTCCATAAATAGTTCTGCTTGATACAATATGGTCTCCGGCTCCACAAATTTGTAAAATAGTAGGAGTAATGGCTCCCATACCAGAGCTAGCAACGTTTGCCGTTTCAGTACCTTCCATAGCAGCTAAAGCTTCAGATAGGTACAGGTTTGAAGGAGATGAGTGACGAGAATATAAATAGCAACCATCTGTATTTCCCTCAAAAGTATCAAACATAGTTTTTGCTGATAAAAAAGTATAAGTAGAAGAGTCAGATATTGATGGGTTTACTCCACCAAATTCTCCAAAGTATTGTAGGTCTTGAATGTTGTTTGCGGGTTTAAATTTCATGATAACTCGAATTAATTGTTAATAGACCTCTAAAATCATTTTTTTTGGTTAAAAAATCAAGATAAAACATTTATTATAGATTTTTATACTATATATGTGTACTTTTGTGGTTTTTATAACATTAATAGTGTAGGTTTAATTAAGTAAGTAGATTTTTTTTCAGATGAAATTAGATAAAATTGATAAGAAGTTATTAGAATTACTTCAGGTAGATAGTAAACAAACTACAAAACAACTATCATTACAATTAGGATTGTCAGTAACTGCTGTTTATGAGAGAATAAAGAAATTAGAAAAAGAGAAAGTTATCAAACAATATGTTGCTTTAGTAAATAAAAATAAAATTGAAAAATCATTTTTAGTTTTTTGTCATGTTCAACTAGAAAAACACAATAAAGACTATATAGCGGTATTTGAAAAAGAAGTTAATAGGTTAGAAGAGGTAACCGAATGTTTTCATGTGAGTGGTGATTATGATTACATTTTAAAGATTTATGTGAAAGATATGGATGCTTATCGAGATTTTATAGTAAATAAACTTACTGCCCTAAAACATGTTGGTAGTACTCATAGTATTTTTACCATTGGAGAAGTAAAAAACTCTATAGCAATAGCATTATAGATAAAAAAGCGAGTAATTAATTACTCGCTTTTTCTATTTCAATAAATACGTCTTGAGATTTTATTATTTGATTGTAAAATTCTTTTAAATAATGATACTCTTCACTAGTGTAAATTCTTTTGTTTAAATTCACTTTTGAGTACACACTAATTGTATTGTTTAAGTATTTAAAATTAACTATAAAATTACCTCCTTTATTAGGTAAACTCAGATGTCTTTTTTCGGGTAAACTTTGTGCAATATACCCTTCAGGTAATTTTAAGGAAAGCATATAGGTATAACTCCTAGGATAGCCATAATCTACTGGATATTCCCTTTCATTTAGTTTAAAAGGATTTTTTGTAAAACGTTCTATTAAAAAAGGGTTTAACCTAAGTTTAGTATCAAAGTTTAAATTATCTGAAGTTATAGTATAAATTTGATGCAGTATGTTTTCTTTGTTATTTAAGTTCTGATGGTCCAAACTTTCTACTTCAAGATTCGGATGTTCAGATTCAAAGTTTTCAATATAGGTTTCAAGACTCTGAGTATTTAAATTTTCTCTATCATTTACAGCAAAAAAACCATCAGTAGAAACCATTAAACTTCCTTGTAATCCATTATCTTTATTTAACGATAGTTGAGCTTTGATACTTTTATAGGTTTTTCTGTTTAATTTTATAGTTTCCCAATAACTTCCTTTTTTAAAATCCATAACCCTACCATCACCATTTAATGATTCACTTCTAACTAACCCAAAAGAGAGCTGTTTGTTAGTAGCATCTAGGAAATAAGTTTTGTTATTGATAATAGCTTTTACTAGTAAGTAATTAAAGTCATCAATAACAGGATACAGTTTTGTAGGTATTTCTTTATTTCTTGTAGAAGAAAGAACTAAATAACTTTCAATATTTACTGCTTTTAATGAATTGTATAGAGATAAGTTAATATCAAAAATATTTCCTGTCTTATTGTCGAAAGCTTCTTTAATTCTAACTTTTTTTGAAGGCCAATATTTTTCATTCCACGTAAAGTGGTTTTGAATAAAGGTATACATTTTTTTTGCTCTCTCTAAATCATTTTTAATTGAAATTAGATTAGGAGGTAAATGTTTTTTAAAAAAGCCTTTTTTTGAAGTTTGGTTATCTAGAAAATCATGTTTTAAACTTTTATCTGCATCTTTCCATGTTTTTGTGTACCTGTCAATACCTCCTTTTGGGTTTTGAAAAGACTCTAATTCAAAAGATAGTTTAGACATAAAGTTTTCTTTGCTTAGCATATAGTCTTCTTCTTTAAAAGCAGAAATATCATCCATTCCGTAGTCTAAAATCAAACAAGCACCATCACCAAGCCCAGGAATATAAACACATCCTTTTTTTACTGAAGCATTGTTTTTATTAAGTTTTTGAAAACCAACCACCCTTATATTATACTTCCAATTACCAAGAATAGCAGCGGTGAAATCACTCTTAACTTTGGGGATATCAGATTGAAAATTCCAATCGTCTATTTTAGAGTAAGGAGACGTTACAGAATATGTATATTCTATGACACTCCCTTTTTTTATATTTGGTAATGTAAATATAATTTCTTTCCATTTTCCATATAAATCTTTGGTGTAAACTTGGCTGTTTATTAAATGATTTTTAATGATTTTATTGCTTTTAGAAATGTTATAGGTAATCCCTTTGATAGAATGCACTACTTCTTCTCCATAGAAAGGAATTTTTACGGTAGCTTTATCTACTCCTTCATTTTTAAGGATCTTTACTTTAAAATAAAAATCGGTGGTTTTTTTATAATCTTTGTTTTCATCTATGTAGTAGTTGGCATGTTCGTATAGAACTACTGCATTTGCAGTTGTATCTTTTTCATAACTAACCATTTTTAGTTCTTTAATACTAATTTTCCCAACTGTTGTAGATCTCTTTTTTTGAGAGTAACCGTTTAAAAAAATAAGACTAGTTAAAGCTAAGAGTATATTTCTCATTATTTTTTTATTAATACTATTTTTTCTGTTTGTTTTTGTACTAATTGCGTGTAAAACTCTTTGATAGTTGGATAATAACTTGGAGAAATAATACTTGAATTAAATTGAGTTACAGACAATAAGCTTATTTTATTGTCTTTAGTAAGAATTTTGTATTTAAACACACCTATGTTTTCGGGTAAACTAATTGCTAACTCTTTAGGGTATGATTCAATAATATATCCATCAGGGATAGATATAGAAACTGAAAAATTATTTTGCCAAGGCATACCAAAATCAATAGGAAATTTTCTTTCTTCCGATTTAAAAGGGTTTTCTTTAGTAGCCAAGAAAAAAGCAGGATTGAAATACAATTTATTGTTAATTTCTTCAATGAAATCTTCACCTGTAAACTTAATTGTTTGCATTATTGGTTTATTGATTTTTTTTGTGTTAAGAACTTTAAAAGTTTCAATTTCAATACCAAGTTTTTCTTCTGTAGAGGTAATAATATCTTCCTCTTTTTTAACATTATTTTTTTGGCGATAAAACATCGCTGAATGTCCTGTGAGAGACTTTCTAAATATTCCAGTTACACCTCCCAATTCATCAATTTTTACAAATAGACTATTAGTTTCTTTAGTTAAAGAAGAGGGGGTAAGTTTAACCTGTTTTGATTCTCCATTTTTTAAAACTTCTCTACCGTACCAGTTTAAAGCTCTAATAGGAAGGGTGTTAGGAGTAGTGTATATCTCGGTTGCGTCTAATAAAATATATTTTCCATCAGAAAAATTTACTTTAGAAATTACGTAATTAAATCCATCTAATGTAGGAAATAAAGGAATTCCGTTATTCCTAGTACTTACTAAAACTGGATTTGTATCAAGACCAGCGTTTCTTAGCATTGATGTAAGTATTAAGTTAATTTCAGCAGCATTACCAACCCCTTCTTTATATGCTTTTTTAACCCCTTTGTCTGTATATTTAGCATAATAAGTATTCCATTTTATTTTAGTCTTAACGAATTGAAATATTAATGCTGTTTTTTCATAATCATTTTTAGCGTAGCTTAAGATATTTTGCAAGTCTTTTTTATAATAACTACTTTTTTCTAATTCACTACCAAAGTTTGATGATTTATATATTGTCTTACAAACACTATTCCATGACCCAGTGTAGTTGCTATACTTGGTGTTAGGAAATTTGATGCTAGAAAGTTCAAATTCTAAGCCAGCTCTGTAATTATTAATATTGCCACAGTAAGGTTCTGTATCTTTTAAAGAGGGTAAGTTTTCTTCATTAATTTCGATGCTACTTTCTAGCAAATTTACCTTTTCATTATATCTGCTTGTTGTAGCACAAGTAGTGCAATTTTTTTGCCTATATGAATAATTTATAATTCTATTCTTGTTTGATTTTTGAAGACTTATTGGATAATATCCTTTTTGGTAGCTTTTAAAAGTAAAATACTCGGGGATATTAACCTTAATGCTGATTTTTTTTACAGGAATATTTTCTTGTATTGTGATTTTATCGATATACTGGTAATAAGGAGATTTTTTTTGATATGTTAAATCTATTATAACTCCCTCTTTTATACCAGGCATAGTTATTTTTTTTATACTCCAGTAATCGGTTTTTTCCTCTTCAAAAACTTCTTTTTTAGAAAGTTTTAGTTTACTTACTTCTCCTTTTTCGTCTATAAAAAAAGTATAGGCCTTTAAATTTGTAACTTTCTCATCTTTTCCCCCTCTATTAAACAGTTTAATAGTTTTGTTTGCGTAATCAAAACCCTTTTTATTGTAAATTTTAATTCTTTCATGAACTTTTGTTATTAAGTACCAACCTTCACTACCTGTAAACTCATATGAAACATCTTTACTTTTATACAAATAAGCAGCATCGGCTGTAGAGTCTAAAGGATAGAGTTTTTCTTTTAATTCTTTTGTTGAAATTTTTCCAAATACCACATCCTGTGCTTTACTGTTGAATGAAAAACACATAGTTAAAATAAATAATAAGTATTTCATTATAGCTCTATTCTCTAATTAATACTATTTTCTCTGTTTGCTTTTCTACAACTTTACTATAAAAGTCTTTTAAAGCTGAGTAGTATTCTGGTATAATAACAGATTTGTTAAACTGTAAAACAGATAGGACTTTAATTTTATTACCAACTTGTGAAATTTGATATTTAAATAACCCTAATTTCTCAGGTAAACCAATGGCTAAAGTTTCTGGCAAAGATTCTACTTTATAATCTGTAGGAATTTGTATAGAAATAGAGTTTTTGTATTTTAATGGTGAAGCAAAATCTACAGGAAATTTTCGATCATTTATTTTAAAAGGATTTTCCCTTTCTGTTAAAAATAATAAAGGTTCTATATATATTTTATTATTAACTTCTTCGATTAAATCCTCACTTGAAAACTTCACATCCCTGTTAACTGGAGTACCTAAATCTTGAATATTAGAAATTTTAAAATTTTCAATTTCTATATTGTTATTTTCTTCAAAGTTTGTTTTTAACGCTTCTTCTTCAACGTTATTATTTTTTTTTCTAAACTTCAATGCTTTATGGTTAAAGAATTTTGTTCTAACAAACCCTTCAACGGTTAAATCTTCAGTAACTTTAGCCATTAAAATATTATCTACAGTAGCATGTTTTGATGGAGCTAGCTTAACCCATGTAGAGCCTCCATTTTCAGCAACAACTCTACCATTCCAATTTAGCGCTCTTGTAGGTAAAATATTAGGGAGGCTATATGGTTCAGAAGCATCTAACAAAATATACTTGTTGTCTGAAAACTTAACCATTGTTATAACATAGTTAAAACCACTTAATGTAGGGGATAAAGGGGTTCCATTTGCCCTAGTACTCACTAAAACAGGGTAAGCGTTTAGGCCTGCATAACGTAACATAGAGGTAAGCATTAAGTTAATTTCTGCAATATTACCAGTACCTTCTTTATAGGCTCTTTTAACGCCTTTTTCTACATATTTTCCATAGTAGTTATTCCATTTTACTTTTTCTTTTACAAAATGAAAAATACTAGCTACTTTTTCATAGTTATTTGCAGCGCTATTTATTAAAGGATCAATATCATTTTCAAAATATCCCGTTTTCTCTAGTTCACTTCCAAAATTAGGAGATTTGTATATTTGTTTAGAAACATCTTCCCAAGAACTTGAGTAAAACTTCATTGTTGAGTTAGGAAATTTTGTCGAAGCTAATTCATATTCAATACCACCTCTGTAGTTTTCAATATTAGAAATATAAGGTTCCGTATCTTTTAAGGCAGGTATATTTTCAGCTTCGTAAACATCTACGTTGTTTTTATAATCCACTCTTGAACTTCCAACTTCTACCCTAAGATTTTGAGAATTACTGTACTTTTTAAAGGAGGTAATAGATTTGCTTTTTGTTGAAGTTTTTACAGGAATTAAAAAATAACCTTTTTGTTTTTTTGTAAACGTATAATACTCTGGAATTTCAATAGAACAATAAAAAGATTTTACAGGAATACCAAATTGATAATCTATTTCATCTATTACATGAGTATAAGGAGAGGTTATTTTATATTCTAAATCAATAACAGCCCCTTCTTTTATATTAGGAAACGTAATTTTTTTCAGGCTTTTATATTTCGATAGCTTTTCGTCAAAAATTGAAGATTTTGATAGCTTTTGTCTTTCTATCTTGCCGTTTTCTAATGTAAAAGTATATCCTTTTACAGAGTTTATTTTGTCTTTACTTCCAGAATCTGGTTTGTAATATATAATTGATCTAGTGGCATTTTCAAAGCCTTCTTTTGTGTAAATCTTTATTCTTTCATGTATTTCATTTACAATTTCAAATCCTCTTTTTTCAGAAAAAGTATAATATGTTTTTCGGGTTAGATTTAAATAAGCAGCATCGGCTGTAGAGTCTAAAGGATATAATTTTTCTTTTAGCTCTTCTTTAGATACTTTACCGAATTTTATTTCTTGGGCATTTAAATTATAGGCAAAGATTAGAGCTAGGATAAGTAATGCTTTTTTCATAGTTTTTATTTTTTAATGAGTTCTGTTCTTAAGTTGTCGTATTTGGCAACTAATTTCCTGAATTTTCTATACGCTTTATAATCTTCTTTAGGGTATATGCCTTTTACAACAGAAAATTCTCTTGCATACTTAAAAGATGTTTCGTCTATTTTTTCAAAATTTATAATGTAAGTGCCAAACTTATTTGTAATTTTCTTATTACTCGGTAGGTTTATTAATGAGTATTCTTCAGGAAGTTTAAAAATAAATTCATCTTTATCAGTAAAGCCTCGTTCAATTTCTAAAGGGTATTGCCTATCTCTATATTTTTTCGGAATTCCTGTCATCCTATTGAATACATTTAGCTTAAATAGGTAGCTGTTATCCCTTACTGTAGCAAATTTTTCTATTTCAGTGTCAATACTTTCAGTAAACTCAATTTTTTCTTTATCATTAAAAAGTTGAGTGTTTTTTACTTCTAAATTGTTATTGTAATCCCAAACGGTAGACTTGTAGTACTTAGTAAGTTCTTTTTGAGTATAGTTCTCGATAGTATATTTGTCATCATATTGAGTTCCGTATGATTTTATTTCAACATTAGCAGCAATATTTCCATCAGCTAACAACTCAACATTTGCTTTTGTTATTTGTAAGTTGTCGTTATTAATGTATGCAGGAGTTCTTTTAATAACTCCACCTTCTGGAGTAATAACTAATACATCTCTGTCATCTGTGAAGTCACCTAAAAAACCAAAAGGAATTGTTTGACTAGTACATTCTAACCAAATATCTTTTCCCTCGTTGGGAATATTTAAAATCATATGATTTCCTTGGAGAGAACTAAAATTTTTATCTATATTTTTTTTATTCTGTGCATAAACAAGAGTGTGGTAAGAGTCAACACCAACAATATCTAAGAGTGCTTTGGTGTAATTTGTTAACCCTTTACAATCACCATAACTAACTTGGTCAACTTTGTTTGCGGCTATTGGTTCCCAACCACCAATACCAACTTGTACGCTAATATATCTTGTTTTGTTTTGAACATAATCATAAATGATTTTTGCTTTTTCTATAGGGTCATTTACATTTTTAACTAAGTCTTTTACCTTTTCTACTGTAGCACGTGGTAGCTCATTTCTACCACTAATAAGATTATTATACATCCACTTTCCAAACTCTTCCCAGTTTTTGAAGTTTCCTTTAATACCTTTTAAGCTAAATAAATTAAAAGAAATAGATGCGTTTGGAACTAAATCTTCATAATTTAAGCTATAATATTCTGGTTTTATTGCTTTTTGGTTTGTTAGGTTGTAAGATAAATTACTCTCATTATATGTGTTTTGAATAGAAAATCCTTTAAAGTTTTTTTCTTTTTTTCTGAAAGGAATTTTTTGCGGATTGTTTAAGATATATACACTTTTTTCGATAGCTAAATTGTAGTTTTCAATTGGAAACCATTTAGGAATAAACCCTGTTGATGAGCTTTCTTCTTCAGATTCAAACACTACTGTATAAGGATATGAAGTAGGTGTGTGTTCTAAGAACTTAACTCTCGAGTCAGAGTATAATGTATTACCATCTATAGCACTTACATCTTTAAAATCGTTTTTTGAATATTTTTTAATTTTCTCACCAAAAGCATCGTAAATAGTAGCTTTTAGTTTTGTTATTTTAGTATCATTATCATAGCCTTTGTATGCCTTAATATGAACTTTGCCTAGCTTGTTAAAAACAGTTACAATTCTTTTCTGTCTTACAATAAGTTTGTCTACTGCTTCAACATTTATAACCACTTCGTTAAGCCTAATGATGGCATTTGCATTTTCTTTTAATTCTTTAGAAATAAAAAGAGAGGAAAGGTTTTGTTTTTCTTGAGAAAAAATATTGGTACATAGCAAAATCACTATTAAAAAAATAGTGTAATTAGTCTTTTTCATGCAATGAATTTAAATTTAAAGCAACAAAAATAAAAAAAAAGAGTAAATAAAAAAAACTATAAATTATCTTGCTGATTCTTAAAGAAAGAGTCAGCTTGGAGTTTCATTAAATTACGAGCCATTTTTTGTTTGTAATTGTATAACTCTTCTTCAGTTTTTAAATCGGAATAGACCTTGTTGTTAAGATCCTTATCAGTTTGCAAAATGGCTTCTCGTTGATGTACTTGTTGTTGAATCCAAGTTTTTACTGAAGACTCATGGTTTTCTAATTTGTAATCGTATTCACTTTTTGAGCTGATAAGTTTGGCAAAAATAGGCGCAGTTTCTATCGCTAGAAATAGTAGGAAGATGAAAAAAGAAGGTAGCCAAGGCAATTTGTTTAAAGCATTTACTCGAGCCATTAATCCATCAAAATTGGAAATAATGGATTGTGTTTGTGTTTCTTTTAACTTTTGATCTTTTTTCAAGCTAGCAATAGTTTCTTCTTTAGCTTTTATCTTTTCAGAATTATTAGTCTTTAATTGAGTTAATTCTTGTAGGGCAACATCATGCTTCTCTCTCTTTTCTTTATAAACAGGGCCTTTGCCAATGAGTTTTGTTCCTTTTCTGCCTTCAGCTTCTGCAATATAGGTTTCGTATAAGGTATTTACCTCATTTTCTTTAGTAGTTATTTCTTTTTTTAAAGATGAGATTTCTGAGTTTATCTTTGCTATTTCTGGGATAAATTGTTGTGCAATTTGTGTTTTGTTATCCAGTGTCATCTGGTTTTTTTCGGTTAACAGTACTTGATTAATTTCCTTTTCAAAGATTTTTAGCTCCAAAGGTTTAGAAATTACGACAGCAATAATCATTGCGAGTAATAACCTAGGTAGTACTTGTATGATTTCTTTTTTCTTTGATTCTCTTTTTTTGATTGTAGAAACAATAAATCTATCTAAATTAAAGATGAGCAAGCCCCAGATAATTCCGAAGAATACAGCGCTATAGATGTTGTCAAAAACAGTGTATAGAGCATAAGTAGAAGCAATAGTTGCCATTAGTGCCGTAAAGAAAACAGTAGCACCAATACCTACATATTTATTTTGTTCTCCATTAGCACATTTTTCGAGCAAATCTAAATCTGCTCCTGAACAAAGAAGGAAAAATCGTTTTAACATAAAAATAAGCTTATGTGTAGATAACGAGTGTTTTATGTAATTGTTACAAAAAAAGCCTCATTTAAGAGGCTTTTAACAGAAATAGTTTTTTATAACTATGGGTTTGTTTGTAGGTTTAAATATTGTTTTGCCAATTTTATTCCAACTTTGTAAATTCATAGAGTTATCAGGTTTTAAAAATTTTAAAGCTTTTTGATAACTTATTTTTTTCTCATTGTAGTAATATTTAGCGTCCTTCTCTTTTATATTTTAGGAGGAGGGGGAGGTAATAATTTTTTTTGTATTTCTTTTATGTGATTTTTAGTATTTAATTGATACTGGTATTTTTGAGGGAAACGAGTGGTTCTAGCATTTTCATGAATAAAACTTCCAGAATAATTGAAAAAATCGGTGCTTTTATAGCTGTTCAAAATAGTATTATTAACTGCCTTACCATCTATCCATATAGCATATTTTTCAGGGTTCTTTAAGTCTTGAAATAGTTTTTTAGATAAAACTCTTTTTTTTAATTTAACAGGAGGAGGTGGTGGAGGTAACATTTTCTTTTCCTTATCTGTTAACTCATCTAGTTTTTTAGTGATTTTTTCACCACTTTTTGTCGTATAAGTAAAAGTGCTTTTGTGTTGATTCACAAACCTTTTAGAAGTTGATTTAGGAATAGAGTCCATAGTACTATTAAACTCAATTTTTTTGTTATTTGTTAAATCAAAATCAAGAGAGTTTTCTTTACCCGCTATGTTCTCTAATAAACTCAATGAAGATGATTGAGGCTGAGTTTTTTCATAAGTATTTTCTAGAATACTTATTTCAGGGTTTAAATCGTTGTTAATTACTAAAGTTTTAGCTTCAATCCTTTCAGCAAAAAGGATAGTAAAACCAATTAAAACTGGTATTACTGAGAGTTTTTTTAGTAAAATTTTGGTATTTGAACTTTGTTTTGTCATCATTAATAATCTTTTTTTAGTTAATAAATAATTCAAATTACTGGCCAAGTAATATTCGTTGTTCCAAGCTGCTCTATTTAAAAGTAAGTATTGATATTTAGTAGTATTTTTATATGTACTAATAACTTTACTATCTGCTAAAAATTCGTGATTTAACTTTATTGCTTTCTTTAAGAAGATAAATATCGGGTTTATCCAAAAAACAACTTGCAAAAATTCAATAAGTAATATATCGAAGGTGTGTTTTTGTGAAGCATGAGTTAATTCGTGAGTGTAGAGTTCAGTTTCTATTTTATTTGAACTGTACTCTTCTTTATTTATAAAAATGTAATTCCAAAATGTATATGGACATATAGCATCATTTACCAAAACAATTGTGGCTTGTCCTTTTTTTATTTTTGGATGCTGTTTTATCTTTAAATATAAACTTATTAGATTTTTTATAAAGCGTACTAATAGAGCTAATGTAATAATAGTATAACCTATAAGTAAATACAAAGTATAATTTATCTCTTCTATTTGAGGAATGGTGTTAGTAGTTATGTCGCTATTTATAATTGTGGTTTGGAATGCTTTAGATGTTTGTGTAGCTGTTTTTTCGTATATTTTATAAAAAGGTGCTAGGAAAGAAAATAGTATGCTTCCTAATAAGTAGAAGCGGTTGAATTGATGCATTTTTTCTCTTTCTAATACTAGATGATAAAAAACAAGTAATAATGCTAAACAAATTCCTGATTTGATAAAATAGGTAATCATTATAGTTGTTTTTTAATTTGATTATCAATAATCTTTTTTAAATTTTTTAATTCAGAAACAGATAAATCTGTTTTTTCAGTAAAAAATGAAGCAAACTGACTTGTAGAATTGTTGAAAAAGTTTTTAATCAAACCATTTACATGTTTTGAAAAGTAATCTGTTTTTTTTACTAACGGAAAATACTCTCTCGAATTTCCATGTGATTTATAATCAACAAACCCTTTGTCTTTCATTCTTTTAAGTAAAGTAGCTACAGTTGTTGTCGCTGGTTTTGGTTCTGGAAATTCAGCTAAAAGGTCTTTCATAAATGCCTTTTTTAGCTTCCATAAATATTGCATTACTTGTTCTTCGGTTTTCGATAATTGCATCTCTACAAAATTAGAATTAACTCTACAAATGTAGAAATAAATTTTAATTCTACAAGCGTAGAGTTAAAAAAATAACAAAAAAAATAGCCTTGTATATAAAACAAGGCTATTTTAAAGGGTTTATTTAGAATGTATTATTTTGATAATTCAGTAAAATATTGATAAAAATAAGGAATGGTTTCAATACCTTTTAAATAATTCCAAACTCCGAAATGTTCATTTGGTGAGTGAATTGCATCAGAGTTTAATCCGAATCCCATTAAAATAGTTTTACTTTTTAATTCTTGTTCAAATAAAGCAACGATAGGAATACTTCCACCACTTCGTTGTGGTATTGGGGTAACTCCAAAGGTTTCTTGATATGCTTTACTTGCTGCTTGGTATCCAATATTATCAATAGGAGTTACATATCCTTGGCCACCATGGTGAGGTTTTACTTTTACTTTTACCGAATTTGGAGCAATGCTTTCAAAGTGTTTTTTAAATAATTCGGTAATTTCTTCCCATTCTTGTCCTGGAACTAAACGCATTGATATTTTTGCATATGCTTTTGAAGCAATTACTGTTTTTGCTCCTTCACCAGTATATCCACCCCAAATTCCGTTAACGTCTAAAGTAGGTCGAATAGCGTTACGTTCGTTGGTGGTATAACCCGCTTCTCCGTGAACATCATCAATATCTAATGCATTTTTATATGCTTCTAAAGAAAATGGAGCTTTAGCCATTTCATCACGTTCTTCACGTGATAAGTCTTCTACTTTATCGTAAAATCCAGGAATGGTAATATGATTGTTTTCATCGTGTAATGAAGCAAGCATTTGTGTTAAAATATTAATAGGGTTGGCTACAGCACCTCCATATAAACCAGAATGTAAATCACGATTAGGACCAGTAATTTCAACTTCAACATAACTCAATCCACGTAAACCAGTAGTAATCGACGGTATATCGTTAGCAATCATCCCTGTGTCAGAAATTAAAATTACATCGTTGGCAAGCCTCTCTTTATTTCTAGGTACAAACCAAGCTAAACTTTCTGAGCCTACTTCTTCTTCACCTTCAATCATAAACTTCACATTACAAGGTAAATTACCTGTATGGGTCATATACTCTAATGCTTTTACGTGCATATACATTTGCCCTTTATCGTCACAAGCACCACGAGCAAAAATAGCTCCTTCAGGATGTATGTCTGTCTTTTTGATAACAGGCTCGAAAGGAGGAGACGTCCATAAATCAATAGGATCTGCAGGTTGTACATCGTAATGACCATATACCAATACTGTAGGTAAATTAGAATCTATTATTTTTTCTCCATAAACAATTGGGTATCCAGGAGTTTCACAAATTTCTACTTTATCACAGCCTGCTTTTTCTAAACTCTCTTTCACAGCATCAGCAGTATTTAATACGTCTTGATTAAAGGCAGGGTCTGCACTTACTGATGGAATTTTTAATAAATCGATAAGCTCATTGATAAAACGATCTCTATGCTGAGCGATATAGTTTTTTACTTTTTGCATGTGTTGTGTATTAATAAGTTTCAAAAATAAGAAAAATAGTATACTTCTTCTTTGTAGTTTGTAAGTATTGTTTATATTTGCACCCACAATTTCAAAAGTACGCGGGCGTGGTGGAATTGGTAGACACGCTAGACTTAGGATCTAGTGCCGTGAGGTGTGAGAGTTCGAGTCTCTCCGCCCGTACAAATAAAAAGAGTAAAAACTTAATTCTTATAGAGTTAAGTTTTTTTGTTTTTAGGAGTGTATAAAAAAACCTCTTTTTGTAATAAAGACTTATCTGTAGTCAAGTATATTTTTATCTAAAACTCCAGTTTTTATAGTCAGTAGAAGCTTCTAATTGGTTTTCTAAACTATCAGGTAATTCAGGAAAAAAATCAATACCTGTTTTTTGTTCTAATTCATCAATAGAAATTACAAAATCATATAAAGGCTTGTTACTCTCTTTATGCGGAAGCAAAAATGCAATTGCTTTAATTTCGGGTTGCGTGTAATCTAATAAAACCTTATAAAAATAATTAGGAACACTTACGTTTTCTTTTCCTATAGTTTTTAAATTAGGTTCTAAAACACCACCAGTAACAACATACAAACGATTATATTTTTTTGCCCAATAACGAGTTTTTTGCTCTAACTTATTCCAAATGCCAGCATTAAATTCGTGGTTTTGAGGAGAGATATTAGAGGTGTAAAAGGTTTCATCATGAGTACTTTTAGAGGCGCGTCTATCACCAGCAGGACATAAGTGCCCTTTGTCATAGCCAGATCTTTTGTAATTTCTCCAATCGGCAGATTTGGTTGTTATTTTTGGATCTTGAATAAAAAAAGGGCGTTTATGATTGGTATAAACAATATCATTTTTATTTAAGATATAAGCAACCCATTCAGCTTGTTCATGCTTTTCATTATAGGATAACTGGTAGCCATTATGTTTTATGGTGATTCCAGTAGTTGAGGTAGGAAAGTAATTGAAGTTATCAGTTGTATTATGGGTTGTTTCTGTTGTAGGTAGAGAAGAACCCTTAGTATCTTCTTTTTGTTGTAACCAATAACCTACTAATAAAGCAACAATGGTAATAACTACTTTTATTTTTCTTGAAGTGCTCATTTTAAGCTTTTAAAAAAATTTCTTTGAATTCATCTGTTTTTTCAGCGTCATTAAAAATTTGTTGAAATTTAGCTGGAGGTACTGTCAGTTTTCGCTGAACCAAATCTAACCAAGCACCATATACCGTAATAATTGCAGAGAGCTTACCTGCTTGGTTAAAAACTTCATGCTGAATTTTCCAACGTTCACCTTTACTAGATAAACCTATAACCTTTAAATTTACAGTAATATCCTCACCCATATGTATTTCACGTAAAAACTTAGTGTTCTCTTCAAATAAAATAGGGCCTACATTTTCCTTAGTAAAATCTTGAATTGTAATATTATGCTCTTTAAAAAAGCGTAAGCGTAATTCAGCAGCATAATCATTATATGCGGTATGACGCATATGTATGTTGGCATCAAAATCTGCCCATCGTGTTTTAAACTCAACACTAAAACTCATATCAAAAAATTTAAGAAAGCGAATTTACAAATTTTAAGTCTTCACATCCAAAGCATCACGAAGTGTATTTCCAATTAGCATAAAAGCCATTACTAAACTCATAATGGCAATTCCAGGAATGAGTGCTAAATAGGGTTTACCAAGAATAATATAGTTGTAATGATTTTTAATCATAGCACCCCATGAAGGTGTTGGGGGTTGTGCACCAATACCTAAGAAACTTAATCCACTTTCAATTAAAATAGCCGCTGCAAAATTTGCGGCGGAAATTACAATGATAGGAGCTAAAATATTGGGTAAAATATGTTTAAATATGATTCTAAAATCAGAAAAACCCAAAGCTTTGGCAGCTTCTACATATTGTTGCTGCTTGGTAGTAATTACTTGCCCACGCACGACACGAGCAACCTCTACCCACATGGTTAAACCTACAGCAATAAACACTTGCCAAAAACCTTTTCCTAAAGCTAATGTAATGGCAATTACCAATAAAAGTGTAGGGATAGACCAAGTGATATTGATAATCCACATAATAAAATTATCAATTTTTCCACCAAAATAACCGGCAATAGCCCCAATAGGAATTCCTATTAAAAGCGAAATAAAAATAGCGATGAAACCAATAAAAAATGAAACTCTAGCACCAATGAATAATCTGCTTAATAAATCACGTCCATATTTATCGGTTCCTAAATAAAATATTTTTTGCGTAATATATTTCTCGTAAGAAGCAGGAAATTCTTTTGGTAATCCATCAGCATATTTGATGACTTCTAACTGGTTTCTTTTTACTAAAAAGGATTTAATAGGTATTTCTGTTGATGAATTTTTTTTTCCTTTCATAAAAAAAGAAAACCATGATTGTTTATTTAGAACTTCAGAAGGAATACTTAACATTTGTACTGAAAAACCAGGAGCTTTAGAATGAATTTCTAAATGCATTTGATTTGCATCATTACTATTATCAGGCGCTAAAACATAACAAAATACAGCAATAAACCCACATAAAGTAATATACCAAAAACTAAACATACCTGTTTTACTACGTTTAAATTTTTGGAAGGCTATTTGCCACAAAGATGCACCAGTATTATTATTCACTCTTTTGTCTTGCTTTCAAGTTATTGATGTCAATACTTGATGGGTTTTGAAAAACTTCCAAATCAAAATATTTTACAGAAGCTAAAATATGATCAAAAATGTTCGCCATAACACGCTCATAATCTACCCAATTTTTTTCTCTACTAAACGCATAAATCTCTAACGGAATTCCATTAGGAGTTGGATCTAATTGACGAGACATAAGTAGCATGTCTTGATTTATCTTTGGGTGGTTTTCTATGTATTTATCTAAATAAATTCGGAATGTTCCAAAATTAGTTAGGTTTCGACCATTTAATAAAACAGTTTTATCAACATTATTTTCGGTATTGTACTTTTTTACCTCCAAACTTCTTTCTTTTATATAGTCAGAAATCAATTCAATTTTCTTGAAACGCTCAATATCTTCATTTGTAAGAAAATGGATACTATTAATTTTAATTAAAATAGCCCTTTTAATACGTCTTCCGCCAGAGCTATTCATTGTTCGCCAGTTTTTAAACGAATCTGATGTTAAATAATAGGTAGGAATACTAGAAATCGTATTATCAAAGTTTCTAATAATTACTGAAGTTAAATTAATTTCAACGACATCACCATCAGCACCATATTTTTCCATAGTAATCCAATCACCAATTCTAACGGTATCATTTACCGCTACCTGAATACTTGAAACAAAACCAAGTATAGTATCTTTAAAAACTAATAGTAAAACTGCCGAAAAAGCTCCTAAAGCAGTAAGAAATCTAATTAAAGGCTTGCCTGTAAGTACAGAGAATGAAGAGATAATAGCAATTAACCATAATATAATCATGAAAATTTGCACGTAACTTTCTAAAGGTTTGTCTTTAAAAGCATTGGTAGTGCGTAAGAAGTCTTTCACAGTAAGTAATATACTGCGTATAAACCATACAATAGAAAAAACAATAGCTATAGTCGTAATACGCTCAGCATAAATAATTAAATCAGGAAAATCTTCAAGTATTTCTTTTAAAAGATTGAAAATTATTATAAGAATAACAATTCTAGAAAGGCTTAAAAAAGTTTTATTTTTAATGAGTAAATCATCAAAATTTGTAGATGTTTTATTGGCCATTTTACGAATGGCCTTTCTACCAAAGTATCTAAAAATTTTAAAGAGGATATAACCAATTAAGGCAAAAGTAATTAAGTTGGTAAATAGGTTAAGATATATAGCTGTAGTTTCAGAAAGAGAAAATTGTTCTTTAAATATTTTATAAAAAAACTTGTTCAACATAATATTGTTAGGTTATAAATTAGTTAGTTCTTCTCCAATTTTTAAATTGAATTTTTTTCTAAATAAGTATACAATAATGTATAAAATTGGTGTGTCAAGCGCAGCCACAATAATCTTAAATAAAAAACTGCTTAGTAAAAGACCTCCAAAGATATCCCATGAAAGAATCTTAAAAGAACATAACAAAAATAATATGGTAAAAGTATCTATAAATTGTGATAAAAAGGTAGAAAAATTATTACGAAGCCATAAGTGTTTACCTTTAGTTAAGTTTTTCCAAAAATGAAAAATGCGAATATCTACAAACTGAGCTGATAAGTAGGCTAACATTGAAGCTAAAACAGCTAAAGGAGACAACCCAAAAACTTTACTAAAAGTCTCGTTGCTAACAGGTGAATTATCAATAACAGGTACATAATCAGCAACTAAAATAATTAACATAGAAAAAAAGGAAGCAAAAATACCTGCAACAACAACTTGATTGGCTTTTTTTTGACCATAAATTTCAGAAAGAATATCGGTAATTAGAAAAGTAATTGGGTAAGGAAGTATTCCAACAGAGATTTCAAAACGAAATAAATTAAAAGGTTCCCAATAAAAAAACTTCTGAAAAATTAAATTCGAAGTTACTAAGGAGGCAATAAATAAAGCTGCTAAAACTAAGTATATAAGTTGCGCTTGGTTTTTAAGTCGTGCCGTCATAAAACGAAGATAGTAATTTTAAAAATTGTATGTTTGCAGGGTTAAACAAACAACAAAAATAAATAGATGAAAGCGTATATTTTTCCAGGTCAAGGAGCACAATTTTCAGGAATGGGTTTAGATTTATATGAAAATTCGCCATTAGCTCAAGAACTTTTTGAAAAAGCAAATAATATATTAGGATTCAGTATTACCGACGTAATGTTTGAAGGTACCGCTGAAGAGTTAAAACAAACAAAAGTAACACAACCTGCAATTTTTTTACACTCAGTAATTTTAGCGAAGGTTTTAGGAGATGAGTTTAAACCAGAAATGGTAGCTGGTCATTCTTTAGGAGAGTTATCGGCATTAGTAGCTAATGGAGTATTGTCTTTTGAAGATGGGTTAAAGTTAGTTTCTAAACGTGCATTGGCAATGCAAAAAGCATGTGAAGTTCAACCATCGACGATGGCTGCGGTGTTAGGGTTAGAAGATACTATAGTCGAAGAGGTATGCGCTTCTATTGATGGAGTAGTAGTAGCAGCAAACTATAATTGTCCAGGGCAATTAGTAATTTCAGGTGAAATTGAAGCAGTTGAAAAAGCTTGTGAAGTATTAAAAGAAAAAGGGGCAAAAAGAGCATTACTTTTACCCGTAGGAGGAGCTTTTCATTCACCAATGATGGAACCAGCTCGTGAAGAGTTGGCAGCGGCTATTGAAGAAACTACATTTAACGAGCCTACTTGTCCTGTTTATCAAAACGTAGTGGCAAAGGCAGTAACAAACCCTGCTGAAATTAAAGAAAATTTAATAGCACAATTAACAGCTCCTGTAAGATGGACACAATGTGTGCAGGCAATGATTACTGATGGAGGTACTGAATTTGTTGAAGTTGGCCCAGGTAAAGTATTGCAAGGATTAATGCGTAAAATAGATAGAAGTGTAGCTGCTAGTGATGCTTCTTTAGTATAAAAACAAGTATAAAATGGAAAATCCCGCTCTTTTGGAGCGGGATTTTTGTTTTATAAAAGTAAAAATATTATTTAGCTAAAACACAATCTTCACAATCTTTAACTTCACCGTAATAAGTTTCTCTATACTTGTGTATCGTTTCTAAAGGTATAATATTTAAAAACATTTTTTTTATGTAAGTAACATTAGTATGTAGCTTACCCATTTTTTTTGAAAATCGTTTTTCTAAACGTGTCTCTCTTTTAATTTTAATCAATTTCATTGTTCTATTATCATTTAATTAGGGTACAAAGCTAAAAACCTTAAAGGTTAATGTCAATTAATAAATGCTAAAACCTTAAAAATCAGGTGATAAATATGAGTTGTTAAATTAGAGGTAGAAAATTTTAAGAATATGACAATGTATAGGGTGAATAAATAACAGATTCAAAGTGGAAAAGTTTAGGTTTTAACTAAAAATAACTAAAAAACCACTCAAAATTGACTAAAAAGAATCAAAAACGAGTGATTTTGTGTTTTTTTACAGAAAATTATTAATTTCTAATATTTAAAGTTTTGAATAGTTGCTTCTTTTTAGGTGCTAAGAGAATTAAATAAATTAATAAAATTACTCCTAGTAATAAAAAATCTGGTTTTAAGATAATAAGGATAAAACAAGCGCCTTCTAAAATAGCCCACCTTATAATGGATGCACTTTGATAAATGGCAAGTTTTTCTTCAACAAGAGCATCATTCTTTATGGTTTTTAGTGTGTTTTTAAACATGAAGTTACTAGTAACGTAAGCTATCGCTGGAATAAAAGCATATAATAACGATGAGTCGTCAATAACCATATTAAAAATGGTTTTAAAATCACCTAAAAAAGTATACCCTAAAGTTACACTTCCTACCATTGCTAGATGAATAATTTTTAAAGTTTTGATCTTTTGATTCATAGCTAAAAGAATTTATTGAATAGTTATTGTCATATTATTTTCATTTTTCCAAGTCCCATTTTCTAATGTTATCAATCCAAACTCAGGGTGAATATATTGATTACCTAATTCGAAATTATGATTTAGACCATTGATATACTCAGGAATACAAATTTCATGACCGCTAGAGTTGTATGGTTTATATCCATCATCACATCTATCTTCGTTACAGCTAATTAATGTTAAGCTCATAGCTAACATGGAAAATAAAATTTTGTTTTTCATAGTTTTTATAATGTTAAATAAAATCGTTTATGGCCTTGGTAATAAAAGCTAATTGTTCTTCATCTAATTCGGTATGCATTGGTAATGAAATTACTTCATCAATTAATTGATTGGTAACCGCAAAATCTGCTTCGTTGTATCTGTCATCTTGATATGCTTTTTGAGCATGTAATGGAACAGGATAGTAAATAGCATTAGGAATAGCGTTATCTAATAAATGTTGATGTAATTCATTACGTTTACCGTTGGTAATTCTCAACGTATATTGATGGAACACATGTGTAGTAAAATCGCTAATGATAGGCGTAATGATATTTGGATTATCAGTAAAAGCATTTGAGTAATATTCTGCAGCTTTTCTACGAGCATCACAATAGCTGTCTAATAAAGGTAGCTTAGCTTTTAATACAGCTGCTTGAATAGAATCTAATCGAGAATTCACTCCAACAACATCATGGTAATAGCGTTTATACATTCCGTGATTTACCATTCCACGAAGTATGTGTGCTAATTCATCATCATTTGTAAAAATAGCTCCACCATCACCATAACATCCTAAGTTTTTAGAAGGGAAGAAAGAAGTGGTTCCAACATTACCCATGGTACCTGCTTTCTTTTTAGTTCCGTCAGCAAAGGTATAGTCAGCACCAATAGCTTGTGCATTATCTTCTATTACAAATAAGTTGTATTCTTTGGCAATTTCTAAAACTGCTTCCATGTTTGCGCACTGCCCAAATAAATGCACAGGAACAATAGCTTTAGTTTTTGGTGTAATCGCTTTTTTTAAAGCCTCAATATCAATATTGAAACTATCTGGCTCAACATCAACTAATATAGGTGTTAATTTTAATAACCCAATCACTTCAACCGTAGCAGCAAATGTAAAGTCAGCAGTAATAACTTCATCACCTTGTTCTAGTCCTAAACCCATCATGGCAATTTGTAAAGCATCAGTTCCATTAGCACAAGGTATTACGTGCTTTACTCCTAAATACTTCTCTAAATCAGCTTGAAATCCATGAACATACGGACCGTTAATATATGCTGAAGAGTTTAATACTTCTTCTATTGAAGTATCTACAGTTTCTTTTATTTTTTGATACTGACTTTGTAAGTCAACCATTTGAATTTTTTTCATTAGGAAATGAATTTTTTTGATTCCCCAAAAATACGAATTAAATTTCTGATATATTTGGGGAAAACTAATCCTAATGAAGTTATTTAAGAAGCTTTCAAAAATTATTCTATTATTTTTAATTCTGTTAAGTGTTGGAGTTTGGTTGTTCGCAAAAACCTTATATCCAACGTATAAAGGCGAATTACAACTGACATCAATTTCAGATAAAGTCACTGTGTATTACGATGAGATAGGTGTACCGCACATTAATGCACAGAATCAGCAAGATGCTTATACTGCTCTAGGTTATGTACATGCCCAAGACAGGTTATGGCAGATGGAACTCATTAGAAGAATTGCAGCTGGAAGATTAGCTGAAGTTTTTGGGAAAGATTTGGTTAGAGTAGATAAATTTTTCTCTGGATTAGGAATTGAAGAAGCAGCTGAAAAAACTATTCTAGAATTAGATAAAAATTCAGAAGCCTATAAATTAACAGAAGCTTATTTAAATGGGGTTAATCAGTTTATAGAAGAAGGCGCAACACCATTAGAATTTTATTTAGTAGGATTAGATAAAGAAAATTACACGATTAAAGATGTGTACAATGTTTTTGGTTACATGGCATTTAGCTTTGCAATTGCGCATAAAACAGACCCGTTACTAACAGAAATAAGAGAAAAATTAGGAGAACCGTATGTAAATGAATTGCTAAACTCGTTCAATGAAAATTTAACATTGAATAAGACAACCAATAAAATAGAAATTAAGGCAGAATTGTCTTTAGCGGTGAGTGAAATTATGGATAAATTACCTGTAGCTCCTTTCATAGGAAGTAACTCTTGGGTAATTGCACCACCAAAAACCAAAAACGGAAAGGTAATTTTTGCAAACGATCCACATATCAATTTCTCACAACCGTCGGTTTGGTATCAAAACCATATAAAAACACCCAATTTTGAGGTTTACGGATTCAATTTAGCACTGATGCCGTTTCCATTGTTAGGGCATAACAAAGACTATGCATATGGTTTAACGATGCTAGCAAATGACGACTTGAATTTTTATGAAGAAGAAAACAATCCAGAAAATTCAATGAAGTATAAAACTCCTCATGGATACCAGAAATATGAGTTGTGGGATAAGCATATAAAGGTAAAGGGTGGAAGAGACACAATTTATCAAGTAAAAGTGAGTAAACATGGTCCGATTATGAACGGATTGATAGAGCATATTACAGATGAAAGACCAATTGCAATGAACTGGATTTATACGCAGTTACCTAATCAATTGTTAGAAGCATCGTACAAAATGTCACATGCAAATTCGTTACAAGATTTTAAAACAGGAACAGCTAAAATTCACGCACCAGGATTAAATGTAATGTATGGAGATGCTAAAGGGAATGTAGGTTGGTTTGCATCTGCTAAACTGTATCAATTAAGAGATAGTTTGTCTTCTAAAATGTACTTAAATGGAGCTTCAGGAAAAGATGAAATTATAGAGTATTTAGAATTTGAAGAAAATCCGCAAGCAGAAAATCCAAGATGGAATTATGTGTATTCAGCGAATAACCAACCCGATTCTGTGAGAGGGAAGTTATATCCCGGCTATTATCAACCAGAAGATAGAGCTAAGAGAATTGTTCAGTTATTAGAACCTAAAAATGATTTCACTCAACAAGATGTAGCTGAAATGATTTACGATGTTACTTCATCTGTTGTTCCGGAAATAGGAAGGGAGTTGTTAGCAAGTGTAGATAAGTCATCACTATCTCCTTCGGCAAAAAAAGCATATTCGGTGTTGGAAAAATGGGATGGAGAATATGCAAAAACCAACGTTGCTCCGACAATTTACAATCGATTTTTGTACGAATTTTTAACTGCTACTTTCAAAGATGAGTTAGGAGACAGTTTTCAGTTGTTTATCAATACACCGTTACAAGATCAGGTATTAGCTGAACAAGTTAAAAGAGAGCAATCGGTTTGGTGGGATGATATTTCAACTACAGATAAAGTTGAATCTAGAAATGAAATAATTACCATAGCTTTTCAAAAAGCTATTGTGTTTTTACAAAACCAATTGGGAGAAAATGTGGATGGTTGGAAATGGAATCGAGTAATTTCTGTGGAGTATGAGCATGCCATTGGTAAAGCAGGTGGTTTGTTACGTAAATTCTTCAATGTTGGTCCGTTTGAAACCATTGGAGGAAATGAGGTAATTAACAATCAGATTTTTAAGTTGGATAGCACAGGAGTGTATAAAATTCACGGAGGGCCTTCAACACGTAGAGTAATTGATTTTTCTGATGTAGAAAATAGCATTGCTATTTTACCCACAGGGCAATCGGGTAATGTGTTTAGTCCATATTATAAAGACCAAGCGCAAAAATATGTAGATGGTGAGTTTGTAAAGATGAGCCTCAATGAGGAAGATATAAAGAAGAGTAAAAATAAATTGGTGTTTTTACCAAAACAGTAATAAATTAAACATGTCATTTCGACCAGAGGGAGAAATCTTATTAAAGTAAAAGAATATTTCAGTCGTGTCTTCTTCGTGATGACGGTTAGTCAAGTTATATCCTACATCATTGAGAGGGGCGAAGCAATTTTTCCGTTAAAGTGTCCTAATTTTTTTAAAAAATTTCAAGTAATTTATAGCTTAGGTTTTGAATAAATAATATTTCTTAAAACTCTAGGAGTGTCTTCTGAATCAATTTTCTCAAACATTTCATTGATTCCGTACTCTGAGTTAAAATCAGAAATGATTTCAGTACCTGCGATTCTGCCAAATTCAATATCATCTTTTGTAGCCGTTTGGTTAAAAACACAAAGCCATTGGATTTCTTTTTTTTGTTTTTTTATCAAAGACTTGAAACCATTTCTTTTTAAGTGTTTTTAGTTCGACAGAAGCAGAGGTTAAAGATTTTGGGATATGATTGTCAAAAGCATGCTTAGCACTTTCTATTAAGAATTTATCTGTCATATGTTATACTTCTTTATAAATTTCTTCAAAAGGAATTCTAAAACGTTCACCATATACACCTTCAGGTTTACGAATACCACAAGAAACAATCATATTAATTTCTGCACCAAAAGGTAGGTTTAATAAACGTTTTACACGCCAAGTATCAGAACCTTCCATAGGGCAGGTGTCGTATCCTTCAGCGGCCATTGAGAGCATGAATGTTTGTGCTGCTAATCCACAAGTTTTGTGAGCTACAATGCGC
Source organism: Tenacibaculum sediminilitoris (assembly GCF_964513795.1). Classification (NCBI taxonomy): domain Bacteria; kingdom Pseudomonadati; phylum Bacteroidota; class Flavobacteriia; order Flavobacteriales; family Flavobacteriaceae; genus Tenacibaculum; species Tenacibaculum sediminilitoris. The sequence continues at coordinate 34,292 of NZ_CAZEQR010000047.1, read as the reverse complement.
ATATCACTATTGCGAACTTCACGATAAATAGGTCGGAAAAGACCAATAATAAGAATCATTAAGTATTTAAGCCATCCAAAAATTCCAAAAAAATCAAAGTAGGTAAACGGAATCAATTTTCCGTAGTAGTTACGTGCTACTTTTTCTCGACTTCGTTGTTCTGATTTTGGATTGTTTTTACCAAAAACTTTATCCATAAAAGCTAAATTAGCTTTGGCTCTTTTACGCCATAAATCCTTACGAACCACAAAAACCACTAATTGTTGCGCAGTTTTAGCTGCATTTTGATTAAAACACAAAGGAGCTATTTTGTCGATTGTTTCTTTTGAAGTAATATGATAAAACTCCCATAGTTGCATGTTGCTACTGGTAGGAGCTAAACTAGCTTGCTCTAAACATTTTTTTACAATAGAAGTGTCTATCGGTTTTTCAGGGTCGTACACTCTTACTGAACGACGATAATTAACTGCTTCTGATACGGTTTTTTCACTCATTTATTATGGTGTCTTGATTTTTGTGTCTGATTGTCTTTTGTCTAACAAAACTATCCCAGTTTCATTAAAGTTTTTAATTGTTGCAATTTTCCTTTGTATGGAGCATATCGAGTAGGAATGTCTAACCAGGTTCCGCGAGAAACCACTCCTTTATGATGAGAAAACGTATCAAACGTTTGCTTTCCGTGATAAGCTCCTATACCACTTTCTCCCACACCGCCAAAAGGCAATCTGTGATTGGCAAAATGAACTGTAGTGTCATTTATGGTTCCGCCTCCAAATGAAAAACGTTGAATCATTTTTTTAGCAAATGAATTTCGATTGGTAAAAACATATAAGGCCAAAGGTTTGTCATATTTAGCAGTGACTTTTTCAATATCCGATTCGTTTTCGTAGGAAATTAGCGGAAAAATAGGTCCGAATATTTCACCTTTCATTACTTCACTATCCAAACTAGGTTCATCAATTAATGTAGGGGCAATGTAGCGATCGTCTCTATCGGTTTGTCCGCCTATCACACAGTTTTCATTTTCTAGCATTAAAGCTAAACGATCAAAATTACGAGTGTTAACAATACGTGGGAAATCAGGAGAGTTTTGTGGGTTTTCTCCATAAGCTCTAAAAATTTCTTCTTTAAACTGTTGTATAAATTGTTCTTTAACCGATGTATGAATCAATAAATAATCAGGAGCAATACAGGTTTGTCCACCATTAATGAATTTACCCCAAACCAAACGTTTTGCGGCCAATTTAATATTGGCGGTTTCATCAATGATACACGGACTTTTTCCTCCTAATTCTAAGGTAACAGGGGTTAAATGATTGGCAGCAGCTTTGGCTACTATTTTACCTACAGGAACACTACCTGTAAAGAAAATATAATCCCAACGTTGGGCTAGCAATTCTGTGGAAACATCTACACCTCCTTCAATTACAGCAACATGGTTTTTGTCAAAAACAGCTTCAATAATTTCTTTGGTAATTTTACTAGTGTTGGGTGTTAGTTCTGAAGGTTTTAGTACCACGGTATTTCCTGCGGCAATTGCGCCAAGTAAAGGTGCAAAAGCTAGTTGGTATGGGTAATTCCAAGGAGCGATGAGAAGTACAGTTCCGTAAGGTTCTTTATAAATTTTTGCTGAGGAAGGAAAGTTTAACAAAGATGGTAGTACACGTTGAGGTTTGCTCCAAGAATGAATATTTTTTATGGCCATTTTTAATTCAGCTAACACAATAGAAGTTTCGGTCATTACTGCTTCGTATTCCGGTTTTTTAAAATCATCGTGCAATGCCTTTATAATGTCTTTTTCTCTAGCAATAAGCTCTTTTTGCAATCTTTTTAAAGCACTTTTTCTAAAGGATATATCTTTGGTTTGTTGCGTAGCAAAATAGTTTTTTTGCGACTGAACCAATTCGGGAATATTCATAAGCTATAAGTCTTGTAATTTTTTATTCATTATTGAAAACCATAATGGTGGAATTAAAGCAACGAGCATCATACCCGGATATCCTGTTGGCATTTGTGGACTTTCAGGTAACGATTTTAAAAGTTGATAATGCTTACTTCCGTTATAATGATGATCAGAGTGACGAGATAAATTAAAAAGCATTAACAAACCTATTCTGTGGTCTGAATTCCAAGAATGAGTTCGTTTTACACGTTCATAACGACCTTTTTCGTTTTGTTTACGTAGTAATCCGTAATGTTCTATATAATTTACAGTTTCAAGTAATAAAATTCCAAAAACAGCAGCAGCTACAAAGGCGAATAGTGCTTTTAGTCCGAAGAAATAGAAAATGCCTACTAATAATAGAATGTTGCAAAGTGTATAAATAAGCATCCTATTTTGTAGGTGAAACCATCTTCTATCAGAGCTTTTTAAACGTGTGTTTTCTGCTTCCCAAGCTTGGTAATAACTTTGAAAATGAGAACGAATCCAAAATAGGTAAACAATCTCATTTTTTCTTGCAGTAGCAGCATCATTAGGAGTAGCTACATTAAAGTGGTGTCCTGCATTATGGTAAGGTAAAAAGTGAGTGTCTAATGAGGTTAATAGTAAAATTTCGCCTAATAATTGATCAAAACGATTATTGCGATGTCCTAGTTCATGACCTACATTAATACCAATTACGCCACATAGTAACCCCATAGCAGAAACTCTTCCTATATACTCTAAAGTAGTTAGTTCAATGTCTTTCATCATCCATAAAAACCATCCTAAAAAAAATAATTGGACAGGAACAGTTGCATATAATATATAGGTGTATAATTTGTTTTCTTTTTCTCGCTGCTCTTGTTCTGCATTAAGATTCTCCTTATCAGGATTGAAAAGTAATTCAAGTAGCGGAACCAAACCAAAGAAAACTAGTAAAGGGAGCAAGGTTATCCAACCTGTGCTGGTAAACGAAATGTAAACGGTGGCAGGAAGTATTAAAATTGCTAAAAACTTAAGAGCTTTCATCTTGGGTGAAATTTGTCTAAATATACAAATTACAAACAAGCATCCCAAACGGGATCAGAAGGAGTTGGGGCAGTGATTTTAATAAGTTCTTTACTAACGGGGTGTGTAAATTCAATTTTTCGAGCATGCAAATGAATACCTCCGTCTTTATTACTTCTTTTAGCTCCATACTTTAAGTCGCCTTTGATAATAGCGCCAATGTTAGATAATTGTACACGAATTTGATGATGACGCCCTGTTTCTAAGTCGATCTCTAATAATGAATAATTGTCTAAATTTTTAAGTGTTTTATAGTGAAGTATGGCTTTTTTACTTCCATCAACCTCTTTAGTAAAAGCAGCGGACTTATTATTCTTTGGGTTCTTTTTTAGATAATTTATTAAGGTGTCTGTGGCTTTTTTAGGCTGCTGTTGAACTATTGCCCAATACGTTTTTTTAATGGTTTTGTCACGTAACATTTTGTTTAGTCGTTCTAAAGCTTTTGAAGTACGTGCGTAGATAACAATACCTGTAGTTGGGCGGTCTAATCGGTGAACGGTTCCTAAAAATACGTTTCCAGGCTTGTTGTATTTGTCTTTGATGTATTCTTTAACAACATCTGAAAGCGGTTTGTCACCAGTTTTGTCACCTTGCACTATATCGCCTGCACGCTTATTAACAATTATAATGTGGTTGTCTTCGTGTAAAACCTGTAAATTTTCTTTAGTAGAATGCATGGTCGATACTTCTCTTAAAGGATGATTGAAAAATTATTTAAAATTTTCTGCAACGTCTTCGTTTACTTGGTCAATAAAGTTTAAAAACTCATCACGTCCCATTCCTGTAGATGAAGAGGTAACAAAATTCATTGGTAGTTCTTCCCAGAAGTTTAGTAACTTCTTTTTGTATGAGGTAATTTGTTTGTTAAGTTTAGAGCTTCCTAATTTGTCTGCTTTGGTAAAAACAATACAAAAAGGAATACGATTTTCGCCTAAAAACTGCATGAATTCTATATCTATTTTCTGCGGATCGTGACGAGAGTCAATTAAAACGAAAGTGCATACAAGTTGTTCACGTTCTTTAAAGTAATTTTCAATAAAATATTGAAAAATGGTACGTTTCTTTTTTGAAACCTGTGCATAACCATATCCAGGTAAATCAACCAAAAACCATTCGTTATTAATCATAAAATGGTTGATGAGTTGTGTTTTTCCTGGTTTTCCAGAAATTTTAGCTAAATCTTTACGCTCCATTAACATATTGATTAATGATGATTTACCAACATTAGAACGACCAATAAAAGCATATTCAGGTATTCTGTCTTTAGGTGCTTTGGTAACATTGCTGTTACTCATTACAAATTCAGCAGATTTTATTTTCATACTATAAATTAAGCTTATTTAGCTGTTATATTTTGCGTTTAGAAAGCCAGTCTTCTAGAACTTCATTAAATTCTTTTGGGGTTTCCATCATCGCTGCATGTCCGCATTTATCAATCCAAAATAAATCGGCATCAGGTAAGAGTTTTTTGAAATCTTCAGCTACTTCTGGTGGAGTAACACTGTCTTGTTTTCCCCAAATTAAACATGTAGGTTGTTTCATGTTGGGTAAATCCTTAGCCATGTTATGACGAATGGCACTTTTAGCAATAGCTAGGGTTCTAATCAGTGTATTTCTATCGTTAATAACATCATATACTTGATCAACTAGTTCTTCGGTTGCAATCTCTTTATCATAAAAAACATCTTGTGTTTTTTTTCTCACAAACTCTTTGTCTCCTCTTTTGGGATAGCTATCTCCCATAGAGTTTTCGTAAAGTCCAGAACTACCTGTTAAAACTAGAGCTTTAACATCTTTAGGGTAGTGCTTAGTGTAGTATAAAGCTATGTGACCACCCAGAGAATTTCCCAGTAAAGTAACATTTTTAAGTTCCTTGTGTTCTATGAAATCATGTAAAAATTTGGCTAAATTTTTTACGTTAGTTTTAAGGAGAGGTAAGGTGTATAAGGGTAATTCTGGTATAAAAACTTGATATCCTTTTTTTGAAAGATGATTAAAAGTGGAGTCAAAATTACTTAAAGCACCCATTAAACCATGAAGTATAATAATTGGGCTTCCTTCTCCTGCTTCTGCGTATGTGAATTTGTCTTCTTTCTTTAAAAATTCAGTCATATATGTTTCTGATTTGACTTAACCACAAATGTAGTTCTTTTTTATTACTTTTTCATTTTTATTATTCCGCCTAAAGTAGTTGTGTAGAAGTCTTTTAGTATCAGTTTTTTAGCTTAAAAATTAAAACTTATTAACAAAGTGGTAAAAAGTGGTAAAAAGTGGTAAATATTTTTTATTTTTGATGCAAACTATAGTTTCTTTACGTGGTAAATTTAATTGGAACATATGAATGTAAGGTGGATGCTAAAGGAAGGTTGATGGTGTCATCAGCGTTCAAGAAGCAGTTGTCTTCTGTGTTGCAAGAAGGTTTTGTGATTAAACGCTCTGTTTTTCAGTCTTGTTTAGAGTTGTATCCGATGCAAGAGTGGAATTTGATGATGGCAAAAATCAATAAACTAAATCGATTTGTAAAGAAAAATAATGATTTTATCAGAAGATTTACAGCCGGTGTGAAGGTGGTAGATATAGATGCTTCTGGAAGGATATTGATTCCGAAAGATTTATGTCAGTTTGCGGGGATTGAAAAGCAAGTAGTGCTTTCTTCTGCAGTGAATATTATTGAGATTTGGGATAAAGATAAGTATGAAAAAGTAATAGATGATGCTGTTGTTGATTTTGCTGATTTGGCAGAGGAGGTAATGGGTAATACGGAAGAAGATGAGTTATCATAATCCAGTTTTGTTGAAAGAAAGTGTAGACGCACTTAATATAAAAGAAGATGGAGTTTATGTAGATGTGACCTTTGGAGGAGGAGGGCATTCTCGAGAAATATTAAGTAGGCTAGGGGAAAAAGGAAGGTTGTTTGCTTTTGATCAGGATCCAGATGCACAGCAAAATAAAATTGATGATCACCGCTTTGTGTTGATTGGGGAAAATTTCCGATTTATAACTAGGTTTTTACGTTTTTATGGTGTAAAAAAAGTAGATGGTGTGTTGGCTGATCTAGGTGTGTCATCACATCAATTCGATGAAGCAGAAAGAGGATTTTCAACTCGATTTGATGCAGATTTAGATATGCGAATGGATCAGAAGTCAGAGCTGTCTGGAAAGAAAATCATCAATACTTATACAGAAGAACAATTGTCAAATGTGTTGTTCTTGTATGGAGAACTACGTAATGCTCGAGCTCTAGCGAAGACTATTGTTGAGATGAGAATTACTGGAGAAATTAAAACAAGTTTTGAATTAAAAGAGGCGTTGCAAAAGTTTCTTCCGAAAGCAAAAGAACATAAAATTTTAGCGCAAATTTTTCAAGCTATACGAATAGAGGTAAATCAAGAATTGGAAGTATTGAAGGAGTTTTTACAGCAGATTCCAGATTTGTTAAATGAAGAAGGAAGATTGAGTGTGATTTCATACCATTCGTTAGAAGATAGGTTGGTGAAGCGATTTATAAGAACAGGACTGTTTAGTGGGGAACCAGAGAAAGATTTTTATGGTAACACTAGCGAGCCACTTAAAAAAGTTGGTAAAATGATTATACCAACAAGAGAAGAAATAAAAGAAAATAATAGAGCACGTAGTGCAAAATTAAGAATAGCAACATTAAAGTAATGTCTAACGTAAGAAAGAGTATATACGATCTTTTAAGAGGGAGTTTTCTTACAGACGAAAGTTCTTTTAAGAATTGGCGGATTTTGATTTTTGTTGTAGTGCTGTTGTTAATTATGATTTATAGTTCGCATAGTGCAGATGCAAAAGTGGTGCAAATAGCGGCGCTGAATAAGAAGAAAAGAGAGTTGCGGGCAGAAGATGTGGATACGAGTACTCAACTAATGCGAATGAAGTTAGAAAGTAGTATTCGAGATAAGGTAAAAAGTAAAGGATTGTGTCCTGCAAAAAAACCGCCCCAAAAAATTAAAGTAACATATAATAAAGAGTAATAAAAAATGGTAGTAAAAAAAGGCATATTAAACAAACTCTATGTGGTTGTTGTTTTAATGACGCTTTTCTTTGTAGTTATCATTTTTAGACTTTTTAAACTTCAATATGTAGAAGGAGATAAGTATAGGAAGCTTTCTGAAGAAAAAACAGTTAAAAACGACACCATTTTTGCAAATAGAGGAAATGTGTATGCAGCAGATGGTAATTTGTTGGCAACCTCTATGTCGAAATTCACCATTCGTATGGATGTAGAGTCTGTAGATTCTGAAGTTTTTGAAAAAAATATCCGCGCACTTTCCGAATCTCTTTCTGGTTTGTTAGGGAAACCTTCAAGTTATTATCAAAAGAAATTACGTAATGCAAAAAAACATAGAAATCGTTATTTGTTAATAGCTCGTAATGTTGGGTATAATGATTATGTAAAAATGAAAAGCTTCCCAATTTTTAATAGAGGGGTGTATCGAGGAGGATTTATAGCTGAACAAAAAACAGTTCGTGTTCATCCTATTGGTAAAATAGCAGAACGTACTATTGGGTATGATGATTATAGAGGAGGAGCAGGAATTGAAGGTGCTTTTGCAGATTATATGCAAGGTGAAAATGGTTGGCGTTTAAAGCAAAAAATAGCTAAAGGGCAATGGAAGCCAATCAATGATGTAAATGAGAAAGAACCTATAGATGGAAGTGATATTATTACAACAATAGATGTAAATATCCAAGATATTACACACCATGCTTTGTTAAGGCAAATGGAGTATTTTGAAGCAGATCATGGTTGTGCTGTGGTGATGGAGGTAGAAACAGGAGAAATTAAAGCGATATCTAATTTGGGAAGAACTTCTACAGGTAAATATTACGAAAAAAGAAATTATGCTGTATGGGAGAGTCACGAACCAGGATCAACCTTTAAACTAGCTAGCTTAATGGTAGTTTTAGAAGATAAAGTTGCAGATACTTCAACTGTGGTAGATTGTGAAAAAGGAAGGATCTATATTAATAACCGTAAAGTAGAGGATAGTAAAAAAGGGGGATACGGAAAAATATCATTAGCAAGAGTGTTTGAAGTTTCTTCAAATGTTGGAATTGTAAAAACAATACAAAAACACTACGATAAGAACCCAAAAAAATTTACGGATAAAATTAAGTCTTTTGGTTTAGATCAAATGACAGGTGTTAAAATAAAAGGAGAAGGGAAGCCTTATATTCCAAACCCCTCAGAAAAAAGTTGGAGTCCAACTTCGTTAGAATGGATGGCTTGGGGGTATGGAGTTTCTCTTACCCCATTACAAACATTAGCGTTTTACAATGCGGTAGCTAATAACGGAAAATTGGTAAAACCATATTTTGTTAAAGAGTTACGTGTAGGAGGAGAAGTAGAACAACGTTTCGGTACAGAAGTACTGAAAGAAAAAATAGCTTCTCAAGAAACGTTGGATAAAATGAGAAAAGTAATGGAGAATACTATAAAGTATGGAACAGGGAAAGAAATATATTCTCCAAATTTTTCAATGGCGGGAAAAACAGGGACGGCAAAAAAGTATATACCAAGAATTAAGAATGCTAAAGGAGAATATGAAGGCGGGTATTATTCAAATGAAAAATATGTAGCTTCTTTTGCAGGCTTTTTTCCGGCAGATGAGCCGAAATACTCTTGTATTGTAGTAGTTCATAGCCCTAAAAAAGAAAAAGGATATTACGGAGCTACGGTAGCTGCTCCTATATTTAAAGAAATAGCTCAAAAAATTTATACTTCAACAGCAATTAATAACCAGTTTGTCTCTGATGAAATTTCAGAAAAAGTTCTCGATCAAGAATATCAAGAATATTACCAAAAATTAAGAAAGTATAAAACAATTATGCCTAAAGTGATAGGTATGAGTGGGATGGATGCAGTTGCATTATTAGAGAATATGGGATTGAAAGTTAAATTTTCAGGAGTAGGAAAGGTAACAGAGCAATCTGTAGAAAGAGGAGTGAAAGTCTCAAAAGATGCAACGATATATTTAAAATTATCATAGTTGAAAAGATTAAAAGACATATTATATAAGGTAGCTGTAAAAGAGGTTTACGGAAGCACAGATGTTGATATAAACAATATTCAGTTTGATAGTAGGCAAGTGAAGAATGGAGATGTTTTTGTAGCTCAAAAAGGTGTAACTGTAGATGGACATCGGTTTATAACAAAGGCAATATTATTAGGTGCTAAAGCTGTTGTTTGCCAGGAAATACCAGATGATAAAAATGAAGAAGTAACTTATATTAAAGTAGAAGATTCAAATACCGCATTAGCAATACTAGCAGCAAATTATTATAATAACCCATCAAAAAGTTTGCAGTTAGTAGGAGTAACAGGAACAAATGGTAAAACTACAATAGTAAGTTTATTGTATCAATTGTTTATAAAAGCAGGATACAAAGTTGGGTTGTTGTCAACAGTTCGAGTGATGGTTGATGAAGAAGAATATAAGGCAACACACACAACACCAAACTCCGTAGCGATAAATAACTATCTATCAAAAATGGTTGAGGCTGGGGTTGATTATTGTTTTATGGAAGTAAGTTCTCACGGAATTCATCAAAAACGCACTGAAGGGTTAGAGTTTTCAGGAGGTGTGTTTACGAATTTATCGCACGATCATTTAGATTATCATAAAACATTTGCAGAATATCGTGATGTGAAAAAATCGTTTTTTGATTCGTTACCAAAATCGGCATTTGCTTTGGTAAATATTGATGATAAGAATGGAAGTATAATGATGCAAAATACAAAAGCGAATAAGCAAACCTATGCGCTAAAAACAATAGGAGACTTTAAAGCAAAAGTATTAGAAAAAAGTCTTTCAGGAACTTTATTGGCAATCAATGGAGTAGAAGTTTGGACAAAGTTAATAGGTGAATTTAATGCTTATAACTTGTTAGCAATATATGGAGTAGCTGAGTTGTTGGGACTTGAAAAGATAGAAATTTTACGAATTGTAAGCGAGTTAGAAAGCGTAAGTGGACGATTTCAGTACACAGTTTCAACTGAGGGGGTTACAGCAATAGTAGATTACGCACACACGCCAGATGCATTAAAAAATGTGTTGCAAACCATTAATGATATTCGAACAAGAAATGAAACAATAATTACTGTTGTAGGTTGCGGAGGAGACAGAGATAGGACGAAACGTCCTAAAATGGCATTAATAGCATCTCAGTTAAGTGATCAGGTTGTTTTTACTTCAGATAATCCTAGAACAGAAGACCCACAGTCAATAATTGATGAAATGGAAGAAGGAGTTGCTGCGGGAAATTATAAAAAAACACTATCAATTGTAGATCGAAGACAAGCTATAAAAACAGCTTGTAAACTAGCAAGTTCAGGAGATATTGTACTTATCGCAGGAAAAGGACATGAAACCTATCAAGAAATAAATGGTGTTAGGTATCATTTTGATGATTTAGAAGAAGTAACCAACTATTTTAATCAACTAAAAAAACACTAACGAATGCTATATTATTTATTTCAATATTTAGAAAGTGAGTTTAGCTTAACAGGAGCAAGTGTGTTTCAGTTCATCACATTTCGATCTGCTATGGCGTTCATATTATCTCTGTTAGTTTCAACTATTTTTGGTAAAAAAATAATCAATTACCTAAGAAGGCAGCAAGTTGGTGAAACAGTAAGAGATTTAGGTTTAGACGGTCAAGTACAAAAAACAGGAACACCAACTATGGGAGGTGTGATTATAATCCTAGCAACGTTAATTCCGGTGTTGCTGTTAGCTAAGTTAGAAAACATATACATTTTACTTTTATTGATAACCACCGTTTGGATGGGGCTTATTGGATTTGCAGATGATTATATAAAAGTATTTAAAAAAGACAAGGCTGGATTAAAAGGAAAGTTTAAAGTGCTAGGACAGGTAGGCTTAGGCGTAATTGTAGGTTCTATGCTGTATTTTCACCCCAATGTAACCATAAAAGAACAACTGCCAGTTTCAGAACAAGTTGTGCAAGTAGATGGTAAAAAGAAGGTATTTGGAGAAGCACATAAATCAACAAAAACAACAGTTCCTTTTTTAAAGGATAATGAATTAGACTATGCAAAAGCATTTAGTTTCTTAGGAGAAGGGTATGGAAAGTATGGATGGATAGTCTTCATCTTTGTTGCTGTCTTTATTGTTACAGGAGTTTCAAATGGGGCGAACTTAACAGATGGAATAGATGGTTTAGCAGCAGGTTCATCAGCAATAATGGTGATAACTTTGGCGATTTTTGCGTGGGTATCTGGGAATATCATTTTTGCAGATTATTTAGATGTGATGTATATCCCAAAATCAGGAGAAATGACAGTGTTTATCTTGGCTTTTGCAGGAGCATTAATAGGATTTTTATGGTACAATACTTATCCAGCACAAGTATTCATGGGAGATACAGGAAGTTTAACTATTGGAGGTATCATAGCGGTAATAGCAATTGCCATAAGAAAAGAATTATTACTGCCAATTTTAGCAGGGATATTTGTGGTTGAAAACTTATCAGTAATACTACAAGTTTCGTGGTTTAAGTATACCAAAAAGAAATTTGGGGAAGGAAGGCGAATTTTTAAAATGTCTCCTTTACATCACCACTATCAAAAGCTAAATTATCACGAAAGTAAAATTGTAGTTCGTTTTTGGATTGTAGGAATTTTATTAGCGGTATTTACCATAGTAACGTTGAAGTTAAGATAAATGAAAAAATTAGTTGTGCTTGGTGGGGGAGAAAGTGGTGTAGGGACAGCACTTTTAGGAAAGCAAAAAGGATATGATGTTTTTGTTTCAGATAAAGGAAGTATAGCAGAGCGATATAAAAAAGTTCTTTTACATAGTTCAATCGACTTTGAAGAAAACCAGCATACAGAAGAAAAAATTTTAAATGCTGATGTGGTGATGAAAAGTCCAGGAATTCCAGAAAAAGTATTGCTTGTACAAAAATTAATTTCAAAAGGAGTTAAAGTAATTTCTGAAATAGAATTTGCTTCAGAATTTACAGATGCTAGAATTGTTGGAGTTACAGGTTCAAACGGAAAAACAACCACAACCATGTTAATACATTATGTATTGAAAGAAGCTGGTTTAAATGTGGGAGTTGGAGGGAATATAGGTGATAGTTTCGCAAAACAAATAGTTGACAATCAATATGATGAATATGTGTTAGAATTAAGTAGTTTTCAGTTAGATGGTATAGAAAAATTTAAACCACATATTGCAATAATTACCAATATAACACCAGATCATTTAGATCGATATGAATATAAGTTTGATAACTATATAAACTCAAAATTTAGAATTACAAAAAATCAAACAAAAGACGATTTTTTAATATATGACGCCGATAACGAAGCAATTCAAAATTGGTTAAAAAACAATAAAACAGAAGCAACGCTAGTGCCATTTTCAGTAGAAAAAGAATTGGAGTACGGAGCTTTTTTAAGACAAGACACGATAATAATGAAAATTAATACAGAAGAAAAATTAATGAAGGTTTCTGAACTAACGTTACAAGGAAAACATAATACTAAAAATGCCATGGCTACATCGATGGCAGCAAAATTATTAAAAGTAAGAAAAGAAACAATCGCAGAGAGCCTATCTGATTTTGAAGGTGTAGAGCACCGTTTAGAAAAAGTACAAAAAGTAAATGGAATTGAATTTATTAACGACAGTAAAGCAACCAATATAAATGCAGCTTTTTATGCATTAGAATGTATGGATAACCCAACAGTTTGGATTGTAGGTGGTGTTGATAAAGGAAATGATTATACCGATTTATTACCTCTAGTGAGAGAAAAAGTAAAAGCGATAGTTTGTTTAGGGTTAGATAATCAAAAAATTATAGACACTTTTGCTAACGTAGTTGATGTTGTGGTAGAAACTGCCGGAGCAGAAGAAGCAGTAAAAGTAGCATATAAAGTAGCGCAAAAAGGAGATACAGTATTGTTATCACCAGCATGTGCTAGTTTCGATTTATTCGAGAACTATGAAGATAGAGGAAGAAAATTTAAAGAAGCTGTAAGAAATATATAATGTAGAATAAAGATTGATGAAAAACATCTTTCGACATATAAAAGGAGACCGAGCCATTTGGGCTATAGTTGCAGTATTGGCAATATTTTCATTTATGCCAATATACAGTGCAAGCACCAATTTGGTATATGTAGTTGGTAACGGATCTACCTTAGGGCATTTGGTAAAACACATTGTATTGTTAATTACTGGGTTTGCTGTTATTTACGGAGTGCATAAAATTCCATATAGGTATTTTAGCGGAGGTTCAGTTTTAATGCTGCCTGTAGTTGTTTTACTACTGGTTTTTACCTTGGCGCAAGGAACAACTATTGGAGGAGCTAATGCGAGTAGGTGGATTCGTATTCCGTTTGTGGGTATTGGGTTTCAAACCTCTACATTGGCAGGGCTAGTATTAATGGTATATGTAGCACGATACTTGGCAAAAAATAAAGAAAAAGTAATTTTTTTTAAAGAAAGCTTATTGCAATTATGGCTTCCTGTAGGATTGGTGCTAATATTAATATTACCAGCAAATTTTTCAACTACTGCTATGGTGTTTTTTATGATTTTAATAGTATCATTTATAGGAGGGTATCCATTGAAATATATAGGTTATATCTTAGGAATAGGACTTTTTGCATTTCTGTTTTTTATACTGGTAGCTAAAGCATTTCCAGATGCAATGCCTAACCGTGTAAACACATGGAAAAGTAGGATTGAAAGTTTTTCTCAATCAGACGGTGAAGAAAATTATCAGGTAGAAAAAGCTAAAATAGCTATAGCAACAGGAGGGGTTATAGGAAAAGGACCAGGGAAGAGTGTACAGAAAAACTTTTTACCACAATCGTCATCCGATTTTATTTATGCAATTATTGTTGAAGAGTATGGGTTTGCTGGAGCAATTGTGGTGATTTTTATTTACTTTTTGTTGCTCTTTAGAATTTTAATAACTGCTAAAAAAGCTACTACCATATTTGCAACTCTATTAGTTGTAGGGGTAGGAATTCCCATTGTTTTTCAAGCAATGATAAACATGGCAGTAGCAGTGAATATTTTACCAGTAACAGGACAAACACTTCCGCTAATTAGTAGTGGGGGTACCTCTATTTGGATGACATGTTTTGCATTAGGAATGATTTTAAGTGTAAGCGCTTCTAAAAATGAAACTGAAGAAACAATTTTAGATGATAACCCTTTAGATATTTTACATGAAACATTGGATTAAAAATACAGATTTATGGGTTGGAACTATTATGAGTTTCACATACAACCATAATGTTAAAATAAAAAAGATTGTATGAAACAGTCAATTAATGTCATAATAAGTGGTGGAGGTACAGGAGGTCATATTTATCCTGCCATAGCGATTGCTAACGAAATAAAAGTTCGTTATCCAGAGGCTAATATTTTGTTCGTTGGAGCAAAAGATAAAATGGAGATGGAAAAAGTTCCGCAAGCAGGATATGACATTGAAGGGTTGTGGATTTCAGGAATACAAAGAAGATTAACTCTAAAGAACTTACTATTTCCATTTAAACTGTTAAGCAGTTTATGGAAAGCATATCAAATCATACGAAAATTTAAACCAGATGTAGCTGTGGGTACAGGAGGTTTTGCAAGCGGGCCAACATTAATGGTAGCTAACAAAAAAGGAATACCAACCTTAATTCAAGAACAAAATTCGTACCCTGGAATAACCAATAAATTGTTAGGGAAAAGAGCACAAAAAATATGTGTCGCATACGATAATTTAGAGCGCTTTTTCTCAGAAGAGAAAATAGTAAAAACAGGAAATCCAGTTCGTCAAGATTTACTATTTATTCATACGAAAATAGAAGAAGGAAAAGAATTTTTTGAATTAGATACATCAAAAATAACAATTTTAATATTAGGAGGAAGCCTTGGTGCTCGTAAGATAAATCAGTTAGTTGAAGCAAATTTAGATTTCTTCAAAAGACAAGGAGTTCAATTGATATGGCAATGTGGTAAGTTGTATTTTGAAGAATATAAAAAATATGATGAACTAGAAAATATTCAAGTACATCAGTTTTTAAATAGGATAGACTTAGCGTATGCTGCTGCAGACTTTATTGTGTCAAGAGCAGGAGCAAGTTCAGTGTCAGAATTATGTATAGTGGGTAAACCAACTATTTTTATTCCATCACCAAATGTTGCTGAAGATCATCAAACAAAAAACGCAAAATCTATTGCAGATAAACACGGAGCATTAGTAGTTAAAGAAAATGAATTAGATACATTTCCTGTAGTGTTAGAAACCTTGCTGAAAGACAAAGGTAAGCAAGAAAGTTTAAGTGAAAACATTAATGAGTTAGCATTGCCCAATGCAACCAACCATATCGTTAACGAAATAGAAAAATTAATTAGTTAGTGAATTTAAAGACGATACATAACGTTTATTTTATAGGTATTGGCGGAATAGGAATGAGTGCCATAGCTCGCTACTTTTCTGTCAATGGAAAAGTAGTTGCAGGGTATGATAAAACACCAACACCTATCACTAAGAGTTTAGAAGAAATAGGGGTCGAAGTTCATTTTGAAGATGTTATAAAGAATATTCCAATTTCATTCTTACATAAAGAAAAAACATTGGTGGTTTATACACCAGCAGTTCCTAAAAATCACTTACAATTAAATTATTTTAAAGATAACGGATATACAGTTTTAAAAAGAGCAGAAGTGTTGGGAGAAATAACCAAAAATACTTTTTGTTTAGCTGTGGCAGGAACTCATGGAAAAACAACAACATCTTCTATTCTAGGACATATTATGCAGCCTGAAAAAGCAACTTCTTTTTTAGGAGGTATTGCAGAAAACTACAATTCTAATTTAATTTTAGGAGAAGATAAAGTTTCAGTAGTTGAAGCCGATGAATTTGACCGTTCGTTTTTAAAACTATCACCCAACATTGCATGTGTAACCTCTATGGATGCTGATCATTTAGATATCTATGGGGAAAACGAATTCTTACAGCAATCATTTAGAGATTTCGCAGGTAAAGTTTCTGACACTTTGATTGTCGCAAAAGGATTACCGTTAGAAGGGTTAACTTATGCTGTAGGTGAAGAAGCAGACTATAAAGCTTATAATGTAAAAATAGAAGAAGGAAAATATGTTTTTGATGTAAAGACACCAACATCAGAAATTAAAAATATAGCATTTCATTTACCAGGAAACCATAACATGATGAATGCTTTAGCAGCATTAGCTATAGCAGATGTATATGGTGTTTCATTAGAAAAAATTAAAAAACAATTAGGAACTTTCAAAGGAGTAAAACGTAGGTTTTCTTACAAAATTAAAACAAAAGATGTTGTACTAATTGATGATTATGCACATCATCCAACCGAAATAAAAGCAGTAGTACAATCTGTTAGAGAAATGTACCCAGAAGAACAAGTACTGGCTGTATTTCAACCACACCTATTTAGTAGAACTAGAGATTTTGTAAACGATTTTGCAGAAGCATTATCGTTATTTGATGAAGTATTGTTATTAGATATTTATCCAGCCAGAGAAGTTCCAATTAAAGGAGTTACTTCTAGCTGGCTACTAGAAAAACTCACTATTGATACTAAAAAGTTAATATCAAAGGAGAAATTAAGTGACGAAATAATCAAATCTGAGTCAAAAATTGTGACAATGTTAGGTGCAGGAGATATTGGCTTATTAGTTGATGAAATAAAAAATAAATTAGAAATAAAACACAAAAAATAAAATGAAAAAATTAGCAACATACTTGTCTTTTTTCTTGCTGCTGATGTTTTTGGTGTTTTTATATGGTTTTACAACCCATAGAAATGGAGCAAAAAAAGTAAAAAATACGGTAGTAGAGTTTGCTGCTGGAGACAATAACTTTTTGACACACAGTATGGTTGATAAATTGTTAATACAAAATAATGAATTTGTTAAAAACCAACCAAAAAGATTGGTAGATTTACACTTTTTAGAAGCTAACGTTTCGGCAAATCCGTATGTTGAAAAAACAGCTGTGTTTTTAACTGTAGATGGAGTGTTAAAAACTATTATAAAGCAGCGAACACCGATAGCTCGTATTGTTGATAAAGACAAATCTTTTTATGTTGATAAGTATGGGGTAAAAATTCCTTTATCAACAAATTTTTCAGCAAGAGTGCCGTTAGTTTTAGGAGTAGGGGAGCCTGAAGAAATCAAAGAATTAACAACGTTAATAAAGATAATAAATAGGAATAGTTTTTTCGCTAAAGAAATTATTGCTATTCAAAGAGACGCTCAAAATGAATATACGTTTACGGTTCGTAGTGGCGATTATAAAATAATTTTTGGAGAGTTAAAAGGTGCTTCAATCAAGTTTAAAAAGCTAACAGCATTTTATAACAAAGCATTTTCAGACAAAACCATTAACAATTATAAAGCGATAAATGTAAAATACCACAACCAAGTTGTGTGCACAAAACAAAATCAAGATGGAAAACAATAAAATAGCAGTTGGTCTAGATATTGGTACAACCAAGATTGTTGCCATGATTGGTCGTAAAAACGAATATGGAAAATTAGAAGTTTTAGGTATTGGTAAGGCAAAAAGTTTGGGCGTAAAACGAGGGGTAGTTAATAACATTACGCAAACCATACAATCTATTCAGCAAGCAGCAGAAGAGGCAGAAAGCATTTCAGGTTACAAAATAGAAGATGTAGTAGTAGGTATAGCAGGTCAGCATATACGTAGCTTACATCATAGCGATTATATAACAAGAGAAAAATCAGAAGAGGTAATTGACGCCAACGACATAGAGAATTTAGTTAGTCAAGTACATAAACTTGTAATGTTGCCAGGTGAAGAAATTATACATGTATTGCCACAAGAGTTTAAGGTAGATAGTCAGCCAGATATAAAAGAACCTATAGGGATGTATGGAGGTCGATTAGAGGCAAACTTCCATGTAGTAGTAGGTCAGGTGTCTTCTATACGCAATGTAGGAAGATGTATAAAAAGTGCAGGATTAAAACTGTCAGATATTACTCTTGAGCCCTTAGCATCAGCATCAGCGGTATTAAGTCAAGAAGAAAAAGAAGCAGGAGTTGCTTTAATAGATATAGGAGGAGGAACTACAGATTTAGCCATATTTAAAGACGGAATTATTCGTCACACGGCGGTAATTCCTTTTGGAGGAAATGTAATTACTGAAGATATTAAAGAAGGTTGTTCAATAATAGAGAAACAAGCGGAGTTATTAAAAATTAAGTTCGGTTCTGCATGGCCAGGAGAAAATAAAGAAACAGAAATTGTTTCAATTCCAGGTTTAAGAGGAAGAGAACCGAAAGAAATAACACTTAAAAACTTATCAAAAATAATCCATGCGAGAGTTCAAGAAATTATTGAGCATGTATATTTAGAAATTAAGAATTACGGACACGAAACTCAAAAAGGGAAATTAATAGCTGGTATTGTATTAACAGGAGGTGGAGCTCAATTAAAACATTTACGTCAGTTAGTAGAATATATTACTGGAATGGACGTTCGTATTGGTTATCCAAATGAACACTTAGCAGGAGACTCTGATGAAGCATTATCGAGCCCAGCATTTGCAACAGCTGTAGGTTTGTTAATGGAAGGTTTGCAAAAGGAAACAGAAGAAAAAGTAGTTGAAGAAGCATCAGAAATGTTAATGGAAGAAACTATTGTAGAAGAAAAAGAAATCATAGAAGAAGTCCAAGAAGAACAAGAATATAAAGCGAAAAAATCTAAATCATTTTTTGATAAGTTTACAGAACGATTCAAAGAATTTTTAGATAACGCAGAATAATAGATAAAAACTCCTAATTAATCCCCTAAGAAGGAGTGTAAAATTGAATAAGAATTAATAAAAAGGAAAGTTATTATGAGCGCAGAATTCGATAACATTTCATTCGACATGCCAAAAACACAATCGAATGCCATTAAAGTAATTGGTGTTGGTGGGGGAGGAAGTAACGCAGTAAACCACATGTATAGTAAACAAATTCACGGAGTAGATTTCGTAATTTGTAATACTGATGCACAAGCATTAGAAAATAGTCCAATACCTAATAAAGTTCAATTAGGCGCACACTTAACTTCTGGGTTAGGCGCAGGTGCAAACCCAGAAATTGGAGCACAAGCAGCGGCTGAAAGTATGCAAGAAATTCAACAAATGTTGAGCACACATACCAAAATGGTTTTCATTACCGCAGGTATGGGAGGAGGTACTGGTACAGGAGCAGCTCCAATCATAGCTAAAATTGCAAAAGACATGGATATTTTAACGGTAGGTATCGTTACTATGCCATTTCAATTTGAAGGAAGAATGCGCTCAAAACAAGCTCAAAAAGGAATTGATGAGCTACGCAACAATGTAGATTCATTAATTGTTATCAATAATAATAAACTGCGTGAAGTTTATGGTAATTTAGGGTTTAAAGCAGGATTCTCTAAAGCAGACGAAGTATTAGCAACAGCAGCAAAAGGAATAGCAGAGGTAATTACACATCACTACAAACAAAATATCGATTTACATGATGCAAAAACGGTATTATCAAATAGTGGTACAGCAATTATGGGATCTGCTAAAGAAACTGGCGCAAACAGAGCAAAAAATGCCATTGTAAAAGCATTAGATTCACCATTATTAAACGATAATAAAATTACAGGAGCTAAAAATGTATTATTATTAATCGTTTCAGGAGGTAATGAGGTAACCTTAGATGAAATAGGAGAAATTAATGACTATATCCAAGATGAAGCAGGTTACGATGCTAATATTATTATGGGTATCGGCGAAGATGAGTTATTAGAAGATGGAATAGCAGTAACAGTTGTCGCTACGGGCTTCGCTGCTGATCAGCAAGGAAATATTACCAATACAGAAGTAAAAAAAATAGTTCATACTTTAGAAGATGAACAAAAAGCAACTTATAATTTTGGAGATCAAAAAGTGCAAACAGCTCCAGTAATTGATGAGCCTATAAAAAACAAATCATCAAATAAAGTTGTTCATGTTTTAGAGGAAGAAAAATCTGAGCCAAAATCAGAGATTATTCCTACAACAGAGGCAATTAAAAATATTGAGGTAGCATACGATGAAATCGAAATAGAAACAATTTCTGAAGAAGATTTTATCATTACCAATATAGCTGAGCCTAAAGTAGAAGAAAGAGACGTAAAAGAGCAACCAACGCAACAAGACTTGTTGTTTGATTTACCATTAAACTCTTACGAAGAAATTAAGCCAGCCTCACATTTAGTTGAAACGACTAACGAGATTAAAAATATTGAAGTAAAAGCAGAAGAAATAGCATATCATAAAATTGAAAAACGATATGTACTAGACGACTTTAGTGCACAGCCAACAATTGGTAAAAGCTCTACTCCAACAATTAAAGAAGAAGAAGTAGAAGAAGAATTGCAGTTTGAAGTAAAATCTAAAACACAAGAAGAAATTAATAATATAGAAACGACAAGCGAAGAAGTTTCTCCTTTAAGTCTAACGATATCCGAGCTACAAAAAAGAGCACAAGAAAGACGTGAAAAAATGAAAGGTTTTAATTACAAATTTAACGATCAAGTAAGTAAAAATATTGATGAAATAGAACGTCAACCTGCTTATAAAAGATTAGGAGTAGATATTGATGCAGGATCAGATATTAGCAAGTCAGATACCACATTAAATACAGATAATAACGATTTATCACGTTCTAATAATTCGTTTTTACACGATAATGTAGATTAATGAAAGAATAATACTTATTTTTAAAATCCCGATTTATCGGGATTTTTTAATATTTAAAATAGATAAACTATGAGTTTGCAAAAACAGGTGATGAATAAAATGAAAGAAGCTATGAAGTCTAAAGATACGGTAGCTTTAACAGCTTTAAGAGCATTAAAATCAGCTTTTATGATAGCAAATACTGAAGCGGGTGCAGGAGAATTATCAGAGGCAGAGGAGTTAAAGATTATTCAAAAACAAATAAAGCAACGTAAAGACAGTGCCATGGTGTTTGCAGAGCAAGGTCGTAACGATTTAGCAGACCCAGAATTAGCAGAAGCGGCAATTTTAGAACAATTTTTACCAGAAGCTTTAAGTGAAGAAGAAATAGGAGAAGTTATAGAGAAAACAATTGCAGATGTTGGAGCTGAAGGGATGAAAGATATGGGGAAAGTAATGGGGATAGTGTCTAAACAATTAGCAGGAAAAGCTGATGGAAAAACGATTTCAACAATTGTAAAAGCTAAATTAGCTTAATAAAAATTTAAAGACTCAGTAGTTCAACTGGATAGAACATCAGATTTCGGCTCTGAGGGTTGGGGGTTCGAGTCCTCTCTGGGTCACAAATACACTTGTAATTTTTTACTTTTAAGGATAAGCTTATAGGTAATTTTTAAAGAATCTATCGTTTTTAATTAAGTATTTTGTAAAACTTGTATGTCCGCAAACCATTCTAAGTTGCATTAATTTTTGTATATCATATTGAATTTAAAGTAATTAAAAATGAGTATATTTTCTTTTAGAGTGGCAGTTTACAGATGAAAAGAGTTGTCGATTACATTTTAAGGCACAATGAGATAAACAAGGAGTTATTTGTAAGTGTTGTCAGGCTAAAATGATTACTGGTTGATTAATAAATGATAAACCCTGTAATTCTAAGACATCGTTACGTAGTGGTACTATAATGGAAAGTTCAAAGTTGTCATTTATGATTTGGTATAAAACCATATTTCTTTTGAGTGCCACAAAGAAGGGCTTTTTTTCAAAGAAGATACAATGTCAATTAGGGGTAAAAAGTTATGAAGCTGTATGGGCAATGGTTCATAAACTTTGTAAAGCAATAGGGCAACGTGATGATAGATATACTTTGAAGGGAATGATAGAAATGGATGAAGATTACTTCACTATAAAAGCTTCACAACAAACTCATAATACACAGAAAATTGGTTGTGGCAGTAAGCTAAATCTAATGTTATGGTAATGGCTGAGAGTACTGTTTTAGAAGATATTGATACAGCAAAAGGAATAGCAGAGGTAATTCACATCACTACAATCTGCAATAGGTGATGACCAAACGATTGTCTTTACAGGTCAAAGTACCTTCTATGTCAATATCGCTGATTATATAGAGATACATATGAGTGAAAAATCAAACGAACAAACTACCAAAGAAACACTCAAATAGGTACATATAGCCATTAATAATGCTAAGAGAAATTTTGTAGAAACTTCCTATAAAATTAAAGTAAAATACCTACAACTCTACCTAAATGAGTTTGTCTACAAGCTAAATAGACAATATTTTGGAGAATGAATCTTTGGATAGCCTTTGTAATAGCTATTATTAAAGGCAATGGACATTAAACAGATATACAGATATTTTTTTTCATCGTCCTAAAATTTAGGATAAAGGTAGAACGATTCTTATATAAAAAATGTAACTTAAGTTACGGGGTTATAGCTCTAAAACCTTAATCTGGTTTCTGTAAAGTTTTATTTTATCTTTTTTTTCTAAAGCTTTTAAAAGTCTAGATATTACTACTCTCGAAGTGTGTAAATCGTTAGCTATTTGTTGATGAGTGACACTTATCGTTTCGTTTTGATTTACTAAGGCTTTATTTTTTAAATATTTTAATAGACGTTGATCCATGTTTAAAAAAGCTATAGTATCAATAGCATCTATAAATTCTTGTAATCTACTATGGTAACTTTGTAAAATAAACTCTTGCCAACTTTTATATTTACTAAGCCATTCACTCATTTTTTGTTTAGGAATCATCAATAACTTAACATCAGTTTCAGCAACAGCTTTTATTTTACTCTTAGTTTGTCCCATGCAGCATGAAAGTGTCATAGCACAAGTATCTCCTTTTTCAATATAGTATAGAACTAAATCACCCCCTTCTTTATCTTCGCGTAAAATTTTGATAGCTCCACTTAATAATAAAGGAATAGAGGTAATATAACTACCTATATCAATAATAACTTCATTAGCTTTGACTTCTTTCGCTATAGCTACATCAGCAATTTCTTGCAATAGTGCTTCGTCAAATAAATAGCCATAGTATTTTTGTAAGTCCTCTATCAAGATATTTTTTTTGTAAAAGTAGTTAAATATTTACACTTCTAACTTGAAATAAAATAGTTGAAAACCTATGACTTTAATCAGCTTTTTAGTTCAATTTATTACAGAAATTTGTAGTAGATAATAACACAAAACCATACAAAAATGAAAAAAAGAACACCAGTTTCTGTTATAATGACTAAAGATGTAATTACTTTAAGTAGTACAGATGATTTAATGACAGCTGAAAAATTATTTAAAAAAGAGCAAATAAGACATATCCCAGTAGTAAGTGGAAACGAAATAAAAGGAATGTTAAGTTATACTGATTTACTTAGAATTAGCTTTGCGGATGCTATTGATGAAGATGAAACCGATGTAGATACAGTAGTTTACAATATGTTCTCAATAGATCAAGTAATGGCCAAGAATTTAGTAACGGTTAGTTCTAATACGACTGTTAAAGAGGTAGCCGAAATTTTGGCGAAAAGAGAGTTTCATGCTTTACCAGTAGTTGATAATAATGAGTTAGTTGGTATTGTAACTACCACCGATTTAATTTATTATTTACTAGAGCAGTTTTAGTACCAAAAAATAGTGGTTTAGGGTAAAAGTAATTAGTAAGATTACGAAAAACACTTACTTTTATTACGGTTTTTTTTGTAGGAATCTATTTTTGAGAAACTTTAAACACTTTATTATGTTAAAAAATATTTTAAACTTAGGTTCTATTTTAAATAATAAATCAGAACAAAAAACATTAAAGGAGAGTAGGCTTACGTAATGTGTACTAGATGCGAACCTCTTCCTCGAGTCTATATTTGTATGAATGAGGTTTTTTGTGTATCTATTTAAAAAGATAAAAAGCTATATGGCATAGGGTTATATAGCTTTTTTAAAAAAAGTAATTACTAATTAATAATAGCTTTTAAATTTGAAATTGTTTCTGTAGGACTCTCACTTTTAAAAACAAAGCTACCAGCAACCAGTACATCGGCACCAACTTCTACAAGTTTATTAGCATTTTGGTCATTTACACCTCCGTCAATTTCAATTAGGGTAGAAGCTTCACTAAATTCAATCAAATTTTTTAACTGTTGAATTTTTTTGTAAGTATTTTCAATGAATGATTGTCCTCCAAATCCAGGATTAACACTCATAATACAAACTAAGTCTAAATCTTTAATAATATCTTCTAAAGCTGCGATTGGTGTATGTGGGTTTAAAGCAACTCCAGCTTTCATACCAGCAGCCTTTATTGCCTGTACAGTTCTGTGTAAATGTGTACAGGCTTCATAATGTACTGTTAAAATATTTGCACCTATATCGGCAAAGGTTTGAATGTAACGATCGGGGTCTACAATCATTAAATGTACATCAATTGTCTTATTAGCATGTTTTGTTATTGATTTCAAAACAGGTACACCAAAAGAGATATTCGGGACAAAAACCCCGTCCATAATATCAATATGAAACCAATCTGCCTTACTATCATTAACCATTTCAACATCACGTTGTAGGTTACCAAAATCAGCCGCTAAAATTGATGGGGCTACAAGTTTTTTCATTACTATAAGTTGTTGTGTTATTTAGTACAAATATAGTTAAAACCAAAAAGAAAGCTCTCAAATTAGAGAGCTTTCAATTCATTAATTAGATATAAAAACAAATAGTTAATAACTACTTGTTGTTATTTATACTGTTAACCTAAATAGGTCATTAAAATTTTACTACGAGATGTATGCTTTAATCTTCTAATAGCTTTTTCTTTAATTTGACGTACACGTTCACGAGTTAAATCAAATGTTTCACCAATTTCTTCTAAGGTCATTGGTTGGTGTTCTCCTAAACCAAAGTATAGCTTAACAACATCTGCCTCACGAGGAGTTAATGTTTCTAAAGCACGATTAATCTCAATACGTAATGATTCGTGTAATAATGTTTTATCTGGGTTTGGTGATTCACCAGAGTTTAAGACATCATATAAGTTAGAATCTTCACCTTCAATTAATGGAGCATCCATAGATACATGACGCCCAGAGTTTTTCATTGATTCTTTAACATCATTGACTGTCATGTCTAACTTTTTAGCAATTTCTTCAGCACTTGGAGGGCGCTCATTTTCTTGCTCTAAAAAAGCGTACATTTTGTTAATTTTGTTAATCGAACCAATTTTATTTAGTGGTAAACGTACAATACGAGATTGTTCAGCTAAAGCTTGTAAAATAGATTGACGAATCCACCATACAGCATATGATATAAATTTAAAACCACGAGTTTCATCGAAACGTTTCGCAGCTTTAATTAACCCTAAATTACCTTCATTAATTAAATCGGGTAGGGTTAAGCCTTGGTTTTGGTATTGTTTTGCAACCGATACTACAAAACGTAAATTGGCCTTGGTTAGTTTTTCAAGAGCTCTTTGGTCACCAGCTTTAATTCTTTGTGCTAATTCAACTTCTTCATCAGCAGTAATTAAATCTACTTTTCCTATTTCTTGCAAGTATTTATCTAAAGACGCGGTTTCTCTGTTAGTAACCTGTTTTGTAATTTTAAGTTGTCTCATTCTACTTCAATGTGTTTTAATTTATCAATCGGTCTACATAAACTTATACGTGTAAGAATTACATAATGTTACAAAAACATTTATTTTTTTTGAAAGAATCGGTTATTCTATTAATAATAATGTTAAATTTGAATTTGAATTTGAATTTGAATTTGAATTTAAATTTAAATTTAAAAAGAGAAAGTAGTGACTTCATACTATGCTTAGTGTCTAAATTAATGTAATAACTAAAGGAAAACTAACTGTACTGCCCCTTGGAGAGTATTGATATAACAAAATTAAGTGACGAAGATTTGGTTCGTAATATAGTAGAGAAAAATGATACTCATTTGTTTGCATCTTTATACGATCGCTATGCAAGTGTTGTTTATAATAAGTGTTATAGTTTTTCATCTAGTAAAGAAGAGGCGCAAGATTTAACACATGATGTTTTTATTCGTTTATTTGTTAAATTAAGAACATTTAAAGGGAAGTCTAAATTTTCAACATGGTTATATTCTTTTACATATAACTTTTGTGTAAATTATGTACAAAGAAATAAAGAAAAAAGAAAAGAAAAAGTTACTGTAGTAACTGACCAAGTAAAAGATGATAGTAGTGTTGAAGAGGTTGACGAAGCAATACTTTTTGAATTAAAATCAGATAAACTAGCAAAAGCACTTGAAGTTATAGCGCCTTCAGAAAAAATGATATTATTGATGAAATATCAAGATGAAATGAGTATTAAAGATATTTCACAAGTATTAGATTTAGGTGAGAGCGCAGTGAAAATGAGATTAAAAAGAGCTAAAGAAAAAGTTGTTAAAGCGTATAATGAACTGTAATAAGTATGGATAATCCATTTAAAAAAATATTACATAACGAAGAACTGCCCGAAGTACTAAAAGAAAAAGTACTTAATGATGTGGCAATGATTAAACTTTCAATCGACATGGCTGATTTGTTTGTGGTTAAATACCCAAGTACCATTATCGATTTGTTAGGAGCAGGAGATACGCAAAAGAAAGATAAAAATGATAAATAAACCAGAATGAACTATAATACTACAACAATAAATTATTATGATTACTTTACAGTTAGATATTTTAAAACCCTTTAAAGATACTTTTGAAAATATAATAGACTCCCTACCAACTGTTGCTGGGTTTATAGGTTTTATTATTTTTTCATGGTTATTTATAAAACTATTTTTATACGTTTTAAGAAAAGCGTTAGCAAAAACTAAAATAGACGAATGGTCTAAAAAATTAAGAAAAACAGAAATTTTTGGAAATACTACAATTAATATTGTATTAACCAATGTAATTTTAGCTGTTTTAAAATGGTTTTTAATATTTGTTTTTGTCATGGTTGGAGCAGAAACGTTTGGGCTAAAATTAGTATCAGAAGGTATAAAAAGCTTTTTTGCGTATTTACCCAACCTATTAACAGCTTTAGGTATTTTTGTAGCAGGAGCTTATTTAGGAACTATGGTGAAAAAGGCCATACAGTCTATGTTTAAATCTTTTGAAATTTCAGGAGGTAATTTGGTAGGGAATGTAGCATTTTATCTAATTATAACATTTTTATCCATAACAGCCCTAGATCAGGCAGGTGTTGATACATCGGTAATTAAAAGTAATTTAACACTCCTAATAGCTTCGGTATTACTAGCTTTTACTTTAGCTTTTGGATTAGGAGCTAGAGATGCTGTTGCAAGATTACTCTTTGGATATTATTCTAGAAAAAACATATCAATAGGAGAAAAGATAATTATTAATGATATAGAAGGTGTGGTAATAGCGATTGATAATATATGTGTTATTATTAGTACTGCAGAAGGAAAAGTTATTTTACCTATTAAAGATTTAGTTGATAGTAAAATAGTTATAAAAAAATAAAAAACTTATTCATTTTTTTATATCTTTGAATATGCTAAAAACAATGTTTTTAACAGTACGATAGATTTCGGGGGACTTCTATCCAATAATAAAGACCACATTTGTGGTCTTTATTTATTCTTTTCAGGCTAAATACCCAATCAATGGCTTGCCTCGTTAGTAAATGATTAAAGTTTGAAAGCGTTACTTACTCCACTAAATACTCCATGGGCTTGCCCCAGAGAAATTAATGAAAAGTGTGACCTAGAAAAATAATGTGTGTCTAATAATATAATAAATAATAAGATTTCGGGGGACTTCTATTATTTTAAACATAAAAGGCTACCAATATTGGTAGCCTTTTTTATACGGTAAATTTATACAGTAAAAGTATGTTCTTCTATTCAAAAGCTAGATGTAAGAACACGCCTCTAGTACCCATAAAATCAATAGGGTCAGTCCATTGACTAGGATTTTTGTTATCGTACTTCATCTCATTATTAATTGCAAATACGCCTCTTATAGAAGGAGAGAATTTAAAGTAACTTAAATAAAAATCAACACCAATACCAATTTCATACATAAAATTATTAGTAGTGGTTCTAAATTCTCCGGCAAAATTATCATTATTGTTTTTTTCGTTACTTGAAAAATTATGATCATAAGAAAAACCTCCTATTACATAAGGCCTCATGTTATTAAGTCTATTCGTGCTTAATTTTAGAAGCAAAGGTAAGTGTAGGTATGTGGCACCTACTTCACGTGTATTAACATTATCTGCGCCAGGAATATGTTTAAAGCGAAGCGTTTTGGTATTAGACAATAACCCAGGTTCAAAACGTAGATTTATGTTATTATGCAATCTTAAGTCAGCAATTAAACCTACATTAAAACCAATTGAAGATTCCACTTCAATTTCAGCATTACCAAAATCACTAGGCTTATAGGTTACTTTATAACCATTGTTATTAGCTCCAAGGTAAAACCCATAGTGAAAAAGGGGTTTGTCAAAACTAGGGAGTTTTAATATTTTTTCTTTCTGTGCTTGTATTGAAAATGACACAGCTAAAATTCCGAAAAGTAAAAGCTTTTTTAACATACTATTTTAAAGCGGTATAAATTGATGCAACACCAAATGTTACAGGTATATTCTTTGCATTCTTAAACCCATTTTTTTTCAAAATATTGTTGAAAGCTTCTCCAAAAGGAAAAGAATTTGCTGTTTCTGATAAATATGAATAGGCAACTTTATCTTTTGAAAAGAGTTTTCCAATGATTGGTAAAATAAAATTAGTGTATAGTTTGTAACCTTGTTTAAAAGGAAATTTGGTTGGGTTTGAAGTTTCTAACACAACAAATTTACCACCAGGCCTTAAAACACGTAGTATTTCGGTTAAGCCTTTGTCTAAGTTTTCAAAATTCCTAACACCAAAAGAAACTGTTATGGCATCAAAAGTGTTGTCAGCAAAAGGTATATTTTCACTATCACCAACAATCATATCTATTTTGTTTGCTAAATTAGCTTTTGCTATTTTTTGTCTTCCTACTTGTAGCATACCTTCAGAAATGTCTAAACCAACAATTTTTTTTGGTTTTAAATTAGACATCATTAGGGCTAAATCACCAGTACCAGTAGCAATATCTAAAATTTGTTGTGGATTGTTTTCTCCTACAAGTTTTACTACTTTTTTACGCCAGCTAACATCTATTCCTAAAGAAATAATACGATTTAACCCGTCATAATCTTCAGAAATATTATTAAACATTTGAGCGACTTGCTCTTTTTTTCCTAATTCAGAATTCTTATATGGTTTAATCTTTTCAGACATATATTTTGTTTGGTTTGGAATTACCCGTTAATGGCAACTACTTCATTAATTTGATTAGGTAACATTTCTTTAAGCATGGTTTCAATACCATTTTTTAATGTTACTGTTGATGATGGGCAGCCACTACAAGCTCCTTGTAAAATAACACTTACTCTTTTGCTATTAGCATCGTATGATTGAAAAGCGATATTACCACCATCAGAAGCTACAGCAGGTTTTATATATTCATCTAAAATATCAACAATCTTGGTTTCAGTATCTGTTAAATTCTCTTTAGGAACTTCAACATTTTGTGTAGTTTGTTGTTTTGGTAATTCAGATATGATTTTTTTACCCTCTTGAATATAGCTACGAATAAAAGTACGTACCTCCTGATATACTTCATTCCAATCAATCATATCGTATTTAGTGATTGAAATGTAGTTTTCAGAAATAAAAATCTCTTTTACAAAAGGAAAGCTAAATAATGCTAGTGCTAAAGGAGAAGATTTGCTAGCTTCTTCAATGTTTTTGAACTCAACATCAGTTTGCGTTAAAGCTTTGTTGGTCCCAAATTTCATTACAGCCGGGTTTGGAGTAACTTCTGCATATACTTCAACAGCATCTTTTTTGGTAGTTTCTTCTTTTACTACAGAATTACCATCTTGTACGTAAGCTTCTATTTGTTCGCGAACCTCTTCTTCAACATCGCTCCACTCAACAATATCATATCGTTGAATAGCAATGAAGTTAGCAGTAATTAATACTTTTTTTACAAAAGGAAGATAAAAAAGTTGTTGTGCTAAGGGAGAGTTTTTAGCCTCATCAATATTATTGTATTCGTAACTACCACCATTGACTAAAATTTTGCTACTAACAAATTTTAAAATGGTTTCATTATTAGTTTCTTGTATGTTTATTTTTATAGAATCCATAAGTTGTAAATGTGGAGCAAAATTACGTTAAAAAACTGAAATATGTATATATAAAAAGTCCTGCTTTAAGCAGGACTTTTTATGTATATTTTTTTTATTATAAACTAAATGTAATAGTTCCAGAGATTCTAGAAGTATCATTTGTTAACTCAATAGGGTTTACATTCATATTAGGTGAGTTATATATATGGTATGGGCTGTTATTTTCTGAATTAGTATAAGATAAATCAAACTTAACGTTTCCGAAATTATAACCAAGCCCTAATGAGAACCCAGAAATATGATCATCATCTAAAGCATCCTTATAAGGATTTTCTTCAAAATGATACCCACCTCGAACACTCATTTTGTCAAAACGCCACTCGGTTCCTATGTTTAATGAATGGGTACCTTTAAAATCAGTATCAAAAATTTGATTAATTTCTAAAAAGTAGGTGTCATTTTCCCTGTATTTTATAGAGCTATAATCTTTGTAGGTGTAGTCTGCACTAATTAACCCTTGTTTTCCAAAAACAAGTGCAGCACTAGCGGTTAATTTGCTAGGAGTTCTTAGTCTGAAAATATTAGAATAAAATTCTTCACCACTGTTAACATCAGTATCTTGGTTTGTAGCAGAGATTTCAGTGTAACCAACCCAGTCATCGTATCTTGAGTCATTTGGATCGAAAACATCTAAATTGCTATCTTCAAAAACTTCATTGTACCAGGTTGGCGTTTCGTAAGCTAATCCGAAACGGAAGCTTTGATTTACTTTGTATATAAAACCAGCACTAAAAGAAACCCCGCTACCTTCAAAGTAACTATCTTGAACGTTTAAGGCGTTAAGGGTATTGCCGTTATCATCTTCATTAGTTTCTCTTAATCGAGTAACTTGACTAAAACTAAAATTATGGAATTTTATACTAGCTCCTGTATATAATTTATTTTGATGTACTGCAGAAACTCCCATTTCAAATAAGTTACTCTCTCCGTAGGTAGAGTTATTGAACCTTTGTTCTTGTCCATTATTAAATTGATTTGTTATATCATCTGGATGTTCATTAAATAATGCTTGCTCACTATTACCAGAAGCAGAAAAGAAGTTTTCAAAATCGTTTTTTAATCTATAATTAAAGGTTAAAGCAAAACGATTCCAGTCAGAATTAAGAGCAGAATCAAAAGATAAAATACCACCAGCTTGAGTAATATTAAAAAAATCATCTTCTATTTCTGTTGTGTTTCCGTAATAATTAGCAGTGTATGTAGTGTTTCTATTACCTAAGGTAATTCCAAACGTACTCTTAACAGCAACAGCACTACCAGCAGGGTTTATTCCGAAAGCTGATATATCGCCTCCAAGTGCTCCAAAGGCTCCACTCATAGCTTCAAAACGAGCGGTTCCATAATTATTATCTTTTGAGAATAAAACACCTAAATCGTTGTAACCTAATGATTGTGAATAGGCAGTAAATGTACTAACGATAATTATCGCAAGGGTTAAAGTTCTTTTCATTTTTCCATTAATTCGTTAAAACTTATCTTAAGTTTGGTTTAATATTATCTTCTAGAACCTCTTGAAGAGCTTCTGCTACCACTTCTTGATGAAGAGTTGCTCCTAGAACTTCTTGATGGAGTTGAGTAACTACGTGAACTTCTTGATGGAGTTGAGTAACTTCT
Organism: Tenacibaculum sediminilitoris; assembly: GCF_964513795.1. Lineage (NCBI taxonomy): Bacteria > Pseudomonadati > Bacteroidota > Flavobacteriia > Flavobacteriales > Flavobacteriaceae > Tenacibaculum > Tenacibaculum sediminilitoris. Next base: position 2,383 of record NZ_CAZEQR010000047.1, on the reverse strand, counting down.
AGATTTTCTTGAATTGCTACTCTTACGAGAAGCATAGTTTTTTCTATTATTCCTAGTTGATTTTGAATAGCTTTTAGAGTTTCTTGGAGAATATGATTTTTTAACAGCTCTATTAGAACTTTGGTTTCTCTTAGTATAACTTCTAGAGTTTCGAACTGATGAAGATTTACGAACATCATTATTGTTGGAAGCTCTATGGTTTCGTGTAGAGCGTGTTGTGCCTCTGTAACTACGAGGAGACCTATTACCACTAGAATTATATCTTCTTGTTCTAGTTGATCGTTTGATGCTTCTGTTGTTAGATCTATTTCCTCTTCTTGTATTGTAGTCTCTTGTAGAACGAGTGTTTCTGTTATTACGATAGGTTTTACCATTACTTCTTCTGTAAACATCAGAAGAACGTCTTGAGGTTGTAGTTCCTCTACGACCAGAGGTATAACCTCTTCTAGATGTGGTTGCATTTCTACGACCTCGGTAATAATTAGCACCTCGGTAAGGCCTTCCGTAATGACGGTTGTTATAATATCTATATGGTCTGTAGTAATTGTATCCGTAGTAAGGAGAATTCCAGTAAGAGTTATGATAAAATCCACCTAAACCAACATAAAATCCACCGTTCCAATGGTAAGGATGCCAGTAAGAATTATACCCCCAACGATTCCAACGCCAGTTATTCCATCTCCATGGACCATCCCAATATGGATCATAAAAACTATTATAGCCCCATCCCCATCTAGGAGTAGTGTTAATATTTATGACCACATCACTATTATTGTCATAACCCCAAGGTTCGTTGGCGTTGTAGGTAATTCTCGTTTCAGGCTCTGCTTCATAAATAATATTTTCTTCGTCATAAGAATCTACATTTTCTGACTTGTAGTTTTCAATATCAGTAAAAATATCAGTGCCATTTAAAGTGCCGAGACGTTCTAATTCTTTGGTAAAATAATTTTCTTGATACTCATCATATTCACGATCATCTGTAACAATTACTCTACGTTGAGGTTGTTCTATCTCGTCAGCATAAATACCATCATCATTACCAACAACTGTTTGTGCAGAACCACAAGATATGAATGTAGCTACCATCAAAAATGATAGAATATAGAAAGAGAGTTTGGTGTTGGTGTAATGTAGCTTCATGACTTTATTTTTTTAGGTTAAAGTAAATTGTTTTTAAATGGCTGCAAAAAATTAGTTCTTTGTTGGGCTTGTTACCTTTTTAATGTAGTTTTGCAGAGACAATTTACGCATAAAAAATAACAATATTTATGCCAAACTTTTGATTATGAGCAAACATTTAACAAAAAGAGCCGAAGATTACTCGAAATGGTATAACGAATTGATTGTAAAAGCCGATTTAGCTGAAAACTCAGCAGTAAGAGGTTGTATGGTAATTAAACCTTATGGATTTGCAATTTGGGAGAACATGCAAAAAGAATTGGATAGAATGTTTAAAGAAACAGGACATCAGAATGCATATTTTCCGCTTTTTGTACCTAAAAGTTTGTTTGAAACAGAAGAGAAGAATGCAGAAGGTTTTGCAAAGGAATGTGCTGTAGTTACACATTACCGTTTACAAAATGACCCAGATAATGAAGGGAAATTACGTGTAGATCCTGAGGCTAAATTAGAAGAAGAATTAATAGTTCGTCCTACATCAGAAGCTATTATATGGAGTACATATAAAGGATGGATTCAATCTCACAGAGATTTACCATTGTTAATTAACCAATGGGCAAATGTTGTTCGTTGGGAGATGCGCACACGTTTGTTTTTACGTACTGCAGAATTTTTATGGCAAGAAGGTCATACTGCACACGCTACTAAAGCTGAAGCTCTTGCTGAGGCAAAACAAATGCAAGAAGTATACGCTACTTTTGCAGAAGATTTTATGGCAATGCCAGTTATTAAAGGAGCGAAAAGTGAAAGTGAACGTTTTGCAGGGGCTGATAATACCTTAACAATTGAAGCATTAATGCAAGATGGAAAAGCTTTGCAGGCAGGAACTTCACATTTTTTAGGACAAAATTTTGCGAAAGCTTTTGATGTTAAGTATACATCTAAAGAAGGAAAACAAGAATATGTATGGGCTACTTCATGGGGAGTGTCAACACGTTTAATAGGTGGATTGATAATGACACACTCTGATGATGCGGGACTAGTTTTGCCTCCAAAGTTAGCACCAATTCAAGTTGTAATTGTACCTATATATAAAGGAGAAGAGCAATTAAATGCTATTTCAGAGAAAGTAGATGTAATTGTAAAAGAATTACGAGCTAAAGGAATTTCTGTAAAGTTTGATGATAGAGATACCTTTAGACCAGGAGCAAAGTTTGCTGAATATGAATTAAAAGGTGTTCCTGTGCGAATTGCAATGGGT
>NZ_CAZEQR010000046.1:0-2024 GCF_964513795.1 Tenacibaculum sediminilitoris | reverse complement strand
AGAAAAGACTCTTTCTTTGATTTAGGCGGATCATCGTTAAAAGCGATTCAATTAATCTCACGTGTATACAAACAACACGAAGTACAGTTGAGTATAGGAGAAATCTTTAATCATGCGACTCTTACAGCGCAAGCTTTGTTAATATCAGAATCACAAGGTGCGTTGTACAGTTCTATACCAAGGGTAGAATTACAAGATGATTATGCACTTTCACATGCACAACGAAGATTGTGGGTTTTAGATCAATTACAAGAAGACTTTACAGCATACAGTCGTCCGATTAGTTATGATATTTATGGAGATTTAAACATAGAGGTTTTAACAGCGTCATTTAAGAATTTAATAGAACGTCATGAGAGTTTACGCACGATATTCATTTTAAAAGACAGTGAACCACGTCAACTCATTCAAACAGCTGAAGCTATTAACTTTAGTGTTCCTTATACAGATATTTCAACAGCGATTGATAAGGATTGTATCATAGAAGATACTTTGTTAAATTTAGCCTCTTCACCTTATGATTTATCAAGAGGTCCATTATTTAAAGTAGTTTTACTAAAGTTAGAAGAAAATCAACATCGATTACTATTTTCAATTCATCACATTATATCTGATGATTGGTCAATGGAAGTATTGGTACGTGATTTAATACGTTATTATAATAGTATTCTTAAAGGAGAAGAATCATCAACAACGATTTCTGCATTGCCAATTCAATATAAAGATTATGCAGGTTGGCAATTGAAAGAATTAGCAGAGGGTGAATTAGCATTTTCTCGTGATTATTGGAAGTCAAAACTATCAGGAGAGTTACCTGTGTTAGATATACCATCAGATTATGTACGTCCATCGGTACAAACGTATAACGGAGCACAAAGCTATGTATGCTTTTCAAAAGCAACGAGCAGGGCATTTAAAGACTATGTAAAATCAGAAGACAGTACATTATTTATAGGATTAACTACATTAGTCAAAGCATTATTATACAAATATAGCGGACAGGAAGATATCATTGTAGGAACTCCAATAGCAGGACGTGAACATGCCGACTTAGAAAATCAGATAGGTTTTTACATAAACAACTTGGCTTTACGAACAGAGTTTTCAGGAAGCGAGAGTTTCACAAGTTTACTTCATAAGGTAAAGAAAACCTGTTTAGAAGGTTATGAACATCAAGCATATCCATTTGATTTACTGGTAGACGAGTTAGATTTGTCAAGAGACTTAAGTCGTTTTCCATTGTTTGATGTTGTTGTTGTCTTAACAAGTGAACAAGCATTCTCAGAATCATCAGAGAAATTAGAGATGGAAGGGTTGGAAATATCTCCAGTACGAGTTGCTGTAGAAACGAGCTTGTATGACCTTACGTTTTGGTTTAAAGAAAGTGAATTTGGAGAAATAGCTGTTCACATAGAGTATAATACAGATATTTACAGTAAAGCACGAATAGAAAACCTAGGGGTTCATTTAACCACACTTTTAGAGAGTATTGTTGCAGACAATATAACTTCCATAGATAAATTACCCTTACTAACTACAAGAGAACGAGAAACTTTACTGAAGGACTATCAAGGAGAAGTAGTTTCACAAAGTATTGATGCAACGATTGTTTCATTATTAGAATCACAAGCATCACTAAATAGAGCATCAGAAGCAATACGATATGAAGATACTATTTTAAGTTATCAAGAACTAGATGAACGATCAAACCAATTAGCAGAGTATTTACAAGCAAAACATGACGTCAAAAAAGGTAGTGTTGTAGCGATCATGCAAGATAGAAGTGATAGTTTGATTATTAGTATTTTAGGAGTATTAAAGGCAGGAGGAGCATATTTACCTATAGATAAGAATTACCCATTAGATCGTATTGATTATATGCTATCAGATGGTAATGCATCATTGATTATTGGTGATTCTTCCATAACTGAATCCAAAGTTACAAGTATCAACATCAAAACATTAGCAGAAGAATTAAAGAAGTATTCAGTAAGTAAATTAGATGTTTCGATAAGTGGAGAAGA
>NZ_CAZEQR010000045.1:0-2090 GCF_964513795.1 Tenacibaculum sediminilitoris | reverse complement strand
TTGAGTCAAGTGAAAAAGTAGCTTCAGGAAACTCAACAAGCGCAGGTAATTTATCGTACAATGTAAGTGTACCGTCAAGTGCAAGATTAGGATTAACAAGAATGAGAGTATCGATGAAATGGAATGGGTCTCAAACAGCATGTGAAGCTTTTTCTTACGGAGAAGTTGAAGATTATACGGTTAATATTGTTTCGAGTGCAAGACAAGATAATATTGTAGACGCAGAAAGATTAGGAAATGAAGCAACTCAAGACTTAGAGATATATCCAAACCCTACTATTGATTTTGTAAATGTTAAATTAAGTTCTTTAGCAGAAGATACTACATTTAGAATTATAGACACAAGAGGAAGAATGGTTAAATCAGGAGTTTTAGACGCTACAAATATTAATGTTTCAAAATTAAAAACAGGATTATATATCCTTGAAGTTAATGATGGTCAAAAGCTATTAAAAACTAAATTTCTGAAGAAATAAACTTAAAAATCAAAGTATAAAAAAGTAAAAGCCTTAGAGACTCCTCTAAGGCTTTTTACTGGTTATTAGTATGTTATAATGAATTTATCTTTTGTTTTTTTAGGTTTTTAGCAAAAAAAATATATATTTGCCAATGTTTTAACAAATAATTAAGGACTTTTTACTTCAAAAATAATCAGAGAAAGTTCATAATTTTTTTATTAACTCGATTAAAAAACCCCCTTCAGAATGAAAAACAAAATTACTCTAGCACTTTTGTGCTTATTTTTTATTGGAGCCTCGTTTGCTCAAGAAAAAAGAAACTGTTACTCGATGGAAAATCTTGAGTACAGACAATCTCTCAATCCTTCTTTAAAAAGCAAAATGCAAGAGATAGAATCCTTTACTCAAAAGAGGATTGCAGAAAAGAAAAACTACCAAGGAAAAATAGTAGGAAATGTAATTCAAATTCCTGTAGTTGTACATGTTATTTATAATAATTCTCAAGAGAATATTAGTGTGGCACAAATTCAGTCACAAATAGATGTTTTAAATGAAGATTTTAGAAGAACTAATTCAGATAAAACAGACAAATGGTCGCAAGCAGCAGACACAGAAATAGAGTTTTATTTAGCTCAAGTTGATCCTAATGGTAACCCTACAAATGGAATTACAAGAAAATCTTCTACTAGAACCTCTTGGGGGGTAAATGATGCGATGAAAAAAGCATCACTAGGAGGAGTAAATCCATGGGATACTTCAGAGTATCTTAACATGTGGATATGTAACATAGGTGGAGAAATTTTAGGATATGCACAGTTTCCAGGAGGTAGCGCATCTACTGATGGAATTGTGATGAGTCCGCAATATTTTGGTAGTTCAGATAAAGGATCAAACTTTTACTTATCAGCTCCTTTTGATAAAGGAAGAACAACGACACACGAAGTTGGTCACTTTTTAAACCTAAACCATATTTGGGGAGGGGGTTGTGGTGCTGATGATTTTGTTTCTGATACTCCAGAATCAGATACTGCAAATTATGGATGTTCTACAGGACATACTTCTTGTGGATCAGTAGATATGGTTGAAAATTATATGGATTACTCGAATGACACATGTATGAACCTATTTACTTTAGGGCAAAAAAATAGAATGCATGTAGTTTTAGAGTCAGGCGGGGCACGTAGAAGCTTAGCATTATCTGATAAAACAGGAGGTTCTAGCCCATGTACAGCAACCGTACCAACAGGAGTTTCTACAACAGGAGTAACATCAACAGGAGCAGCAGTATCATGGAGTTCAGTTTCAGGAGCAACGTATGATGTAAGATATCGTCAAGTAGGAACATTTTCATGGACAACGAATTCGGTTTCAGGAACTTCAACATCATTAAGCGGATTATCAGCATCTACTCAATACGAAGTGCAAGTTCGTAGTAAATGTTCAGGAGGGTCAAATTCAGCATATAGTGCTTCTTCAATCTTTACTACATCAGATGTAACAATTAGTTACTGTTCATCAAAAGGAGACAGTGTTTCAGATGAATATATTGGAAGAGTAGAATTAGGAAGTATCGATAATACTTCAGGACCAGGAAATGGGTACTCTGATCATACAGGAATTTCAACGAACCTA
>NZ_CAZEQR010000044.1:0-193346 GCF_964513795.1 Tenacibaculum sediminilitoris | reverse complement strand
GCTACATCTGTAAATGGACTCGTTGTTGATACTGAGGACCTTGTTGATCAAAATATTTAAATTTAATATGAACCTCCTTTTCCTTTCTTCGCTGTTGGTTTAATTTTTTCCCCTTTTCCCGGCTTCAGGGAATTTCTTTTCTTTATGGTTGCTGTTACTGTAATCACTGTTGGATCTGTTAACGTAACACTTGCTACCGTTACATCACATCCAGATACTACGCCTGTTGGACGTATTTGAATATTGTGTGTTCCTGCATTAAAACCTGGTATTGCAAATGGATTTGCTCCTGAATTTACCCAAGTAACTCCTCCATCTGTTGAATAATCAAATGAAACTGGTGTTACAGATGGGAAAGAAGCTTCAACCGTAATGGTTCCATCTGAATCTCCAATACATGTTGGGTTGCTTTGACCTATAATCGCTGCTGTAAACTCTTGATTAGGTTCTACATTTACTGTTATATCTGTTGTACAATTACTTCCATACGCTACAGATACTGTATGAGCTCCGCCTGCTACATCATTAAAAACATTACTTGTTTGTGGTGTTCCTCCATCTAAAGTATAAGTATAAGTCGCGTCTAATGGCGTTACTGTTATATTTCCTGTTCCATCACAATTATATACTACAGAAGCACTCAATATTGGTTCTGTAGGTAAATCTGCAATAGTTACTTGATTTAAATCTAAAATACATCCATTGGCATCTACTACTCTAGTATCATATGTACCAGATGATAAGTTCGTTACAGTCGTACTTCCTGCTTGTGTATAATTAGTATCTGTTGTTAACTTATAGAAATACAAATAACTTGGTGTTCCTCCTGTTGGAGCTGTAAAAGTGATGGTTCCTAAAATAGTTCCTGATGCACTACATGCTAAATCTGTCGATGCTGCACTTCCGCCTGTTAATCCTGATGGTACTGTGATTGTTTCTGTTGATGCTACTGATGTACAGCCGTTAACATCTGTTACAGTTACTTGATACGTTCCATCTCCTAGACCTGTAAAGGTGTAATTCACATCTGTTAATGGTCCTTGCGCTGGTGGTGCTCCTGGACCTGTTACTGTTACTGTGTATGGTGCAGTACCATTTGCTACAGTTACATTAATTGTTCCTGTATCTGTACTACAGTCAGGTTGTACTGATGATGTTGTAAGTGTTGGATCTGCTATTTGATTTACCGTTACTGTAGTCATAAACTCACAGTAATTAGCTCCTCCATCCTTATCTCTTACGTATACATTATAGGTGCCTGAAGGTACATTTACTGGACTTGACGTTGTTGTTATTGGTGCAATAGCACTTGATGTCTCTTCTATATAATATTGATAGGTACCGTCTCCCCCACTTGGAGTAATTACGATTTGACCATCATTACAGGTCGCACTTACCGTAGTAACTGTTGCTGTTACCTGTGGTAAAATAATCGCTTGTTGGGTATCATTACAGCTTCTTCCATCTTGTACAGTTACGTTATAGGTACCATCAGTTAATCCTGTAAAAGTATATTCTGTTGGTGTTGCTGCATTTGGTGTTTGCCATGTTACGCCATTATCTAAACTAAATTGGTAATCATCATTTCCTGAACTTACATTCACCGTTAATGCACCATTTGACCCATCGTAACAAACTACTGGTGTTACGGTGAAAGCAACTGTTATTAATGGAGCTACTGTCACTGAAACTGGTGCAGATGTACAACCTAATCTATCGGTAGCTACCACAGTATAAGTTCCTGCGGCTACATCTGTAAATGGACTCGTTGTTGATACTGAGGTACTTGTTGAATCAAATAATTCAAATGTATATGGACCTCCGTTTCCATTACTCGCTGTTGGTGTAATTGTTGCTCCTGTTGCTGGGCTACAGGTAATTTCTTTCGTTATAGGTGCTGTTACTGTAATCACTGTTGGATCTGATAACGTAACACTTGCTAACGGTACATCACATCCAGATACTACGCCTGTTGGACGTATTTGAATATTGTGTGTTCCTGCATTAAAACCTGGTATTGCAAATGGATTTGCTCCTGAATTTACCCAAGTAACTCCTCCATCTGTTGAATAATCAAATGAAACTGGTGTTACAGATGGGAAAGAAGCTTCAACCGTAATGGTTCCATCTGAATCTCCAATACATGTTGGGTTGCTTTGACCTATAATCGCTGCTGTAAACTCTTGATTAGGTTCTACATTTACTGTTATATCTGTTGTACAATTACTTCCATACGCTACAGATACTGTATGAGCTCCGCCTGCTACATTATTAAAAACATTACTTGTTTGTGGTGTTCCTCCATCTAAAGTATAAGTATAAGTCGCGTCTAATGGCGTTACTGTTATATTTCCTGTTCCATCACAATTATATACTACAGAAGCACTCAATATTGGTTCTGTAGGTAAATCTGCAATAGTTACTTGATTTAAATCTAAAATACATCCATTGGCATCTACTACTCTAGTATCATATGTACCAGATGATAAGTTCGTTACAGTCGTACTTCCTGCTTGTGTATAATTAGTATCTGTTGTTAACTTATAGAAATACAAATAACTTGGTGTTCCTCCTGTTGGAGCTGTAAAAGTGATGGTTCCTAAAATAGTTCCTGATGCACTACATGCTAAATCTGTCGATGCTGCACTTCCGCCTGTTAATCCTGATGGTACTGTGATTGTTTCTGTTGATTCTACTGATGTACAGCCGTTAACATCTGTTACAGTTACTTGATACGTTCCATCTCCTAGACCTGTAAAGGTGTAATTCACATCTGTTAATGGTCCTTGCGCTGGTGGTACTCCTGGACCTGTTACTGTTACTGTGTATGGTGCAGTACCATTTGCTACAGTTACATTAATTGTTCCTGTATCTGTACTACAGTCAGGTTGTACTGATGATGTTGTAAGTGTTGGATCTGCTATTTGATTTACCGTTACTGTAGTCATAAACTCACAGTAATTAGCTCCTCCATCCTTATCTCTTACGTATACATTATAGGTGCCTGAAGGTACATTTACTGGACTTGACGTTGTTGTTATTGGTGCAATAGCACTTGATGTCTCTTCTATATAATATTGATAGGTACCGTCTCCCCCACTTGGAGTAATTACGATTTGACCATCATTACAGGTCGCACTTACCGTAGTAACTGTTGCTGTTACCTGTGGTAAAATAATCGCTTGTTGGGTATCATTACAGCTTCTTCCATCTTGTACAGTTACGTTATAGGTACCATCAGTTAATCCTGTAAAAGTATATTCTGTTGGTGTTGCTGCATTTGGTGTTTGCCATGTTACGCCATTATCTAAACTAAATTGGTAATCATCATTTCCTGAACTTACATTCACCGTTAATGCACCATTTGACCCATCGTAACAAACTACTGGTGTTACGGTGAAATCCAAGGTAGTTGGTGAGTTTAAAGGAACACTAACTGGTATACAATTAGTTCTTGCAATATTGATTTGTACATCATCTATAAAATTTCCTACAGTTCTATTTCCTGTTGCTGTAGAAACTGCGTCGAAAGCTATAATTGTAGTAGATTGTCCAACTGGAACTGTATACGTACCGCTATATACTCCCCAAGAAGAGTTTCCATCTGACATGGTTTCAACTACAGATGCTACGGTTAAATCAGCTCCAATTTTCACAGTAGCTACATCTGTACCTAGCCTACCTCTATGGGCTACAGACCAAGAAATTACATCTCCTGGTTGTGTACAATATTCTTGATATAATGAAGAAACTGCATTAGCGTTTAATTCTGCAAAAGAATTTCCTTCATATGGGGTAACCCCATTAAAGCCGTTGTACCAAATTTCAATTAAATTATCTGCTGCTGTAGAGTCCCAACCAGGTACATCATCTTCATGCAAAAAATCAACTTTAGTCGCTGTTTCTATAGGTTGTTCAAAACTTCCATTTTCAAATAAGTTAGCAGTACATCCACACTCGTTACAATTTCTACTATCTCTAACCATTACAGTATAATCCGTCGCTCTTGGCGGCACATTTGTAAAGGTTGTAGATGTTTGCCAAGTAGCTCCTCCATCAATACTAAACTCATATGGTGGAATCCCTCCTGTTGCCGAAGCTGTAATGGTTCCTGTTGTTGTATTACAAGTTACCTCTTGAGTTACTGATGCTGATAATGTTAATTCTGCTGGCTCTCCAATCGTAACATTTCCTAAATCTATCTCACAAATTGAACCTCCATCTGTTTCTCTAATTAATACATTATACGTGCCTGCTGCCATACCAACAACTCTATATGGGTTGTCTGCTGTTATTGACCAAGTACTTCCTCCATCTACTGAGTATTCAAAACTACCTCCAATAACATTGTTAGCTGAGATTGTTATGGATCCATTATCTGAGCCAAAACATTCACTATCTGAAGAAGCTGTAATACTTCCTGAAAACTCTCTACCACTTTGAACTGCAATAGCTATATCTTCAGTACAATTACTTCCATACTCTACAGAAACAGTATATGAGCCTACAGCAATATTATCAAAAACCCCTGTTGTATTAGAGATTGCTCCTAATGTATAGGTATAACTACCCGCTGGGGTAGCTGTTATTGTAACATCACCAGTTCCATCACAACTATAAACTACAGAACTTGTTAAAGTTGGTGCTGATGGCAAACCATCTATTGTCACATTATTTAAGTCTATAGAACAACCTCTTGCATCTATAGCCCTTGTATTATAGGTTCCAGCTGGAAGCCCTGTTACAGGGTTGCTTGCTGCTAATGTATAAGTTGAGTCACTATTTAATTTGTAATAATATAAATAATTAGGAGTTCCTCCTGTTGGAGCTGTAAACGTAATTGTTCCAAAGGTAGTTCCTGTTGAATTACATTCTAAACCTGTAGCTGTTACACTTCCTCCGTTTAATGCAGCAGGCTCTGTAATTGTAACATTTGGAATTTCATATAAGCATTGATATGAATTCTTAGATGCTCTTACATATATTGTATATACTCCATCACCTAAATTATCAAATACTCCTGTAGTATTCCATGTAGTATTATCAATACTATATTCTATAGAATATCCTAAATTACTTCCATTAACACCTACATTAATACTACCATCTATTACCCCATTACAAGTAATGTCAGTTTCTGAATGACTAAATGTTAATTCAGGTTCTACATTTACTTCTACTGGAGCAGAAATTGTGTAACAGTTATTATCATCAAAAACAATAAAACGGTAAACTCCTTCACTCCCTATAGGTACATTATATGTATAAGGGTTTGAAGTTGGTGTTAAGAATGCTCCACTAGGAACATCTGAAGCATTTGCATATAAATCTGTTCCTTGACTAGTCCATATAGCAAAATTGTAATTGTTTCCTGACGATGTATCTATAGTTCCTCCACTTGCTGTTAATTCAATAATTCCATCTGAACTACCACTTAAACATGTGATATCTTTTGTTTTTAGTGCTGAAAGAACTAACTCGTTTGGTTCTATAATATCAATTATTTCTGAAGCTGTACATTCAGGTGTAGTAACTCTAACTGTATAAAGTCCTCCACTACTTACATCAAATGTAAAATCGTTATTTGTTGTTGGACCATTAGTACCTACTACACTACCTCCCTGTAATAACTCATATGTGTAATTCCCTGGTACATTATTTACTTGTACTCTTATTTGTGCTAAACCGCCAAAACATTGCATGTCTGACTTAATAACATCTATATCAATATTTTTTTCCTCAATATTAATTGGAGGAAATGTATAAACACACGATGCTGCTGAAGCATTGTTTATACGGATTTCTAAGTTATAGTTTCCTGGTGCTGTTAATCCTGTAAAAACATTACTATCTTGAAAAGGTGCATTAAACCCTCCTGGTCCTGTTAAACTATATTGGTATCCGCTTGGAATGTTGTTTATAGTAATTGTACCTGGCGTAGCACAAAGAATATCTTCTGTTATTATTTGTGGCGTTAATGTTGCTTTATATACATTAAAGTAGTAGCTTCTAGGACATTGACCGTCGTACAATACATCTAAACGAAATTCTCCTTCATTGGTAAAGTTCATAGAAAGTTCTCCATTTCCTAATTCATTCCAAGTACAAGCGGTATTAACATTTGGACAGCCAGATTGTGTTTCATCTGCACAAGAAGCTTCATCTAACTGAAACCATTTCACTGTAGTTTCCGAAGTTGGATCGAAAGGTAAATTAATGGTTCTTGAACCTCCATCACCACATAAATACATTTCTACTAATTCTAATCCATTATTAGAACAGGTTAATACTTGATCTGCAAATGGTTGTAACGGATTTGGTTCAGAGTTAAAACCAATAACATTTATTGTTTCATCGGCATTTATACAACCTGAAGCTGCAGAAGCTATTTTATTAACAGTATATGTTCCTGTGCCTGTTACAGTGTAGGTATTTGTTGTTGTTGTAGCTAATAAATTTCCAGAAGCATCTCTCCATTCGTACGATTCGAAACCTGTACCAGCAGTAAGTGTTACTTCATTTCCACAAATTACTTGTGTAGTTTCAAAAGAACATCCGCTTGTATCAACTAAAAAATTGGAAGTTCCTACAATTCCAAAATCACAATCATCTATACCTGCATAACTTTGTTCATTATCTACGACAACTCCTCCTCTAACACCCTCATACATTGCAAAAGCTTGATTTTCAATAGTATTAGAACACACATCTCGTAGCTGACTACAATCTGAAACAACTTGAGCATGCAAGCGAATGTCATATTTAGCACCTCCTTCTAGTACCAAGTCATCTGGTACAGAAATTTCAAGTTCCGCTCTAAAACCATTCAATGAGCTTGGTGGGTCATAACCTACGATTGTTACACCTGGAGGTAAATCTATATCAAAACGTGTTCCATCTGGTGCTACAGAACCATTAGGTGCTGTTGTTGTTAAAAGGTCTACATTTTTAGGTAAGCGATCTATTATAAATGTATTTCTAGCGTCATCTGTTCCTACATTTTGGAAGCTTATGTTGTAAAATAATTCACTTCCTAAACCAACAGGTGATCCTTGAATATCACCTCCAGCGGCATCTTCAATCGTTTTTATCAATTGAACTTTTGGTTCAATAATTTCAACTGCTAATGCATTTAAGAAAGGGAAGTATGCATCTTGTGCAGTTGTAAACCTTACATCAATAGATGATTGTCCATTTGCAATTATAGAGTTTGAAGGATTGTTAAGATTAAATAAATCAACATCAAAACCTAATGTATTGGTACTTCTTGGAGTTCTTGTATTAACAAAATTATTGTATTTGGTGATAGAACTATTAAAAAAGTTATTAGTTTGATTATTAGTCCCTGTTGTTATGTCCTCATAGTTATTGGACTGATTCAATATTTGAAAACTATCACCAATATAAGGTTTATCTCCTTCTAGAGCTGCTGTAAGTAATTGAACTCTTACAGGACCTGAAGGAATTGTAGTAAAACCAGAAAATGTTACATCTGTATCTACTACTCCATTAATAGTAGAAAAACCGTCAAATAGTGAAATGTTTTTACTCGATTCATTATCATTTTCATAAATAACAACCAATACCCAACCCGCTGAAGAACCTAGTCTTTGACCAACATCATCTTGCCCTACAGTGGCTTTTATATTAGCACCATAATAGTCTCCATTAGGATTTCCTAAAGATTGAACTAGTGAAGTTACATCACTATAACAAACATATGGCAATTGAGTTGCTTCCCCATCATCATAAATTACCGTTCCTGTAATATCTTGGTATGGTTGACCAGGTAATTTAAGTTTCATCGTATTGAAGTCATTATCCCTAGTATTTACACCTGACGATTCTTGACTCCAATTGTCATAAGGATAAATAGCAGCCCAATATAAACCTGCATATATAATTCTTGAACAACTCGGTAAATTAAGAGTTGACATACTTGATGAAAAAGTAGTGTTATTACCTGGTATACCTAAATCATCATCAATATCAATATATCCTAATTCAAAATCGGTATTCGCATTTCCATCATAGTTGAAATCATCATTAGGTCCAATAAAACTATATCTAGAATCATCAATGCTTAAAATATTATTACCAATATAGGTTATATTACCTTTAACATTAATACCACCAACCCCAAGTCTATTATTAAAAGGAGTGTCTACCAATTTGTTGGCTGTTGATTTCTCTTGATTTTTTGATAATCTTTCAGCGTTTAACTTAAGTTCTTTTGAGACTCTTGAGTCATCAAATAAATTAGATTTCTCTTGTGCAAAAGTGCTGGCTAACACTAAGGTGGTTAGCGACCATAAAAGTAATATTCTTTTCATCTTAATCATTTATAGGGGATTTATGATTCTAATTAATTCTTTATATGTACGATTGTTTTACGATCGTAAAAGGCTCCATTTAAGTTTGTATTATACATCTTAATAGCTTCTGCTCTGTCATTTGTTTTGAATATATATGTATGCATATATCCTGTTTTAGGGTTTACAAAATATCCTGCATCTATATCATCATTTCTTAGTTCGTCTACATTTCTATCTGCTAGCGCTTTACTTCCATTAACATACACTTGCAAATAATAACCTGGTTTTACACCTTCTATTCTCATGGTTCTAACTCTTGCTGGTGGTTGTGTTTTAGGTTCTTCATAACTTTCTAATCCGCTTCCTCCTAATGTAATTTTCACTACATATACAGGGTCTTTCGTTATTTTTTTAACTTCAATAGTTGATGCATCATTTTTATCCTCATTCTTCTCAAATAAACGTGTTTTATCATTAAAATTTTCTTCTTCTTCTTCTGCATCCTCTTCTTTAGCAAACCTATCTATATACACATAATATATTTTCTTTTTAGGTTCATACACATACTTCGCTTCTATATCTAATCGCGACCATTTTTCTACTAATGCTTCTGCATTTTCTTTACTTCTAAATTGATCTGAAACAACATAATACATAGTTCCTCCTCCTCCTGAACGGGTAATTGTACTCTTACGCCATGGGGTATCTGACCTTCTTCGTAATGAAGTATCTTTTGCCTGAACGGTATCTTTTATTATTATAGTATTTGTCGTAGTCGTTGTTTTTGGTGCTGGTTGATTTTTCAACAATCGCAATACCTCATCAATCTTTTTATTTAAGATGTTAATAGAGTCTTGCGCTTGCTGTATTTCGTCAGACAAATCGTTATGTTCTGGATTTTTATATTCATTTTCTTTTTTAGGAGCTCTTTCTGGAAGACTAACTTTTACACTACCTTTTCGTCTTTTTGGACGTTCTCTTGTGAATGATTTTTTTCCAAAACTATAAATTAATCCTACTTCATTTGTAGCAGCAAAGCTATTCTTCTCATAAGTAAATCCAATGGATAAGTTATCAGATAAATTCACCCCCATACCTGCTGAAATACCGTAAGTTTTATCATATCCTGCTTTTACCCAACCTGCTTTAGGCAAATCTATAATTGCATTGGCTCCATACCCAAACTCACCATCTCCTGGTTTTCTTGCAATCGCCAACATTCTTACATCTGCTCCTTCAAAAAGCCCTGTAGCATAAGTAAAATTGTGTGAATACATTAAGTGACCAGAAAATGTTTTTTCTCCAAAAGAGGTAGCTAGTTCACTTCTCTTTAAATTAAAATCTAGTAAGTTTTCAAAAAACACTCCTACATCTAATTTCCCCATAGATAAGGTTATTGCCGGCTGAAAATTCACCATAGGAATATCTTGATAATTAGAAATTTGTGGTTCTGGTTCAGCTGAATTCACTTTCAACCCATCAGCACTTCTTCTACTATATAAAAAGTTAAAACCAAAGGTTAAATCCATAGTTTCATTTAACTGCAAACGGTGCGCATAGTTTGCTAAGGCACCGAAATCTTTAAATACTCCTACTTCCTGTTGGTAAATCGCCAAACCTGCCCCAACGTTCTCCCGCATTTTTCCAGAGTATGTTGCTAGGTAAAGCCTGGGGTTATCTTCAAATTCAATATTGCTATTTCTTACAATTGCTGAAAGAGAAGTATTATTTTCTCTTAATGCAGAAAAAGTTGGCACCGTTAAAAAGCGGTTAAACTTCATAAAGTTTCGTGAGCTAAAACTATTATATGTTTGCTCATTACTTGAAGTTTGTGCTTGTACCACAAACACACCTAATACTACAATAATAAATAAAGTAATTTTTTTTATCATCTAAATTTAATCTATTACCGATATTGTCCCTGCCTTTATCAACTTATCGTCTTTAATAATTTTATAATAAAATATTTTTTGACTACCTATACTCTCCATAGGCCAATCATTTTTATAATCGGTTGTTTTTAAAATTTCTTTTCCGTTCGAGCTAAACAGTATCACCTCTACATTAGGTTGATACGCATATGAATTTGACAATTTCCACGTGTCGTTAGCCCCATCTTGATTTGGAGACACTATATTAGGTACTATAATTTGTCCATCAGGCTCTACTACTTCAATGGTTCTTAATACCGAACAATTATCTACTCTTACTAACACCGTGTAAAAGCCTAAGGTGGTCACCGTTAATTCTTCTGTTGTAGAAAGTAATGTTCCTGATGTATCTTCTCCTTGATACCATTCGTAGGCTTCTCCTCCTGATGCTACAATAGTTTCTGAACCCCCAACTTCTAACACTACTATCTCTGAAGGTGTAATCGTTACTGCAGAATCATCAAAAGGTACTACTACAATAGGATTCATTTCATTATCACAACCAAAGCCTGAATACCTTAATACATATTCTCCTTCCTCGGTTACTTCCAGTACCTGAGGATCCGCTAGAGTAACATCTTCAGTTCCATCTTTAATCCACTGATAGGTATAACCACCAATAATATTATTTATTGTATAAGTAATTGTTCCTCCTGTACACAACGAGTTAGAAATTGATGATGATGTTACATCTGGCACTTCCACTAGCTTAACATCTAATTCGTTAGAGTTTCCTGTTTTTACTCCAGCATTTACTGTTAGTGTGTAACTACCATTTTCTGTGTACAAACCCAATCCTAACGTTTCATTTGTTGCTCCAGAAATAGGATTTCCATCTTTATTCCATTGATAGTTTAACATAGCAATTTGGCTTTCTGTTAAATCATACTCATTATCATCTTCTGCAATTGCAATTACGCCTACAATACTTAAACTTGTATTGGCAGAATTACATGCTTCATAGTCGGTATCAGTTCTAATTGTCGCTGCGAATGACTTAACACCTAACAATGTATACTTCTCTGAGTCTACCACTGCATCACAAGAAGAACCTGTGCTTTGTGTTACTCTTGCATAATATTCTCCTGGATCTCTAGCATTCATACATGTTTGAGTTCTTGCTGCCAAAGCTACATTATCTTTATACCATTGTATACTTCCTTCAGATGCATCATGACTAATACACAATTCCATGGTTTCTCCTGGTAAAATCATTCTCGTTAAAGCTCCTTCTGTTTTTACCTCAAACCCAGCTGTTGTTTGTTGTTGTAATGTTACATCGTTTGAAGTAGTAGTACACCCTCCTGTATCAATTACTAAATGGTATGCACCAAACTGTCCTGTAGTTGGTGTAGTATAGGTAGGATCGCTAGACGATTGCACTAAAACATCATCTAAATACCAATTATAGGTTAAGTTTGAATATGTTACATTCGCTTCAAACGTATGTGATTCATCTCCACATATTTCTATAGTTGAGTTCCCTTTTATTTGACTAGCTGTTTCAGCTAAAATTATAACATCTATTAAAGTAGATTCTTCAAACCCACATACTCCATAATCTATTTTAACTTGGTATTTCCCAGATTCTGAGACAGTTAAATTTGGCTCTTGAGTCGTAGTTACTAAAGCACCATTTCTATACCATTGATAAGCACCATTTTGAGCAGTGTTTAACGTAAGTTCGGTTGTGCCAGTACCACATAAATAAACATTTTCATAGTTGTTTAATATTAATCCTCCTACAGGATATTTATAAGCTTCGAACGAATCTGAATCTGGACTTATCATGGCTGGTGAGGTTGACACCAAGCGTATTTTATAATTTGTACCGTAGGTATCATTTGGCAATTGAAATGATTTCGTAAAAGTAAAGGAAGAATTTTCGTTTGAAACTGTCCCTATATTGGTAGGGTTTCCCCAATTACCATCTGCATCAGACAACTCTATGGTAAAAACATTATCACTATTAAAAGCAGTTCCACTAAACTTAAACACGACCTGAAAATCTGTTTGATTCCCATTACAAGCAGCAGAAAACTGTATTTCAGGCTTTAATAAAGTCTGAGA
Source organism: Tenacibaculum sediminilitoris (assembly GCF_964513795.1). NCBI lineage: Bacteria > Pseudomonadati > Bacteroidota > Flavobacteriia > Flavobacteriales > Flavobacteriaceae > Tenacibaculum > Tenacibaculum sediminilitoris. Next base: position 181,030 of record NZ_CAZEQR010000044.1, on the reverse strand, counting down.
CACGGTACTTGTTATACCCAACACAAGTGAAAACAAGATTATTACTACGCTTTTAATGTATTTTTTCATTTAAAGAGTCTATTTAGGGGGGGGCAAATTTATTGTTTTTATTAACAAAAATATGATAAAATCAACAAAATTAACAGGGAAATATATAAAATCTATCTTGAACTGACAACTAAAGTTTTTTATATATATAAAAACATAGCTTAATCACATCTTTTAAAAGAGCTAAAAAACTAACAAAAAACCTCTTAAAACCACAAAATATTAGCAAAGATATAAAACCTATCAACACCCTTTAATTTAAAAATTCTACCGTATATTTGCTATCTATTTTTTTGAATTATGACTAAGAAAATCATCATAGCTATTGACGGTTTTTCATCTACAGGAAAAAGTACTATTGCCAAACAATTAGCTAAAGAATTAACCTACATTTATGTAGATACTGGTGCTATGTACAGAGCCGTTACCTTGTATGCTATGGAGCATAATTATATATCTCAAAATCATTTTACCCCAAAAGATTTAGTTGCTGATTTACCCAACATTTCTTTGTCCTTCACTTTTAATGAAAAATTGGGTTTTGCTGAAATGTTTTTAAACGGAATCAATGTTGAAAAAGAAATTAGAACCATTGAAGTTTCTAAATTAGTAAGTAAAGTTGCTGAAATTTCTGAAGTCAGAAAAAAGTTAGTGCGTGAACAGCAAGAAATGGGTAAAAATAAGGGTATTGTTATGGATGGTCGTGATATTGGCACTGTTGTTTTTCCTGATGCTGAACTAAAATTATTTATGACTGCTTCTGCAGATAAACGTGCTACGCGCAGATATAAAGAATTGATAGATCGTGGTGATAAAGTAAACTACGAAGAAATTTTACAAAATGTACAAGAACGCGATAGGATAGACTCTACCCGAGAAGATTCTCCTTTAGTTATGGCTAACGACGCAATTGAATTTGATAATTCTGACATGGGACTTAAAGAGCAATTTGAGCGTATTATGAGTTTGGTAAACGCTAGAGTTTTATAAAAACTACATATAACCATTCGTTATACTAAACCCACAAAATTCTTATGGGTTTCTTTTTGCTTTTTTTATGTAAAGTTGTAAATTTCTTACATGGAAAATCTTCAAAAAATACTCAACGTTGCTCAAATACGAAAAGCTGACGAACATACTATTACTAAAAAAGGAATTACCTCTTTTGCTTTAATGGGGCAAGCATCTTTAGCTTTTGTAAAAGCTATTGAACCTTTTTTAAATCGTTCCCTAAAAATTGCTGTTGTTAGTGGCGTTGGTAATAATGGTGGTGACGGATTTGCCATTGCTAGAATTTTAAGGAGCAAAAAATACACCGTACAACCTTTCTTAGTTCAACTTAAAGATACACTTAGTCCTGACTGTGATATTAATTTCCAAAAACTTGACAATACTATTAGTATAAAAACAACTAGTGAAGTTCCTGAATTCTCTGAGTATGATGTGATTATTGATGCTGTTTTTGGTTCAGGGTTATCCAAACCAATTACAGGTTTTGCAAAAAAGGTGGTAGAAAACATTAACCTAGCAAAGAAAACTGTGTATGCTGTTGATGTTCCTTCTGGATTGTATTGTGATGTATTATCTGATTCTGAAACTATGGTACAGGCCGACCTTGTTATAAGTTTTCAACGACCTAAACGTTCATTCTTCTTTCCTGAAAATGGAAACTATGTAAAAAATTGGAAAACAGTTGATATTGGTTTGGATGAAGATTTTATTCAGCTACAAGAAAGCAATTACTATATTTTGAATGAGCAAATTACCGATATTTTAAAACCTAGACCTCGCCAGTCTCACAAAGGAAGTTACGGACATGCCTTATTAATTGCTGGTTCTTACGGAAAAATGGGGGCTGCGGTATTGTCTTCTAAAGCTTGTTTACGAAGTGGTATAGGTTTGTTAACTACTTATGTACCAAAATGCGGTTATCAAATTATACAGTCTTCTGTTCCAGAAGCGATGTGCCTAATCGATGAGAATGAAGAATTCGTTACCCAACTCCCAGAATTTTTCAAATACGACATTCTCGCGATAGGTCCTGGATTGGATGTTAATGAAAAAACGACACTAGTTGTAAAAAAATTATTGTCAGAAAACAACAAGCCATTAGTTATTGATGCCGATGCTATAAATATTATTGCAAAAAACGAGGAATTAAAATTATTGCTTCCAAAAAATTCTATTTTAACGCCGCACATTAAAGAGTTTGATAGATTGGTAGGAAAGTCTGACACTTCAACTGAACGCTTTCAAAAACAACTTAACTTTTCTAAAGAGTATGAATGTGTTGTTGTTTTAAAAAATGCATATACTACTATTTCTTCTCCTGAAGGAAATTTGTATTTCAACACTTCTGGAAATCAAGGAATGGCAACTGGTGGTAGTGGCGATGTGCTCACAGGAATTATAACTGGGCTGTTAGCTCAAAACTACCCACCTTTACACGCCGCTTTATTAGGTGTGTTTTTTCACGGAAAAGCAGGTGATGAGGCCGCTTGTAACAAAGGATACAATGCGTTAATTGCTTCTGATATTATTGATGCTTTACGAATAGAAAAAAGTTAGTTTTCTTTAGACGTTGATTGAATTAGTATTGCTAATAACATTACTAAACCACAACCTAAAGCATTTAACCACAAATAAGGTAACCAATCAATATACCAAACTACTATAATAATTAATTGCGTGATTATCGCAGCAATAAATACGGCATTTCCTTTAACATACTTTATAAAAAAGGCTAATAAGAATATTCCCAGCACATTTCCGTAGAAAATAGAACCAATAATATTTACCAACTGAATTAAATTATCAAATAAATCAGCTACACAGGCGACTAAAATTGCCAAAACACCCCAACCTAAGGTGAACCATTTTGACATCTTCACATAATGTTCTTCGCTATATTCAATTTTAGCATTTCGTTTGTATAAATCGATAGCCGTAGTACCGCCCAAAGCATTTAGTTCTGATGCCGTAGAAGACATAGCCGCTGATAAAATTACCGCTAACAACAAACCTATCAATCCTTTAGGTAAATTATTCAGAATAAAGTGAATAAACACATAATCTTTATCATTTGTTTCTACCAATGGATCTACTTTTGAAATAATAGTTTTTGCTTCTTCCTTTAGTGCCTTATCTTGTTCATTAAACTCTTGAATCTGTGATACATTTTCAGGTGTTAATCCTTCAAAAATCAACGCTTTTTTTCTTCCTTCAATAAAACGATGTTGTTCTTCTAACTTAACGTACTGTTCTATTGTTTCAGGGTTAGAATTTGCTATTGCTTCTCCAGATTTTGGATTAAAATTTAACGGTGATGGATTAAACTGATAAAACACAAATACCATCACCCCTACTAACAAAATAAAAAACTGCATGGGTACTTTTAACAAACCATTAAAAATCAATCCTAATTGACTTTCTTTTAATGATTTACCAGACAAATAACGTTGTACTTGACTTTGATCTGTTCCGAAGTAAGATAGCATTAAAAATGTTCCTCCTAAAATACCCGTCCAAACCGTATAACGATTATTTAAATCCCAAGAAAAATCGAGTACTTGCATTTTATCGGAAGCACCTGCTATTTCTAACGCTTTTGTAAATGTAATATCATCAGGTAAATATTGTAATATCAAGTAAAATGCAACGAACATTCCTGCAAAAATTACTGCCATTTGTTGTTTTTGTGTAACACTTACTGCTTTGGTACCTCCAGAAACGGTATAAATAATTACTAAAACACCGATAATAATGTTTAATGTAACTAAATCCCAACCCAAAACAGCAGACAAAATAATAGCGGGTGCAAAAATGGTAATTCCTGCTGCTAGTCCGCGTTGAATTAAAAATAAAATTGCGGTTAACGTTCTTGTTTTTTGGTCGAACCTTCCTTCTAAATATTCATAGGCTGTATAAACTTTTAAGCGGTGATAAATAGGAATAAACACCAAGCAAATAATTACCATTGCTATTGGTAATCCGAAGTAAAACTGCACAAAACCCATTCCGCTATGAAATGCTTGTCCTGGGGTTGATAAGAAAGTTATCGCGCTGGCTTGTGTTGCCATAACTGACAAACCAATCGTCCACCATTTACTTTGGTTTCCTCCTTTTATATAATCTTCAACATTTTTACTACCGCTGGTTTTCCAAGCTCCATATAAAACAATAAACAATAAGGTTACTGAAAGAACAATCCAATCTATTAGTTGCATGGTTTATTTTGTATATATGTTAGTAATTATGTAAAATAATACGATGTACACTAAATTAGCCACTAAGACTAGCGTGTATTCTTTTTTCCATACATACTTTTTATCCATACTCTGTTTGTTTTATTTGTTGATTACTGTTTTTGTTTTTCGTAGAAACTATTTGCTAATGAAGCTTCACTTAACAAAGACATCTTAAACTGCACTGGTTCTTTTGCTGGTTTTGTTGGTTGCCCATTTTCATCTTTATCATACCAAGTTATGGATTTTGGTAATAACAAGCCATTAACATTTTCCCAATCGTTGTATCTTATAATTTTATAAGCATCTGTTGGTTCTTTACTAAAAAAGGTAACTGTGTACCCTAACCAAGCCATTTGTTTTGTTTCTGGATGGTAAAATATAAAATAATTATCATCTGGCGAAGTTCCTACGTTGGCTTTGTACGAAATTTTTATCCCTGGGTAGGTTATTCCTTCAAAAATTAGTGGTTCTGTTTCTGAATATACAATACCATCGTCCGCTAATACAAAAGGCATTGCATAGAAGTAAAAATACAAGTTATAATAAAACTCCGGATTTCCTTTAAACGCTGTTGAGTCTTGTTGGCGCAACCATACCTTAGTACCATCAAACCCTAAAGAATATGCTGGCGAATTCACTACTGACTTTCGTGAATGCAAATCTGTAGTATGCTCTTCATTTTTTAAAGTGAATGATACTGTTTTCATTTTCTTCCATTGCGCTATTCCTCCATGCTTATCAAAAACCTCCTCCAATACTTTTGGGTATTTCACTTCTTTGATTTCTTCTTTTTTAACGGTTTCTTTTTTTGACTCATTTTTACACGCTATTGAAACCATAGCTATGAAGACTAGTACTACTATTTTTTTCATGATAATTGATTTGTTTTAGTTCGTTGAAACAATCGTTTAAAATTACATAAAAATAAAAACGCTCTAAAATATTTTTAAAGCGTTTTCTGTTAACTATAAAAAATTGAATGATTTTACTCATCCGTTAAAGCTTCCATAAAAGCTATTAGGTCGTTAATTTCTTTTTTAGATAAATTCAATTTATCTGGTGGTAGTGTTTGATTGGGTACATGATACCCTAACCCTTGTCCACCACCTTTATTGTAAAAATCAACCACTTCTTCTAAGGTTTTATATACCCCATTATGCATGTAGGGACTGGTTTTAGATACATTACGAACGGTAGAAGTTTTGAAAAAGTATTTTCGTTCTTCAGTTTTAAATAGGTTATAGGCTCCTAAATCATCATCTAATTCAGTTCCTTTTAAACTTGGAACCCCTATCGATTCTACTTCTGTTTCTGTAAAATTTGGTGGAACTGTTCCGTTAAACACTGGTGGAAAATGACAGGTTGCGCATTTTGCTTTTCCCATAAAAAGATTAAAACCGTTTATTTCGGAAATTGTTAAGGTATTTTCTTTTTGATTGATATTTTTATCAAACTTAGAACTAAAATTACCTAAGCCTCTAATATAGTTGGCTATCGCATTTCTAATATTAAAGTCAGTTACTTTCCCATATAAACTAGCAAACGATTTGGTATACACGCTATCTTTTTTAACTGTCTCTGTCAAGTTTTCTAAGTTGGTATGAAACTCGTTTTTGTTTTCTACAACTCCAACAATTTGACCTTCTAAGCTTCCTGCTCTTCCATCATAAAAAAAGGTTTGTTGATATGCTGCATACGGTAAGGTTGGTGTATTTCTTTTTTGCTTCGGAAAAACTGCTAATCCATCAGTAAAAGCTTTATCTTTATTATGACATGTAGCACAACTCATTATACCGTTTTTTGATAAATTCTTATCATTAAATAACTTCTTTCCTAACGCTTTTTTTTCTTCAGACATAGCATTCTCTAACTGATGATAATCGTTAAAAAAGTTAATATTAAGTGTTTCTTTTGAAAAGAATGAGGTAATGTTATTATTAAATGCCATAGTTAATGGAAATTCTACCTTCCAATCTTTAGCTGTTTTAGTTAATAAATCTAACTGTTTATGTGCGTGTTTCTTTATAAAGATATAGCGATTAAAAGACTTAAAATCTGCTTTTTGTAACATTTTTTGAGTTGCCTGTAATTCATTTAACCAAACGGTATATAGTCTTTCTTTTGAAAACTCATTTTTGTATGTATTGATGATAAATAGCATCGTTTTATAGTTTGCTTTAGCCTCTTTTAATGATTGCCTCATTATAGGTGAATCAAACCCTGTAATTCCTACCAAAGCTACACGAGCAATTTGATCTCGCAACAACCATAACACATGATATTTTTTTAAATATAGTGTATTGTTTGCTCTTATTAATTTAAGCCTATTCACAGTAACTTTTACTGTTTTTTTTATTTTAATAACATCAACTTTATCTTCATGCAGTAACTCTTCAATAACCTGAAACCCAAAAGGGTTTCTTATTTTAATATCTGTAGCATCTTCTTCTTCTACTTTTAAAATGTTAGGAGCGTTTAGACTTTTATAGTTTTCTTTATCGGTAAAAGCTAAAATAGGTTCTATTAATTTAAACGCTCTTCTTGCTAGTTTGTATTTTTTAATTTTTTCTGAAACCTCATCAACTGTTTTTATTTCTTCTAAAAGAGCAATACAACTATCTATATGGTGCGAGTAATACTCTTCAACTTTTGCTACTAAAGCTTTATTATCGACTTTTGTGTAACTTGTTGTTTTTTCTTGTTTACAACTAATTATAGATACTAGAAAAAGACACATGATAACATGTGTCTTTTGTATTTTTTGAAAATTGTTTGTCATTATCTATTTAATCCTTGAATAACATATAATTGACTTCCTTCTTTTCTTGTTTCAGCTGCATCATTTGCCATTGGGTCTGTGAACGCTCCTCCATTGGCAGGTTCCCAACCATGGTTTTGAGTAATTAATAAAAATGTATTACTTACTCCAATAGTTTCAGAAATATCAATCATTCCGGTAATTTCCCAAGCTTTATCTTGATAAGATGCTCCGTAACCTTGAGTAGAAGCTGCAACTTGATCACATTCTAATACTTTTTTTAATTCTCCAGTATTTAAATTGTATTGGTATAAACTCGCTGCGTGGTTTTTTTCTCCATCAAAATACCCGTTTGGATCTTCTTGAATATACGCATAGTTTTCAGTTACTAAGATGTTATCTGGGCTATGAAAAAGTTTTGCCTTACCTGTTAATTTATCTCCATCTAATACACAGGTAATTTTTGCTGCTCCAGTAGGATCGGTTTCATTTAACGCTACTTTATATACACGGCCATAAATACTTCCCTTTCCTACTAAACCATCTTTTTTACGTCCTGTTACACAAAAATAGATTTCTCGGTTATTCATAGCTGAACCTCTTCTCCAATCGATATCTTCTAAACGAGAGAATCCCATCACTCCTTTCTCTTTAGCTTCAGCATCTAATAAATCGATATTTTTTTCGGTTAATTCTACAAAAGAAGCATTGTAGGTAGTACCTTCTTCCATATCTACTTCATACATAATACCTTCACTAGTTACTTTTAAACCATATAACTTACCTCCTTCTAAATCTCCTCTATCACCAACATACATTCCTAACTGACCTGAAGGAACTTCATTATCTGAGTGGTCGTCTCCAATAAAAACAACCGTTTTATCTGCATAGGCATTTTTACCTATTGCTACAGCATTTTCTGTAGACCATTGCCCCATAGCTGTTAACATTCTTGGAGTACTTGCGGCAGAAGCACTTTTTAAAGGATTGGTTGCAAAAACTCCTTTAGAAGCTCCTCCCCATTCACCACCTGAAAGATATAAAGGACCAAAGCCATGTTCTTCTTCAGTAATTAACGATCCTGAACATTGTGCTGTGCTTGCTGTTGCATTGGCGTTTAAGATATATTCTCCTTCAACTGGTTTAAAGGTTTTATCTAATTGAATACGAGCAATTGAATAATCTGCTTCAATATTATTGATTAATGTAAATGTTCCATCTGAATTTCTTAGTAAACCAGCTCCATCTGCCATAGAACCGTACACAAAGTTGGGAGTATCTGCTAATTGGTCTTCAGAGGATAATAAAGGATATATTTTTACTCCAGAAAAGGCTGACTCTAATTTTAAAAAGTTGGGAGTTTTAGAATACGCTTTTAATTCAACCAAATCTCCTCGACTGGGTGAACTATCAGAATCACAAGATGCTAAAGTTATTACACCACAAACACCTAAGAACCCTAATTTAAGTAAGTTTTTCATTGTTTTCTTAATTTTTGTTTATACCCGCAAATCAACAACACTAACTTTAAGAAGTTCTTAGCTGTAGTTTAAATCTACCTCATTAAAAGGTTACGAACTTTAACTAAAGTTAAACCATTCTACAGAACAACCTCACAAAAAAACCTTAAAAACTCATAATCAACACAATACAACTTAACCTCTAGTTAACTTACTAAATATACTTTTGCTTTTACTTACCCCTTTAACAAAAAAGAACGCCCTTAGTAGGCGCTCTTGACTTTGATCATAATTTTACTTTGGTTAAATAAAGTAAAAGTAATTTTGTTTTCTTTTCATAAAATTTCCCCCAAAACGACAAAAAGCAAATTAGTTACTTTTTGACCTTAGCAATAAAGGCTTTAAGCTTTTAACCATGCCAAAAGTAACCCCTCTATTTTTGTTTTTGGTAAGTCAGTGACTTACTAAAAGTAAGTCACTGACTTACTTTTTTATCAAAACGGAAGAAAAAAACACTTTTAAAGCTAAAAAATAGTCTTAAAACAAGAATTATTAAAAATTATATATATTTGCTACTTATGAAAAATATGATTTCACATATAGTACAAAAGCTTGTAAGCTTAGTATGTAGTTTTCGCGGGAATCCTGATAAAGGAATCTGTCGAAATCGGACGTTGTATGTTAATTATAATGAAAACTCAAACATGATTTGATTATAAAACTAGTAATATATAAAGCGTCCAAATAATTTGGGCGCTTTTTTTTATATATATTTTTTGATAAATGACATTTTAATTTAAAACATATAAAAAATACGTAATTGAACTGTAAGCAACTAACGTACAAAAAGTTACATAAGCTATACTTATCTGGGCATTCCCTGGACAGGACTCTCTTATCTCAAAAAGAACATAACTAACTGATTTACAATTATTTAAAATGTTAAATTTCTTGTTTTATTAAAAAATATCCGTATATTTGTACCATACTTATTAAGATATGCTTAATTGGTATTATTAATAAAAATAATTTAGAACTATGGTATTAACAAATATAAACACAAGTATCAGCTTACCTTTTAGAAAAGGGGTTGACTACATAACAAAAAAAGACACGGATGTTTATTGTGAAGCACAATATTTAATGAAGAATTAGCAATTATTCTATACTTATATATAACACAAAGACGTCTTTTTAAAAAAAGACGTCTTTTTTTATTAAAAAACATATTATAGCAAGTTAAAAATTTGCGTAATTCGTTTTTTTTCACTATATTAAGGGGACAAAATAAAAGCTATGAAAAAAATTAAAATTGCACACACTAAATGAAAAAGGACGTTTACTCATTAAACAAGAACGCTTACTAAAATTACCTTCATTATTTATAATGATGTTGCTATTTTAGAATCAGAATCAACTAGCGTTCATTTCAAAATTGCAAACGCTTCCTTTATGACAAAGTAGAATTTCCTGAAGTCTGTTGTACTCAATAGCCCTTGGCAGTAACGCATCTTCATAAATTGATGTTTCTTATCAATTTAATTCTACCTACTACCCAAACACTTGGGTTAGATGACTATTGCCTCATTTTAAAAATGAAGTAATACACACGAAAATTTATTTCGATGCTATATAAGCTGCACATGCGGCTAGGAAAACTATTGTTAAAAATTGAAATTATGAGAACTTTAAAATTTACACTACTAATAAGCATGTTATTTTTGTTAACTACAAGTTGTACAGACTTAACAGAAGATATTGTACCAAACAATACTGTTAACAAAACAGAATTAGTTACAAGTACTGGAACGCTGTCTCTTGATACAGGTGGTACTGGTGATGGAACTGGTACTGGTGATGGTACAAAAGGAAACTAATGGTTATATTTATAAGCTTTTAACAAATTTGTTAAAAGCTTTTTTTAGTTTTGTACAAAACTAAAATCTTTGAAGCCTCTTAAAAAAAACTCATTCTGGTTTATTTTTCTTTTTTTCATATACTCTTATTGTTTTTCTTCTCCTTTACAAGAAATAAAACAAAATGATAGTATAAAAGTGTGGCTTAAGAAAGCAAAAAGCAAAAAAATAGATATTGTCTCAAAAAAACATTTACTCTTCAAGTCTTATGAGCATATCATTGAAAATAATAGTAACTCACCTCTAGAACTGAGCTCTATCGCCTATGAATTTTATAAATTAAAAGACAGTATTAATTTTTTGAAAATTAACAAGAAAGCATTACAGTTAGCTAATAAAACTAATCATAGTTATGCTATTGGTGACGCCCATTGGAATTATGCCACTTACCATGTAAAGTCGGAAGTTTACAGTAAAGGCTATTATCACTTTGATAAAGCCTATCAAAGCTTCATTAAAGGAGGTTTTAAAAAAGAAGCTTCACAAACATTACAAGGAATGGCCAGTATAAAAGGAAAGTATAGAGATTATACAGGTGCTGAAATTTTAAACATTGAAGCCATTAAACTTTTTAAAGATTTAAAAGATTATAGACGATTATATGCCTCTTATAATCACCTAGGTCTTTTACAAGAAGATATCAAGGAATACGATAAAGCAATTTATTATTTCCATAAAGCCATGGAATATTCCGATAGGTTAAATACCCCCTTAAAAAAAGGAGAGTATATTACGGTTAATAATAATATTGGTAATATTTTCTTGAAAAAGAAAGAATACTCAAAAGCATTAGAATTCTACTATAAAGACTTTAAAATACCACTGATAACTAAAACTCAATATGTAAGAATCCTAGACAATATAGCCCATTGTAAGCTTTTAATGAGAGATACATTAGATGTTAAAAAAAACCTACAAAGAGCACTCTTTATTAGAGATAGCTTACAAAACAAAGAAGGTATTGTTTCTTCAAAAATCCATATTTCAGATTATTATAAATACATCAAAGACACTACTAGGGCGCTACAATATGCTAAAGAAGCTAATGTATTGGCCAAAGAGTTAAAAAACGGGGGAGATTATTTAACTACATTAAACCAACTCGCTAACTTAGACACACAAAATTCTAAAAAATACTTAGATAGGTATATAGTGTTTAACGATAGCTTAATTAGTGCTGAACGAAGAATACAAAACAAATTTACGCGTATAGAGTTTGAAACAGATGAATATATTGAAGAAACCAAGCGCTTAAGTCAACAACGTATTTGGATTCTAGTAACCAGTTTTGGAGGCTTATTGGTTCTTAGTTTACTGTACTTTTTACGTGTACAAAAAGTAAGAAATGAAAAATTAAAGATCGAGGCCGAACAACAGAAAGCCAATGAAGAGGTATATGTATTAACCCTACAACAGCAAGCTAAACTAGAAGAAGAACGTTTTAACGAACGCAATCGTATTTCAGCTGAACTACATGATGGTGTTTTAGGTAAGCTTTTTGGCACACGGGTAAACCTTGGTTTTTTAGCTATGCAAATGAAACCTGAGACTCAAGAAAAACATCAAGCTTTTTTAGATGAACTACAAGAGATAGAAAAAGAGATTAGAGATGTTTCGCATAGGTTAAGTGATAATTTTGATAGTGCTAACATTAACTTCACCACTATTTTAACGCAGCTTTTAAAAGATAGAAGCATCGTTGGTAACTTTTCTTATGAGTTTAATTTTAACAAAACTATTCCTTGGAGTGAAATAAACGAAATTACCAAAGCCAATATATATCGTATAGTCCAAGAAGCTTTACAAAATATTATTAAGCATGCAAAGGCAAAAAATGTTATCTTAGACGTCTCTAGTTTTAAAAAAGAGCTTATTATTTCGTTAAAAGACGATGGAATTGGTTTTAATACCGAAAAAAACAAAAAGGGAATTGGCATAAAAAATATTACGGCAAGAGTAAAAAAACTAGGCGGTACTTTAGAGTTTACCTCAAAAGAAAACCAAGGTACTACACTTGTTATTAGAACCCCTTTTAATATGAAAAATGGAAAGTAAAAAGTATAACGCGTTAATAATTGACGATCACCCCTTAATATCAGAAGCCTATAAAAGTGCTTTTACTTATATTGAAAGTCAATATGAAGATGTTTCTTTTCATATTCAAACAGCAAATAATTGTCGTACTGCTTATGAAATTATAGAAGTGCATGCTTCATCTAACCAACCTATTGAGGTTATATTTTTAGATATTAGCTTACCTCCATTAGAAGAAAAAGGTATTTTATCTGGTGAAGATTTAGGATTAGTTATTAATGAAAAACTTCCTGAAGCTAAAATTATTATCTCAACTACTTTTAACGATAATTACCGAGTGCACAGCATTTTAAAAAATGTAAATCCTGATGGTTTTTTAGTTAAAAACGACATTACTCCTGTAGAATTAGTTCATGCAATTGAAGAAGTGTTAAACGACCCTCCATATTACAGTAAAACGGTAATGAAAATGATGAGAAGTCAGGTTTCTAATGAGTATTTCTTAGATGATTTAGATCGAAAAATTTTATATGAATTATCTATTGGTAATCGTGTAAACAAACTTCCTAATATTCTTCCTTTATCGTTAGCTGCTGTTCAAAAAAGAAAACGACAAATGGCTAAGGTATTTGGGGTTGACAATTCTGATGATCGTGATTTAATTTTAATAGCAAAAGAAAAAGGATTCTTGTAAGAATCCCTTTTTTCATCGTTTTAAAATCTATTATCAATTATACTTTGTACAACTTCAGGGTTTAAGAGTGTAGAAACGTCTCCTAAATTATCTAATTCATTATGTGCTATTTTTCGAAGAATACGACGCATAATTTTTCCTGAACGTGTTTTAGGCAATCCTTCCGTAAACTGAATTTTATCTAGCTTCGCTATCGGACCGATATGCTCAGTAATAATTTGATTTATCTCTTTACGTAAGTTATCTTGATTTCTTACCTCTCCTGTTTCTTTTAAAATTACATAACCATATAGGGCATTTCCTTTTACTTCGTGTGGAAAACCAACGATAGCACTTTCAGCAACTGCAGGATGCTCATTTACTGCATCTTCAATAGGTGCTGTTCCTAAATTGTGGCCTGATACTATAATTACATCGTCTACTCTACCTGTAATTCGGTAATATCCTACCTCATCACGAAGCGCTCCATCACCTGTAAAATACATATCCTCAAATGCTGAGAAATATGTTTCTTTATAACGTTGATGATTTCCCCATATACTTCTTGCCATAGATGGCCAAGGATATTTTATACACAATCTTCCATCAACTTGATTTCCTTTCACTTCTTTTCCGTTTTCATTCATTAATGCTATTTGAATTCCTGGTAAAGGCAATGTTGCATAGGTTGGTTTTGTAGGGGTAATATATGGTAATGGTGAAATCATAATTCCGCCTGTTTCTGTTTGCCACCAAGTATCTACAATTGGGCTTTTCTTTTTTCCCACATTATCGTTATACCAATGCCACGCTTCTTCGTTTATTGGTTCTCCTACGGTTCCTAAGACTTTTAGTGATGACAAGTCGTAACTATCTACAAAACCTAAATGTTCTTTTGCTAGTGCTCTAATTGCAGTTGGTGCTGTATAGAATTGGTTTATACTGTGTTTTTCAACTATTTCCCAAAAACGACCAAAATCTGGATAACTAGGAACACCTTCAAACATTACAGTCGTTGCCCCGTTTGCTAGGGGTCCGTACACAATGTAACTGTGACCAGTAATCCAACCAATATCTGCCGTACACCAATACACATCATTTTCTTTATAATTGAATACATTTTTAAATGTGTAGGCTGTATACACCATGTAACCTGCTGTGGTGTGTAGCATTCCTTTTGGACTTCCTGTTGAACCTGATGTATATAAAATAAATAGTGGGTCTTCAGCATCCATAATCTCAGGAACACAATCTTGATAGGCTTCTTCTAACAAAGGTTCTAACCACTTATCACGTCCTTCTTTTAGTTGAATATCTGAATTAATTCTTTTTGCTACCAATACATTCTCTATTGTAGGACAGTTTTCTAATGCTTCATCAACAATACTTTTTAAATCTATTGTTTTAGCTCCTCGGTAAGATCCATCAGAGGTTATTACCATTTTTGCTTCACAATCGTTAATTCTCGTTGCCAGTGCTGTTGAAGAAAATCCTGCAAATACCACCGAATGTACTGCTCCAATTCTAGCACAAGCCAAAACTGAAATGGCTAATTCTGGAATCATTGGTAAGTAAATACAAACTCTATCTCCTTTTTCAATTCCATGGTCTTTTAGCACATTAGCAAATTTACAAACGCGCCTATGTAGTTCTTTATAAGATATGTGTTGAGCTTCTTCATCTGGGTTATTAGGTTCAAATAAAATAGCCGTTTTATCTCCTCGAATATGCAAGTGACGGTCTATACAGTTTTCTGTTATATTTAATTTCGCTCCTTCAAACCATTTGAACTCTGGTTTATTAAAATTGTAGTTTAAAACGGTGTCCCATTTTTTTCTCCAAACAAAGTGTTCTTCTGCTATTTCTTCCCAAAATAATTCTGGGGTTCTTACAGATTTTCTATATACTTGAAAGTATTCTTCTAAATTTTTTACGTGGTAGTTACTCATTCTTATACTCCTTTTTATTTTAGCTGAAGCTACTAAAATAAATCATTTTTAATTGTTTATCAACTAAGAAGAGCTACTTCTTTAAAATAGCTTAAACCACTATTAAATTAAAGACTTTTTTAAAAAAGCTTTTATAGTTACATTTGTTTCTTATGGCGATACCTCTTTTCTTAGATGTTTTAAGTGCTAACTGGCACATTGTTTTACTTTTTTTTTTCGTAGCTGTTTTATACTCTTCTGTAGGCTTTGGTGGAGGTTCGAGCTATTTAGCTGTTTTAGCACTTACTGGGTTACTTTTTACACAGATAAGAGCCACTGCCTTACTTTGTAATGTAATGGTGGTTACAGGAAATGTTTTACTATATATGCAACAAAAGCAATATTGTTGGAAAAAGGTTATTCCTCTTACTTTATTTAGCATTCCTATGGCTTTTTTAGGTGGTTTTTTACGCATAAGCCAAACTTTTTTCTTTATTCTTTTAGGTTTTACATTACTTTTTGCTGCTGTTACCATGTGGATTTCTAGCAAAGTGGTTACAAGTAGTGGTAAAACTACCAATTTAAATTTGGCGAAAAATGCTGGTTATGGGGGAATTATTGGTTTTGTTTCTGGAATGGTAGGTATTGGCGGCGGTATTTTTTTAGCTCCATTACTTCATTTAACCAACTGGGATACTCCTAAAAAAATAGCAGCTACAGCAAGCTTCTTTATTTTGGTAAATTCTATATCTGGGTTGATAGGTCAGTATACAAATCCTGATTTTTCTATTGATTGGCGTTTAACCTCTATTTTATTAATTACTGTTTTTATTGGTGGACAAATTGGTAGTAGGATGAGTAATCAATTCTTTACTCCATTTCAATTAAAAAAGGCAACCGCTATTTTGATTGCCTTTGTGAGTATTCGTATTTTAATTAAATACTTGTTTTAAACTTCTGATGCTACTGAGATATCTTTTTATCTTTTGGTGCTTCTTTTTGAATAAAAACACCTTTTTCTTTGTTTATCCTATTTTGAAAAAATACAGCTTTCTTCCCATTTTCTTCTAAAAAACTGTAAGATATAAAACCATCTTCAAAAGAAAATTCATTTGCTGCGGTTGGATAAATTTTATTTTTTTGCGCACTACCCTCTCGCTGACTATACAATTGATTATCTTCAAGGGTAATAAAACGAACAGATTTATCTTCAAATTCATAAGAACCAACCCATTTATTCAGTTCTTCTTTTGATAAAGTAGTTATTTTTTCTTTACTGAAAATTGGTTTATTAATAGCTAATGCTGCTATTTTTATAGCTGTATTTTTTGGTGATTGATTTCCACAATTAGAAAATATAATTACATATACATCTTCACTCGGAACATATACTCCCATAGACCTATATCCAGGAATTGCTCCACCGTGTTCAATAGTTGGTACACCATTTATTTCGTTAAAACTCCAACCATACCCATAATTTATTTTCTTACCATTGTTTAGTGTGTAGTTAGTAAAAGCTTTATCAATTGTTTCTTTTTGTACTAGTATGTTATTACTAATTGCTTTTTGCCACTGTAACATATCATCTACATTCGACATAATTGACCCTGCTGCATAAGGCAATGTTAAACTTATGTATTGAGCATTTACAAACCCTTCGTTCCTTTTTTGGTATCCTGTAGCTCTGTTTTTGATTAATTTTGTATGACTTCCATAGCAAGAAGAATTCATATTTAATTTCTTAAAAATTCGTTCTTCAACAAATTTTGGATAACTCATTCTGCTTACCTTTTCAATAATATATCCTAAAATAAAATATCCAGAGTTATTGTATTTATATTTTTCTCCTGGTTCAAAATCCATAGGTTCATTTTTAAAGAAATCAATAAATTTTAAAGGAGATTCATCTTTGGTCATTACTTCTCCAAACTTACGCATCGATGTGTAACTTTTAATTCCAGATGTGTGTGTTAATAAGTGATGAATGGTAATTTGTTTTCCTTTGGTTGGATAATTAGGTATAAATTTAGTTATATCGTCTTCTAAACTTAGCTTCCCTTCTTCTAACAACATTAATATTGAAACTGCTGTAAACTGTTTGGTAATTGAGCCAATTTCGAAAACATTTTCTGGTTTCATGTTTACATCTAATTCTAAATTAGCTTTTCCATAAGCTTTTCTATAGATAACTTTTCCTTGCTTTGCCACCAAAGTAACAACTCCACTTTCATTATCTTTATATTGAGCTTTTAAAATTTCATCAATTTTTGACTCTAAATTTTGAGCAGAGATTATACTTGTTAGTAAAAAAAATAAAGAGCAGAAAAGCACTTTTTTAATTTGAATTTGGTTTTTCATTTGGTTTGTTTTCATGATTATTACATTTAAGACGAAACTAGAGCAAATAGGTTACATACTACTTCTCAAAAATAAAAAAGCAGCATTATTTTATGCTGCTTATAATCCCCAAAAGTGTGAATGATGTTCTTAGCCTAACCAAGCGTTCATCATCCATAAAGTTTTTTCTTGTTCTGCAATAAAATCGCTCATCATAGAATTTGTTCCTTCATCTTCAGCTTCATCAGCCAAATCAAGAATTGTACGTTCTATTTTTAGTAATTCTGATAATGAATTAATAATTAACTTCACTGCTTCAACATCATTTGAAATATTTTTCCCTACAGGAACTCTTGATACACTACTGTAATCTTCAAAAGTATGTAATGGTGTGCCTTGTAATGTTAAAATACGTTCTGCAATTAAATCTACTTTCTCTTGTGCATCGGTATAAAACTCCTCGAACTTCATATGCAATTCAAAGAAGTTTTTCCCTTTAATATTCCAGTGTAATCCTCTTGCATTTTGATAATACACTTGAAAGTTTGCTAATAATGTATTTAACTCGTTTACTAAGTTTTCAGTTTTTTGTTTATCTAATCCTAAAATTGTAGTTGACATATTGTATTGACTTTAAGTTTTTTACTTTTTCTACTACAAATTTAAGGCAACTTTTAACAGTTATACTATAAAGGTAATCGATTGTTTTAATATCTTTATCGAAAATTATTATAGAAATGACTATAACACAATTAAAATATACATTAGCTGTCGCAGAATATAAAAACTTTACGATAGCAGCAGAACATTGTTTTGTTACGCAACCTACGTTGAGCATGCAAATTCAGAAATTAGAAGAAGAATTAGATGCTAAAATTTTTAATCGCTCTAAAAAGCCAATAGAATTAACTGAAGTTGGTAAACGTATTGTAGAACAAGCTAAAGTTATTGTTGATGAGAGTAACCGTATTATAGATATTGTACATCAACAAAAAGGTTATGTTGGAGGTGAGTTTAGGTTAGGAATTATTCCAACCGTTATGCCTACATTACTACCTATGTTTTTAAAAACCTTTAGTAGAAATTATCCAAAAGTGCAATTGGTTATTGAAGAGTTAACTACAGAAGAAATTGTTAGAAAATTGATGGATGGTTACATCGATGCTGCCATTGCCGCAACTCCATTAGAAAATGAAGCTATTAAAGAGCGTGTGCTATATTATGAACCTTTTGTTGGGTTAATTCCTAGCGAACATCGATTATTTAAACAAAAGAAAATTAAGGTAGATGATTTAGAGGTTGATGATATTTTATTGTTAGAAGATGGGCATTGCTTTAAAGATAGTATTATTAACCTTTGTAGAACCAATAAAAGAAGTGCAACGCATCATTTTCAATTAGAAAGTGGAAGTTTTGATACATTGATTAAGTTATCTAAAGATGGTTTAGGAATGACCTTACTTCCTTATTTAAATACTTTAGATTTAAATGAACGAGACAAAACTCATTTAAGAGAATTTGAAACCCCTACTCCAGCACGTGAAGTTAGTTTAATTTACCATAAATCTCAATTAAAAATGCAGTTAATAGAAGCTTTAAAAAATACTATTGATGGTGTTATTCGAGGCGCTATTGCTTTTAGTGATGTTGAAATTATAAGTCCACTTCAAAAGAATTAAGTTGTTTAATTTACATAAAAAAATCCCGCTAACTGCGGGATTTTTTATTTTCTATCAAACCTAATCTAAATATTTGGCTATCTCTCTGCGATTTAAAAGCGGTACTCCGATAAAGGCTTTGGAAAATCTTCTGGATTTGCTGCTAAATGATATCGAGGATCATCTACCGCTTCTTCAATAACATCTGCAAAAATTGGACTTGCTTTATATAACAATATCTTACAATCTTCACTCAAGTGTTTCAGAGTTACTTTTTTTCCTGCTTTTTGATATTTTTCAACTAATATAAAAATTGCTTCAATAGCCGAATGATCTGAAATACGAGATTCTACAAAATCAATCTCAATATTGGATGGATCATTTTTAACATCAAACTTTTCATTAAAAGCTGTAATGCTTCCAAAAAACAAAGGCCCCCATATTTCATAAACTTTTGTTCCATCTTTCTTAAAACGCTTTCTCGCTCTAATTTTCTTGGCATTTTCCCATGCAAAAACTAAAGCAGAAATAATTACCCCTACAAATACAGCTATTGCTAAGTCGAATATTACGGTTACAGCAGATACTATAATTAATACAATTGCATCCGATTTTGGAATTTTATTCATAATTCTAAAACTAGACCATGCAAATGTATCAATCACCATCATAAACATAACACCCACTAAAGCAGCAATAGGCACTTGCTCTATATATTTATCAGCAAAAAGAATGAAAATTAATAAAGTAACAGCCATCATAACTCCTGATAAGCGTCCTCTACCACCTGCATTAATATTAATCACAGTTTGACCAATCATACCACAACCACCAGTACCTCCGAACAATCCACTCAACATATTTCCAGCTCCTTGTGCTACACATTCTTTATTCCCGTCACCTCTAGAATCAGTTAATTCATCTACCAAATTCATTGTCATCAATGTTTCAATCAATCCAACTGAAGCTGCTAAAAAGGCATACGGTGCAATAAATTTTAAGGTATCTAGGTTAAACGGTAAATTACTCCAAAGTTCTGCTAAGTTCATTTTCTTAGAAATCTCATCAAAACCATTCAAACCGGCTCCTCCACCATCTCTAATAAAATCTCCTACATTAATAGACTCCAATCCTCCAAAAATAGATATAAATGTTACGATTAAGATAGCTGTTAATGCTGCTGGAACTTTAGTTGTTAATTTTGGTAGCAACCATATAATTAGCATCGTTAATAATACCAAGCCAATCATGGTGTATAATTTTGTTCCTTGCAAAGTAGACTTCACTACTCCACTATCTTTTATTGAATAAAATCCGTCATTTTCTATATTATAAACTACCTTTTTTGTTTTTGCATCAAAAACTTGCGTATCTGACCTTACAAAAACTTCTTGGTTTGTTCCGTTATTGATTATTGAATTTCCTTTGATAGAAAATATTGCTGCACTTGAAACTAAATCTTGTACTTCATTATCGGCTACTTTATATACTAATTCTTTCGATTCGGTTTTGCGCATATTTTGCCCAAAAACATCTTTCTTATTCTCTTTGAACATTCCTAACTGCGCAATAAAAATAACTACAGCTAAGCCATTTACAAACCCCATCATAACTGAATGTGGAATTAACCGAACTAATTTACCTAGTTTAAAAACACCTGCTAGTACTTGAATAATTCCCATCAAAACCACAGCTGCTAATAAATAGAAATAGCCCATATTTTCAACAGGTGTATCAAATAATAACCCTTTTGCGTGACCTTCTTGTATCATATTCACGAAAATTACAGCTACAGCACCAGCTGCTCCAGAAATCAACCCAGGCCTACCTCCAAAAACTGCAGAAACAATTCCTATCACAAAAGCTCCAAATAATGCTACAATAGGACTAATTTGAGCCACAAAAGCAAAAGCTACTACTTCTGGTATCATTGCTAAGGATACTGTTATACCTGCCAATGAATCATCTTTAACGTTAATCTTCTTACTTTTAATGTATTTCATCATAATTTCTAAGAGTCTTTTGTAAAAGTGCGCAAATGTAAAGATAATTTTATAGACCTAGTTTCACGTTTCATTAAGTTTAATTTTGTCAGCTTTAATTTTTGCCTTAATTTTGAGCGTTGAACTATCAAACCAATTTGGTAGCAACAAATGAGCAGAAAAATACTACTTACTTCAAAAGAAATTGAAATCATTCTGCATCGATTAGCGTGTCAGTTAATCGAGAATCACAACGATTTTTCTAATACCGTTTTAATAGGGTTACAACCAAGAGGTACTTATTTAGCTAACCGATTAGCTAAACTGCTAAGAGATGAGTACCAAATTAAAGGTTTACAATTAGGCTTATTAGATATTACTTTTTACCGTGATGATTTTCGTAGAAGAGATGAACCCTTAGAAGCCACTTCAACTCAAATTGACTTTTTAATTGAAGGAAAAAAAGTGGTGATTATTGATGATGTATTATTCTCTGGAAGAAGTGTACGAAGTGCATTAACGGCATTACAATCGTATGGAAGACCTGATAAGGTTGAGTTGTTAGTATTAATTGATCGTCGTTTTAGTCGTCATTTACCTATTCAACCTAATTACCGAGGAAGACAAGTAGATGCCATCAATGAAGAAAAAGTAGTTGTTAACTGGCAAGAAACTCATAAAGAAGATACAATTTACCTTGAACCCAAGCTCTCAAAGCTTGATTAGTTATGATTAAAAAAACAAACTAAGATGAAGCAGTTAAGCGTTGAACATTTATTAGGAATTAAATACCTTAACAAAAATGACCTTGAACTTATTTTTGAAACTGCTGCTCATTTTAAAGAAGTCATTAACCGACCTATAAAAAAAGTTCCTTCTTTACGTGATATTACTATAGCTAATTTATTCTTTGAAAATAGTACTCGCACAAAACTTTCGTTTGAATTAGCTGAGAAACGTTTGTCTGCTGATGTTATTAATTTTTCTGCAGGGCAATCTTCTGTAAAAAAAGGAGAAACTTTAATTGATACAGTGAATAACATATTATCAATGAAGGTAGACATTGTAGTAATGCGTCACTCGAATGTTGGAGCAGGAA
Source organism: Tenacibaculum sediminilitoris (assembly GCF_964513795.1). Lineage (NCBI taxonomy): Bacteria > Pseudomonadati > Bacteroidota > Flavobacteriia > Flavobacteriales > Flavobacteriaceae > Tenacibaculum > Tenacibaculum sediminilitoris. The sequence continues at coordinate 158,887 of NZ_CAZEQR010000044.1, read as the reverse complement.
TTTTCTTATCAAATCATGTCGATGCAAAAATTATCAATGCAGGTGATGGTACTCATGAGCACCCTACTCAAGCATTATTAGATAGTTTTTCTATGCGAGAAGCATTAAACAGCGACCTAAAAGGTAAAAAAATTGTAATTGTTGGAGATGTACTACACTCTCGTGTAGCCTTGTCAAATATTTTTGCACTACAGTTACAAGGAGCTAAAGTAAAAGTTTGTGGTCCAAGCACTTTAATTCCTAAATATATTTCAACTTTAGGAGTTGAGGTAGAAACAAACCTTAAAAAAGCTCTAGAATGGTGTGATGTTGCTAATGTATTGCGTGTACAACACGAACGTATGGACATTAAGTATTTTCCTTCTACAAGAGAGTATACACAACTTTTCGGGATTAATAAAGAAATATTAGACAATCTTAGTAAGAAAATTGTGATTATGCACCCAGGTCCTATTAATAGAGGCGTAGAACTAACAAGTGATGTTGCCGACAGTGATCAATCGATTATTCTAAACCAAGTAGAAAATGGAGTTGCTGTTCGTATGGCAGTTATTTATTTGTTAGCGCAACAAATAAAAAGATAGTTTATGAATATAATACATAAAACAGATTACACTTTAATTACTTCTGATGAAAAAACGTTTTCTAATTTTATAGAAAGTTTTAATGATGAATATCTGAACCTTACAGGTAAAAACCTAATTATTCAAATTTCAGAAGATTTTAACGCTTCTAACGAAAAAATTTTGCTATTTTTGAAATACGCTCACGAACATCAAAACAATGGCACATCTTTTGTAGTTGTGTCTAAAGGTGTTAATATTGATGATTTTCCTGAAACCTTTAACATTGTTCCTACTCTAGTAGAAGCAGAAGATGTTATAGAAATGGAAAAAATTCAACGTGATTTAGGTTTTTAACCTATGTTTTTTGACGATTATCCATCCTCTAAATGATAATACATGGTAAGAAAAATACTTTTTATAACTTTATTCTTGACTATTTCAGTTGGTTTTTCTCAAGAAAAATCAATCGAAAAGTTAGTAGCATCCCCAAACCCTTTTACAACTAGTACGACTATTTACTTCAATGCTAAACACGAACAAACAGTTATCTTAACTGTAAGAAATGTTTTGGGTAAAACTGTTTTTAATAAAGAACTTAAAGTAGTTAGAGGACGTAATTCTTTTCCGTTTCAGCGTAATGATTTAAAGTCGGGAATGTACATTTATGCAATACAAAACAATAAAGAGATTATTTCAAAACGTTTTGTTATCAAATAAATGAGTTTACAGTTAACCGTTTTAGGTTGTCATTCAGCAACTCCAAGAGTTAATGCATATCCTACCGCACAATATTTAGAAATTAACGGTCGTCATTTTTTAATTGATTGTGGTGAAGGTACACAACGACAAATGCGAAAATATAAGGTTGGCTTTTCAAAAATAAACCATATATTTATTTCTCACTTGCATGGAGATCATTTTTTTGGTTTAGTTGGGCTCATTGCCACTTTTGGAATTTTAAATAGAGAAAAAGAGTTATATATTTATGGTCCAAAAGGAATTAAAGAAGCTACAACACTTCAATTAAAAGTTTCTAAATCATGGACAAAATATCCAATTATTTTTCAGGAATTAGAATCTAAAGAAAGTGAACTTATTTTTGAAGACGATAAAGTTTCTGTAAGAACTATTCCTTTGAACCATAGAGTGTATACCAACGGTTTTTTATTTACTGAAAAGTCTAAGCTTAGAAAACTACACCTTGAAAATATTCAGCAGTATACAGAAATAGATACTTGTGATTTTCATAATATTAAAGCTGGTAAAGACTTTGTGCTTTCTTCAGGAGAAATTATTCCTAATAAAGATTTAACCATCTCCCCACCTAAACCTGTAAGTTTTGCTTTTTGTAGTGATACTGCCTATAAACCCGATATTATTCCTATAATTAAAAATGTAGATTTACTGTACCATGAAGCTACCTTTTTAAAAGATAGAGAAGATTTATGTGATAAGACTAAACACTCTACAGCAGAACAGGCAGCTTCTATTGCTCATCAAGCAAATACAAATAAGTTAATTATTGGTCATTATTCTAACAGATATAAAAACATTAATGACTTTAAAATTGAGGCTCAAACGATTTTTAAGAATACTGAATTAGCTGAAGCAGGAAAACGATATAGTATCGACTCTTTTCCGATAGAAATTTTAAACTAGTATTGCCTAGTTGATAAAAGTACTAACGTACAAGCTATTTCGCTCTCAATACCATTTTCTTTTAACAAATTTATAAACTCTTCATTTTCAGTTCCTGGATTAAAAATAACTCTATTAGGTTGTAAGCTAAGAATATAATCATAGTATTTTTTTTGACGCTCAGGATTAAGATAAAGAGTTACTGTATCTATGTTGGTAAAATACTTCTTTTCTGTTTCAATAATAACATTACCTACAGTACCTTCTCGTAGTCCGATAGCAAAAGTTTCTACCTTGCTATCTATCAATCTTTTAATAGCAATATTTGAGTATTTATTAGGGTTTAAAGAAGCCCCTATAACTAAAGTACGTCTCTTCATTTCTTGTTAATATTACGTTAAACTCTAACAATTTAAGTAACAAAGATAGAGCATATGTAGTCTACTAAGTATCAAAACAATTCAAAAAACAATTAAAATGAAAAACATACTACTAGTATTTTTAGCTGTATTTACTACAAGTTTATATGCTCAAATGCCTAAAAATAGCCTTCCTAAACCTGGAGTAATTTCTGGTAAGGTAATCGACCAAACAACCAAGCAAGCTCTGCCTTATGTTAATGTTATAATCAAAGATACTGCCAAAAAAATTATTACTGGTGGAATTACAGATGATAACGGTTTATTTTCTATAAAAAATATTCCTGAAGGCAATAGTATTATTGAAATTCAATTTATAGGTTATAAGACATTTTCTAAGCCTGTTTCTATAAATCGTAAGTCTAGTAAAATTAACTTAGGTGTCATTTCTCTTGAAGAAGATAGTACTACTCTTGATGAAATAGAAATTCGTGCTGAAACTTCTTCTGTTACTCAAAAAGTAGATAGAAAGGTAATTAATGTAGGTAAAGACTTAACTTCTGCAGGTGCAACTGCTTCTGAATTATTAAACAACGTACAATCTGTAAGTGTTGATAGCCAATCTGGTAACATTAGCTTACGTGGTAACGAAAATGTACGTGTACTAGTTGACGGAAAACCAACTAATATTCCTGCTTCTGAGTTATTAAAACAAATTCCTTCTACATCTATTAAAAGTGTTGAATTAATTACCAACCCTTCTGCAAAATACAATCCTGAAGGAATGAGTGGTATTATTAATATCATTCTTAATAAAAATGCCAACATGGGCTTTAATGGCTCTATTAATACAGGTGTTGAAGCTGGACATTATGTTCGTTATAATGCGTCTACAAACATGAATTATAAAACAGGAAAGGTTAACTTTTTTGGTAACTACGGATTTAATGGTGGAGATCGGTATAACTTTGGTTATGTTAATAGACCTGGAGTTAACAATCAAGACTTTATTTTTATTAATGACAATGAATCTCATTTATTTAAAATTGGAGCTGATATTTATTTAGATGATAAAAACACCTTATCTCTTTACACTACTCAAAACTGGTTTGATAGTAATGCTAGAGGTCGTGCTATAATTACGGATAATAATGGTGATTTAATAGAACATTCTCCTAACACACAAACAAATGAAAGTCATAACCAAGCATATAATGTAAATTATAAACATGTGTTTGAAAAAGAAGGGCATAACATAGAGTTTGAGGCTAACTTCACTCAAAATGATTCTCCTAACTTTTTAGAAAATAGTTTTACAGAAGGCTCTCAACCTAATTATATTAATGATATTAAAAACAAAAGAGAAAACACGCTTTTAAACTTAGATTACACAAACCCTATTTCTAAAAATGGGAAATTAGAGCTAGGTTTAGAGTATAGAGTAAATAACACCAATAACACAAACGCAACAACACAAGTTGGTTTTAATAATTCTTCTTTTACTTATGACAGAGATATTTATTCTGCTTATGCTAATTATGGGCATAAGTTTGGAAAAGTTACCATGCAGTTAGGAGCACGTTTAGAACAGTATAAGATAGAAGGAGTATTTAATCAAGTGGGGGAAGCTACAGAAACTGTTACCGATGATATTTTTAGTATATATCCATCTGCTTTCTTTACTTTTAACCCTTCTGAAAAAAACCAATTTCAATTAAGCTACAGTAAAAGAGTTGACAGACCTGGAATACAACAAGTAAACCCTATTAGAGAATGGAGTACCCCTTTAATTACCTCAGTAGGTAACCCAGATCTTGTTCCTCAATTCACAAACTCAGTTGAATTTAATTATACACGAAAAATAAAAGGTGGATCTATAACTTTAGGTAGTTTTTATAGAAATATTAATGATGTTATTAACAGAGCCACTTATAAAGACCCAAGTGATGCTAATGATGTAAGACAAATTTTAACTTTTGCTAATTTTGACGATACAGATGCGTATGGTTTAGAGTTTTCTGCAAACTATAAAATTGCTAAATGGTGGAGAGCAAATGCTAGTATGGATTACTATTCTCAAAAACAATTTGGAACTACTGATTTAAGTGACCCTAACGCTCCTACTACTGAAGTTAAAACAGATATTTTTAACGCACGTATAAGTAATAGCTTTACAGTATCTAAAAAGTTACGTTTACAATTATTTGCAATGTACAGAGGTCCAAGAGAAGATATTCAATGGAATGTTGAACCTATGAAAATGATTAACATTGGTGCTAACTATAGTATTCTTAAAGGAAAAGGAAACATTAACCTTAGAGTGAATGATATTTTTAATGACATGAGATTTAAGTTTAACTCTACAAGACCTTTTGTTCAAAACGGACGCTTTAAATGGGAAAGTAGAACCGCTTATATCGGATTTAATTATCGATTTGGTGGAGGTAAAAACAAAGCTCGTTCTAGAAAACAACGTGATAATAATGAAAAACAAGGAGGCGGAGGTTTCTTATAAAATTAGTTTTTGATTAATTATTTAAAAAAAACGAAGTATTTAACTTCGTTTTTTTACTTTTAGGGAATTTTTTAATCCCCCGATATATGAAAAGATCACTGATCTTATTATTTTTATTAAGCTTTCAACTGTCTTATTCTCAAAATTTTGAGATATCAGGAACTGTTTTAAACAAAAAAAACAACGAACCAATTCCTTTTGTTACTATTACCTGTAGAGATATTTCAAACAAGATAATTACGGGTAATATCTCTGATGAAAAAGGAAGTTTTAATATAAAAAAACTTCCAAAAGAAAATCTACTACTAACCTTTCAATTTATTGGTTACCAAACTCTAGAAAAAAAAATAAGCTTAAAAGAAAGTAGTAAAATAGGAATAATTTATCTTGAAGAAAACACTACACAATTAGATGAAGTTGAAATACAAGGAGAAACTTCTACTACTATTCAAAAAATAGACAGAAAGATTATCAACATAGGAAATGATTTAACAGCTACAGGAACCACTTCTTTAGAAATGCTTGAAAACATTCCTTCTATAGACATTAACCAACTTTCAGGAACTATAAGCTTGCGCGGCAATGAAAATGTTAGAATTTTGGTAAATGGAAAACCATCGAACATGAATACGGCTCAGTTACTAAAACAAATACCTTCTAATTCTGTAAAAAGTGTTGAAATCATTACAAACCCATCAGCAAAACATACCCCTGAAGGTATGAGTGGTATTATTAATTTAATTCTTAAAAAAAACATTGAAATAGGATTTAACGGAAGTTTATCTGCTGGGATAGAACAGAGCAGAAACTTAAGACCTGAGTTTTCTTTAAATACAAACTATAAAACCGGTATTACTAATTTTTACCTAAACTATAATACAGGTTGGGGGGATTATGAAACCTTTAACGATTTAGAAAGAACCAATATTAACTTAACTCAAAACATTGATTTTTTAAGTACTTCAAATAATCATAATATTAAGTTTGGTGTGGATATAAACCTAAATTCTAAAAGTATATTATCTGCATACACATCTCAGAATTTTGATAATAATAGTTTAACTACCAATACTCTCGTTCATGAAAACAACTCGTTAGTTTTTAACAACAAAAGTTTTTCTGACTATAACCAAAAAGATGAGAGTTATAATATTAATTATGTTTATAATTTTGATGATAAAGGTCAGAATTTAGAAGTTGAATTTAATCATTCCATAACTAAAAACCCTGAAAAAACGATTAACGATGAATTCATCAACCCTAATTCAAAAGAATATAATTATGCAAACAATATAAAAGACACACGAAAGCTCTGGTTATTAAATATTGACTACGTTAAACCTATAAAACATGGAAAGTTAGAATTTGGATTTGAGTTTAGAGAACAAGATTTTTACAATCAAATACTCACAGATAGAGAAACTGCTAGTAGTTCATCCACCATACAACCTGTTGGGAATACTGACTTAAATTATGATCGTTCAATTTACTCTGGATATATAAATTTTAGTAAAAAACTCAATAAGTTTGCTATTCAAACAGGGCTTAGAATAGAACAATTCAATTTAAACGCCCTTTTTACAAATACTGAACAAGGAAAAACACCGCTAAAAAACAATATTTTTAGTTTGTATCCTTCAGCATCAATCACCTATAACTTTACTGAAAAAGATAACTTACAATTTGCATATAGCAGAAGAGTTGACAGACCCTCTGCATATCAAATAACTCCTATTCAAGAATGGTTTTCACCACTAACAATATCTAAAGGAAACTTAAACTTACAACCACAGTTCACAAACTCTTTAGAACTTAACTACACTAAAACAATTACTAAAGGTTATATATCTTTCGGTACATTTTATAGAAGAACAAATGACAAAATTGGTCGATTATTACAACAAGGTGATCAAAATCCTGATAGAACTATTAGTTCTTTTACCAATTATAACTTTGCTGATAGTTATGGAGTTGAGATTTCAGCTAGTTTTAAACCTATAAAATGGTGGACTCTTAGACCTTCTTTTGAAACGTATATACAAGATTCTCAAGGAGTGCTAAACAACAACTTAGAAACGGTTAAAAACACCTTACTAAAAGGTAGAGTAAGTAACTCTTTTAAAGCTTCTAAAAAATTAAGTTTTCAATTATCAGGAACTTATAGAGGGAAAAGTAAAAACATACAATATTCAGTGCAACCGTACACGATGATTAATGCTGCTGCGAGGTTAAAAATATTTAGCGGTAAAGGCTGTATTACTTTAAGAGGAACCGATATTTTCAACAATGTTAATTTCGACTACACCTCATACAACCCTTTTATACAAAAAGGAAAATACACTTTAGAATACAACTCTATTTACCTAGGTTTTTCATACAACTTTGGAAGTGGCAAAAATAAAATTAAAGGCAGAAAATATAGAGATGATAACGAAGCCCAAGGAGGCATGTTTTAATATAGTGTTACATCTAAACATTATAAAACGGACTCAAATTACAAAAAACATACACAAAAAGATTACTGTTTAAGTTTAAAGCTTCAAGTTGTAAAAGAGATAGATCAGAATATTTAGCAGACAGAGTTGATAAAAGACCATCTTGTTTGATATGATGATTGATATGGCTGAAAAAAATTCATATACCTAGCAGAAAAAGCAAGACTCCATGTAATATGATTCTTTTCAAGAGAGCACAAACAAAGCATAACAACAATCTGTAGTTTACTTGAGCTAGATAGACAGGCGTATTATCGCGCTATAAAATCTACAAAACAAAAATTAACGTTGAGGTATAGGGTAATAGCACTCATAGTTTTATCCTTGTTTTTTAGAAGATATCCAGTTGTCGATTTTGTTTTCTAAAAGGGCTAACGGAATACAACCAGTTTCTAAAATTTAATTGTGGTATTCTTTAATATCAAATTGATTTCCTAATTCCTTTTTAGCTTTTGCAAGTAATTCACAGTTTTTCAATTGTCCAATTTTGTATGATAATGCCTAACCAGGATTTGCCTTATAACGTTCAATTTCAGAAATAATACTAGCTTGTTTCTCCTTTTGAATTAACTTGATTAATGTTGGCTCCTAATTTTAGGAGGATTTTTACAATTTCTATATTATCATTTCTAATTGCTTTTAATAACCGGAGTGCATCCTTTTGAATTAGCATAGTTAACTATAGCACCTTTTTTAATTTCATTTATCAATTTTTTTTTAATAATATCTTGTGTCCAGCAATAATTATAAGTGCTAAAAAAAATTGTAGCTTTATTACCTATACAAGGTAAAGAATTATTTAAAAAGTTTTTTAATTTCTGAATCATTTGTTAAATCTATAGCTTGTTTATTTGTAGTGTCTCTAATTGTAGTGTCTGCACCAACAGAAAGTAAGTATTTTACAATTTCTTTTTGGTTGGTAATACAAGCAAAATGAAGAGCAGTTCTTCCATTTTTACTCATTTTGTCTAGGTTTACTCCAGCTTTATGAAGGTATTTTACCACTTCTAGTTTTGTTGAAAACACAGCGGAGTGTAGTGTAGTCATTTTAAAATATTTTTCAATAGAATGTACATCAGCTCCAGCATTAATTAATTGTATTAGAACCTGTAAATTTCCTTTATAAGCAGCAGTATGTATAAGAGGTTGACCCTCAGTAGTTGAGGCATTTACATTGGCTCTTGCAGTTATAAGTTGTTCTGCAATTTTTGGTTTCGAATTATTTATAGCAAGATATAAAGGGGTTTCTCCATCATTACTAACTGCTTCTATATTTGCTTTATTATTAATTAAATAACTAACTACTTCATCATGACCTTTTCTTATTGCTAAATGTAAGGGAGTTTGTTTGTCTGATCTTGGTATATTTATGTTGGCGCCAGATTTAATCAAGTATTTTACAATTTTTAAATAGCCTTTTTCTGCTGCTTTAGAAATAGGAGTTTCACCAAACATATTTTGTTTGTTTATATCTGCTGATTGTTGAATTAAAAACTGAACGATTTCTAAGTGGTTATTTTGAGCAGCTAGGAACAAGGCTGTGTTATCTATCAGATTAATTGTTTTTATAGGGGCTTTATATAAAACTAAAAGTTTTACAATATCTAGATAACCATTTTCTGCGGCAATCATCAATGCTGTATCTTTATTCAACTTGTATTTTAATAAAACGTCCGCACCTTTATCAAGCAATAATTCTACCATTTCTTTTTGGTTTTGAGAAACGGCTCTGTATAGAACAGACTCACCTAATCTATCTAATAAATCGATATCTGCTCCTGCTTCAATCAATATTTTCATAATTTCTAAATTATTGTTATATGCAGCCATATAAAGGGGAGATAAACCAAGATTTCCTGTTAAATTTACCGAAGCTCCTTTTGAAAGCAATAGTTTAACTATAGATCTATGATTTTGTCTGGCCGCCATAGAAAGTGGCGAAATCTTAGCAAGTAAGTTAATATCTGCTCCAGCATTAATTAAAAGTTCTACTATTTTTAATTGATTGTATTCAACGGCTAGTAAAAGAGGCGTATAGTTGTTTCTATCAATATAATTAATCTCTGCACCTTTTGAAAGTATTAAATCAACAAGTTCAATATAACCTTTATCAATGGCTAAGAATAATGGTTTTTGAAAGCTTTCTGTAGGCTTATTTACATCTGATCCTTTTAAAATAAGCATCTTGGCAAGCTCTTTATGTTTATTTTCTATGGCATTTGTTAAGGGAGTGAAATTGTTTTTATTCACTTTATTTATTAAAGCTCCAGATTTAATAAGGTATTCTGCAATTTCTAAATGACCTTTATATGATGCCCAATGCAAAGAGGTGTTTTGTAAATTGTCTTCATAATTTATGTTCGCACCTTTTTTAATTATCTTTTTAATTATGTTGATATCAGCATTGTTTTTTTTTACTTCTTTTATAAGTTTAACATGTATAGAATCATTTGAAATACAGCTAAAGGTAAATAAAAATTGAGCTAAAAATAGAAGTAGAGGTATAGTTGATTTTCGATATACTAGCATTTGGTTTTATTCTTTTTTTTAAAAAAAATTTTTGTAATTTTTATTGTTTTAAGGTGTTTAATTACTACTAAAAAAGTATACATAAATAATGAGTATGGTGTTTTCCCTTTTGAGTTTATTGAAGGTAACTTTCTGTTTACTAAGTGAGGTAGTATGCTACAATTGACTTTATTTATTGGTATTCATAATTAACTAAAAACGAAGCTACATTTTTTTTATTTTACAATAAAACAAAAAATATTTGTTTATAGTTAAGAGGTTTTTGAATGTTAATTATCTGCAATTTTTATAGTATGTACAGGGTACAATAAAACTTATCAATTGTAAGACACAACATCGTGAAAATTCTTCTAAAAAAGTTCATTGATTTCAAAACTGAATTTATTTTAAAACATGCACTTTCAACTACTTGATAATTAACACGGTGTGTAGTTATTGTTTTTGTTGAAATAAGATTTAGGTATTGATGCTTTGTGATGAGTAAATAATATATTAAGTGAGTTAATAACTATAAAAAAGAACCCTAATTGTTTTCACAAAGAGGGTTCTTTTTTATCAATGACGATTCGCTATTATTTAATTAATTCGTAGCTACGTTTGATAAAGTTTGTTAACTCTTCACCATGTAATAGGTTTTGAGATAATTTCGCTAAATCAAAAGCTTGCGAAACTAATTGCTTTTGTTTGTCTTCATCAGCATTTAAAATTTCTGATACTAACTCATGATTGGTGTTTACTACTAAGTTGTACATTTCTGGCATATTACCCATTCCCATCATTCCACCACCGGTAGCACTCATTTCTTTCATACGACGCATAAATTCTGGTACGGTAACTAAGAAAGGAGAAGCACTTGAATCCATAGCTTCTAATTGTACTGTATAGCTAGAGTTGTTTACAGCACCTTCAATAACAGGCTTTAATTTTTCTTTTTCTTCATCAGAAAGTTTAGAAATTACCGTATCGTCTTTCTTAATTAAATTATCAACATGATCAGCATCTACACGTTTAAATTGTACTTTAGCATCTCCTGATTCTGTTTCTAACTTTTGCATTAAATGCGGAACAATAGGAGAGTCTAATAACAATACTTCATATCCTTTTGCTTTCGCTTCTTCAACATAACTGTGTTGTGCTTCTTTGTTTGCTGCGTATAAGATTACATGATTCCCATCTTTATCTGTCTGAGCATCTTTTGTTTTTTCAACCAATTCGTCAAACGTAAAGAACTTATCATCAACTGTAGGATATAAGGCAAATTTCTTAGCTTTACTGAAAAATTTATCTTCCGATAACATTCCGTATTCAATAATCACTTTGATGTCATTCCACTTTTGCTCAAAGTCTTCACGATTGTTTTTAAATAAAGAAGCAAGTTTGTCGCCTACTTTTTTAGTGATGTACCCAGAAATCTTTTTAACAGCTCCATCTGCTTGTAAATAAGAACGAGAAACGTTTAAAGGAATGTCTGGAGAGTCAATTACCCCTTTTAGCATTTGTAAAAAATCAGGAACAATTCCTTCCACATTATCGGTAACAAATACTTGGTTTTGGTATAATTGAATTTTATCTTTTTGCATATCCAAGTTCTGCGTTAACTTAGGGAAGTATAAAATTCCTGTTAAGTTGAATGGATAATCTACATTTAAGTGAATGTGAAATAAAGACTCTTCAAATTGCATTGGGTACAATTCACGGTAGAAGTTTTTATAATCTTCCTCTTCTAAATCTGCTGGTTTTTTAGTCCATGCAGGATTTGTATTATTGATGATATCATCAACTTCAATTTGTTTGTGAGGCTCCGTAACTTCCTTACCCTCTTCGTCTTTTGTGGTTTTAGGAGTAAAATCTGGATCGTTTATTTTCTTTGTTCCAAATTTAATTGGTACTTGGTTAAAACGATTGTATTTAGTTAATAATCCGCGAATTTTACCTTCCTCTAAAAACTCGGTAGAATCTTCAGCAATATGTAACACAATTTCTGTACCTCTGTCAGATTTGTCGTGTTCTACTAAGGTGTATTCAGGCGAACCATCACATACCCAGTGAGCAGCAGGTTCGTCTTTAAAAGATTTGGTAAAAATTTCTACTTTGTCAGCAACCATAAAAGCAGAATAGAACCCTAACCCAAAATGACCAATAACTCCTGTTTCGTTTTTATCATCTTTATATTTTTCTAAGAACTCTTCAGCTCCAGAAAAGGCAATTTGATTGATATATTTTTCAACCTCATCCATAGTCATACCAATACCTTGGTCTTTAATAGTTAAGGTTTTTGCGTCTTTATTTATACTGATTTCAATTTTAGCATTACCTAATTCTGCTTTTGCTTCACCAATTGAAATTAAGTGCTTTAATTTTGTAGTAGCATCAGTTCCGTTAGAAATTAACTCACGTAAGAAGATTTCGTGATCAGAATACAAGAATTTTTTAATCAGTGGAAATATATTTTCAACCGATACATTAATGTTTCCTTTACTCATAAGTATATATTTTATTTGATATTATTTTCTATAGAATGATTAGTCAAAAAAAATACCAAATATAATTTTATGACAAACTGACACTTTTTGTTGAAATTACATAAAATCCGTACTTTTATGGGCTGTCAATTAACAAACAACCATAAAACAAACAATAAAACAAATATGTATAATTCAAAAATAACAGGGTTAGGTTACTATGTTCCTGAAAATGTAGTGACTAACGACGATTTAGCTCAGTTTATGGAGACGAGTGATGAATGGATTCAAGAAAGAACTGGTATCAAAGAACGTCGTTGGATAGATCCAACATCTGATGACTCTACATCTGTAATGGGCGCTAAGGCTGCTAAAATAGCTATTGAACGTGCTGGTTTAACAAAAGATGATATTGATTTTATTGTTTTCGCTACGTTAAGTCCTGAGTTATATTTTCCTGGAGGAGGTGTGCAGGTACAAGACTTATTAGATATGCCAACAATTGGTGCGCTAGATGTACGTAATCAATGTTCAGGTTTTATTTATGCAATGTCTGTAGCAGATCAGTTTATTAAAACAGGAATGTATAAAAATGTTTTAGTAATTGGTTCTGAAAATCATTCAGGAGGATTAGATCGTTCTACTCGTGGAAGAGGCGTAACTGTAATTTTTGGAGATGGAGCAGGAGCTGCTGTATTATCACGCAGTGAAGAGGAAGGAAAAGGAATTTTATCATCACACTTGCATTCGGAAGGAAAACATGCAAAAGAGTTGGTTTTAGAGGGGCCTTCTACTGGACATTGGGTTCCAGAAATTTTAAAAAAAAATGATCCAACGGATGTGTCGTATTATCCACATATGAATGGACAGTTTGTATTTAAACATGCAGTCGTTCGTTTTTCAGAAGCAATTATAGAAGGTTTACAGGCTAATGGATTACAAAAGGAAGATATTGATATGTTAATTCCACATCAAGCGAATTTACGTATTGCACAATTTATCCAGAAGAAATTCCAATTGCCTGATGATAAGGTATATAATAATATTATGAAGTACGGTAATACTACTGCCGCTTCAGTTATTATTGCATTAACGGAAGCTTGGGAAAAAGGAAAAATTAAAGATGGTGATTTGGTAGTTTTAGCTGCTTTTGGTAGTGGGTTTACTTGGGGGTCAGTAGTGATTCGTTGGTAACCTTATGATGTATTATCACGTTCTGAAATAGCGATACAGAATTAACAATTATAAAGGTAGTAATTTTATATTGCTGCCTTTTACTTTTTTATATGCTTTTCTTTTCATTATTTTTTGCTTGTGTATTTGATTAGGTGTTAGCATGTAGTTAGATAAATAAGGCTAAAGTTATTGTAAACCTCTCTCTGAGTAATGGGTAAAAGGTTCATTTTTGTAAACTCTATTTTTTAGTACCATTTCTATAGCGAGTAGAAAACCTTTAACACTTTTGAATCATCCTAAAATAGGTTGACAATTTTATAAAAAAATTAGATAACGAGTAAAATTTGTTTAAATAAATGCTAACTTAAATAAAAATGTTAAAAGAGAATAAAGCTAATTTTATTCTCTTTTTTGTTTTGTAATTTAGTAAACTTAATTCCTTAACATGAAAAAATTCATAGTACTATTCTTACTTATTACTACTACAATATCAGCACAAACAGATACTAAGATATACGATATTATCAATGCTGTTTCAGTAGATAGAATCAAAGCTGATCTTACTATACTAACAAATTTCGGAACACGTCACACATTAAGCGATACTATTTCTAATACACACGGAATTGGTGCTGCACGTCGTTGGATTAAATCTGAATTTGATAAAATATCTTCCGATTGTAACAACTGTTTAGAAGTATTTTACCAAAAAGACTTCATAGAAAAAGGAACCAACAGTAGAATTACCAAAGATGTTTGGGTTGTTAATGTCGTTGCTGTTCAAAAAGGAAATAAATATCCTAATAATTTTATTATTATGAGCGGTGATATTGATTCTAGAATCTCCGATCCTAATAATTTTACTGATGATGCTCCTGGAGCTAATGACAATGCCTCTGGAATGGCTGGAACAATAGAAGCGGCTCGTGTTTTAAGTAACTATACCTTTGAAAACAGTATTATTTATGTTGGATTGTCTGGTGAAGAACAAGGCTTATTTGGTGGAAAAGGATTGGCTACATATGCTAAAGAAAAAGGTTGGAATATTGTAGGTGTTATAAATAACGATATGATTGGAAACATAAAAGGTGTTGATGGAGTAATTGATAATCGTACCTTTAGAATATTTTCTGAACCTGTACCTCCCACAGAAACAGAACGCCAGCGAAAATCACGTCGTTTTTACGGTGGTGAAGTAGATGGAATATCACGCCAATTAGCCCGCTATATCTATAAAACTACCAAAACCTACATGCCAGAAATGAATCCTAAAATGATTTATCGTTTAGATAGGTTTGGCCGTGGTGGACATCACAGACCTTTTAACGATGCTGGTTTTGCAGGTATACGAATTATGGAAGCTCATGAAAACTACACACAGCAACATCAAGATATTAGAACCGAAAATGGTATTGAATATGGTGACCGATTAAAGTTTGTAAATTTTGATTATGCTAAAAATTTAACTGCTGTAAACGCTATTAACCTAGCTAGCATTGCTACTGCTCCTCCAGCACCTAAAAATGTGGGAATTGGTGGTATTGTTGAAGCTTCTGCAAAACTTCAATGGGATAAAGTTGACGGTGCTAAAGGGTATAAAATTTACTGGAGAGACACTACTTCTCCCACCTGGGATAATTTTAAATATATTGAAAATACTACTAAGTTTACTTTAGATGGAATTGTTTTAGATAATTTTTTCTTCGGAGTAAGTGCTGTTGGTAAAGACGGACACGAAAGTATTGTTTCTTTTCCTTCCAAAATTATTCGTTAGCAAATGAGTAACAAACCTCTTCAATATTTTAAAACACAAATTGAATGGAAACTTTATGTTTCGATTGGATTGATTAAAAAGTTTAGGAGACGGAAAGAGACAACATTACTCCTACTCTAGAAAACCTAAAAGATTAAACACCACAAAGGTTTTGAAAGTATTGAATTGTTCTATACCTATTGTGTTTTCTCCTTAAAAGGCATAAAAGTATGTAATATCACTTGACACTACTAAACCTAGAATATCAATATGATAAGCTGCTAACAACATTAATCCTTTTAATACTAATGTGTTAGCTTCAATAATTAATTTCATTTTTTTATGGTTGTAAATTTTAAAAAATTAATTACTCATTCAATCTTACTTACGAAGAAATGATAATCTTGGTTTTTATTTTTAAAAAAAACGCTATCAATCTTTTTCTTTCATTAGAAATGAATGTTTATTTTTGAATATTATGGCTACAGTATTAATAACAGGCGGAAAGGGTTTAATCGGAAAAGCGTTAACTAAAAAGTTAACTAATAAAGAACATGTAGTAAATATTCTTACTAGAAATCCTAAAAAGAACAATGAGTTTCTTTGGAATGTGAAAGAAAACTTTGTAGATAAAGATGCTTTTTATAATGTGAGCCACGTAATTCATTTAGCTGGAGCTGGTATTGCTGATAAACGTTGGACAAACGAACGAAAAAAAGAACTAATTAATAGTCGTGTAAAAACTGCTAACTTAATTTTTAATAAAGTACAAGAGTTTGAAATACCTCTAAAAGGTTTTATTTCTGCATCTGGTATTGGTTATTACGGAGCTATTACTTCAGATAAAATTTTCACAGAAGACGACAACAACCCTGAAAATGATTTTATCTCAAAAAATTGTGTAGAATGGGAAAATGCTGCTCATCAATTCGAACTATTAAACATTCCTGTTTCTATTTTACGAACCGGTGTTGTACTTTCTAAAAACGGGGGAGCTTTGAAAAAAATGAATACACCTGCATTTTTAGCTGCCTTAGGAAGTGGTAAACAATACATGCCTTGGATTCATATTGATGATTTATGTGAACTTTATGTAAAAGCCGTAGAGGATAAAAGCTTTACTGGAATTTTCAATGCTGTTGCTCCTGAACATCAAACTAATGAGAGCTTTACAAAGTTACTAGGAAAGGTTATTCATAAACCTGTGTTACCTATGAGTACTCCTTCTTTTATTTTAAAAATAGCTTTAGGAGAAATGGCCTATATTTTACTAAAAGGAAGTAAAGTTTCTTATAAGAAAACTGCCAATATGCACAACTTTTTTTTTCCTGATTTAAAAACAGCTTTAACAAATATTTATAGTGGAAAACAAACTTAAAAACCCCGTTTGGTATTCATTATGTGAAACCCATCATAAATTTCTTCTAAACTATGATGAAGTAAAGTTTTATGACCCTTCTATTTGTCCATTTGGAGCTTTTACCAATACTTCAAAAACAGTAGAAGCTTTAAATGAATATTCTAAGTTAACAGATAAATTCTTTTTAGTTTCCGAAAATAAAATTCCTACTTATGATAAAGATAAAATACGCCTAGATAAGAAAATTGATGGTTGTCAAATGGTATTGGAAAACCTAACAGATTTTGATATTACTGAAGAAGTTATACCTTTAACTGAAAACCATATTGATCAAATTTATAATCTAGTTTGGTTGGTAATGCCTGGTTATTATAGAAAAAGAACTTTTGATATGGGAAAGTATTTCGGTATTTTCAAGGATAATAAACTTGTTGCTGTTACCGGACAACGTATGCAAACTGATGATTTTATAGAGGTTAGTGCTGTAGTTACTCATCCTGAATATACTAGAAAAGGATTTGCTAAGCAGCTTTCTCAACACGTTACCAAAGAAATTTTAAACGATGGAAAACACCCTATTTTGCACACTAATAAAGGAAATCATGCCATCCAACTTTATGAAAAGTTAGGTTATCGGTATACAAGGGATATGAACTGGTGGTATTTTCATAAAAAATAAAAGCTCAGAATAAATTCTAAGCTTTTTAAATCAAATATATTTTTTACTCTATTCTTTAGTAAGTGTAACCGTTATATTAGTTATTGCATCTTGTCCTTGAATCTTCATTGTCATATTAATTTTTGATTCTAAAGGCATACCTGAATCTCTGTCTATATCCATAGATCCTGTGATATCACCATCTGCAGCTCCTGTAATTTTACCTAAAATATCTATTAAAACATTTTTAGAAGAGATGGATTTTACTTTATAAGTAAAACTAAAACTCATTGCTCCATCATTTTTAGTTTTTGTCCAAGTATCACCTACTGCTACTGCTTCTTTAGGGTAAATTACACTACTAGATTGTTTTGTAAAATCTTTTGCTTCTTGAATATTACTAGGCTCAACCTTCGTTTCTAAAATGTTTCCTAAGTTATCTCCTTTAGTCATAATTGTAGCTGATAACATAGGCTGCATTCTTGACTTCATCATTTTCCCTGTTTCATCTAACTCTTCATCTTTTTTAGATGAGTCATATGACACATTCACACCTCCTTGTTTCATATCCATTACCATTTTGGTAATTTTAGCACTACTTTCATACGTGTCATCTGAAACTCCTGTTATATCATATTTCATTTGAATATGCATGTTGTTTGTCATTACACCAACACCTATTACTTGAGCCATTTTCATGTCCATAGTGTACTTTTGACCTTTTTCATAGTTTAAACGTAGTAATACTTTTTTTTGTGCTGTACTAACCATTGTTACACCTAAAAAAAGTGCTATTAAAATTTTTTTCATTTTTTTTATTTCTATTAGTAATTTAAAGTAGCCGCTAATGTAGGTAAAAATTAAAAGGCTTTATTTATTTTAAAAATCTTGATTTACGTCCCAAGATTCTAAAATTTCTTTTAATGTTTTAATAAACATACCTCCTAACGCTCCATTTACCACTCTGTGATCGTAAGAATGAGAAACAATCATTTTGTGACGGATTCCTATAAAATCTCCTTCTGGAGTTTCAATAACCGCTGGCTTTTTAACAATAGCTCCTAAAGCTAAAATTGCTACTTGAGGTTGATTGATTATTGGTGTACCTGTAATACTTCCAAAACTACCAACATTCGTTACCGTATAAGTTCCACCTTGAATTTCGTCTGGTTTTAACTTATTAGCACGAGCTCTACCTGCTAAATCGTTTACTTGTTTGGTAATACCAACTAAATTTAACATATCAGCATTTTTAATTACTGGTACAATTAAATTTCCATCAGGTAACGCTGCTGCCATTCCTAAGTTTACATTTCCTCTTTTAATGATTTTATCACCATCAACAGAAATATTTATCATAGGATGTTTCTTTATTGTAGAAGCTATTGCTTGCATAAATATTGGTGTAAATGTTAACTTCTCTCCTTCTCTTTGTTGGAAAGCATTTTTAACTTTATTTCTCCAATTAACAATATTAGTTACATCAATTTCAATAAACGACTGTACGTGCGCTGATGTTTGAATAGAGTCAACCATATGTTTAGAGATTAATTTCCCCATACGGCTCATTTCTATAATTTCATCTTGACCACTTAATGAAACTGGCGCTGGTGCAGGTTGAGGTACCGATTTCTTTTCTGTTGGAGTTGGTGTCGCAACTTTAGGTTGATCTCCTTTGTTTTCTAAATATGATAAAATATCATTTTTAGTTACTCTACCTTCTTTACCTGTTCCTTTTATAGTTTCTAACTCTTCTACAGATATTCCTTCTGTTTGAGCAATACTCTTTACTAATGGTGAGTAAAAACGATCGCTTGATGAAGTATCAATCGTAGTAGTCACAGTTTCTTTAGCTACTTCAACTGTTTTTTCTACTGCTGCAACAGTTTCTGGTTGAACCTCTTCTTTCTTAGGTGCATTTGTTGTTACTCCTTCTTCTCCTTCTTCTCCTTCTTCTCCTTCTATTTCTATAATTGCAATCGTTTCACCTACTTGCACAACAGTATCTTTTTCAAATAAGATTTCAACTAAGGTTCCTTCAACTTCACTAGGTACTTCACTATCTACTTTGTCTGTAGCTACTTCAACAACGGTGTCATCTATATCAATAGTTTCTCCAACTTCTTTTACCCAAGAAGTTATTGTTGCTTCTGCAACACTTTCGCCCATTTTAGGCAACTTCAATTCGTATCTAGCCATAGTGTATAATTTTAAACGCTTGCGAAGTTACTAAAAATCAACGATTTTTTTATGATTTTCTCCGTTAAATATTTTAGTACTCTTCTTCATCTATTAAATTATTCTCAATTCAACTCTAAAAAATCATAAATACATTATTGTTATCTCTGTAAAAAACAAATATTATTACGAATAACCTAATATTAAATTAAACTTTTGTTTGTTAACTCAAAATTCTATTTTTGAACTCTTTAACCTAATTAAAAATTGTTGAACGAAGCTATTACCAAATTTAACTTCTTATTTGACTGGAGACCTTATCAAGCAAAAGTGCTTCAAAATTTTTCAGTTCATATACAGGATGATCATTTTCATATAGTTGCGCCACCTGGTTCTGGAAAAACAATTTTAGGAATAGAAATTATTAAAAAAATAGGTAAAAAAACATTAATTCTAGCTCCCACTTTAACCATTAGAAATCAGTGGGAAGATCGTTTGCAAAATTTTTTTACTACCGATTGTAATTTCAAGCAGATTTCATTTGATATTAAACAACCTTCTGATATTACTTTTTCTACATATCAGGCTTTACACAGTTTTTATAAATCTTTTAACACTAAGGAAGCCTATTATAATTTCTTTAAAAAACATCAAATAGAGGTTTTATTATTAGATGAAGCTCATCATTTGAAAAATGCTTGGTGGGAATGTTTGTATGACTTGAAAGAGCAACACATACAAACTGTTGTTGCTTTAACCGCTACTCCACCATACGATAGTGAAAACTCAGAGATTCAAAAGTATTTTAAACTTTGTGGAGAAATTGACGACGAAATTGTGGTTCCCGATTTAGTAAAAGAACATAATCTTTGTCCGCATCAAGATTTAGTTTTTCTATCTAAACTAGAAGATCAAGAAATTAATTTCATTACCGATTTCCGATTAAAAATTGCTCAGTTTGTTACTGATATTTTAAAAGATAAAGAGTTTATTTCTTTTCTAAAGCAGCATAGATTTTATGCGAAAACAGAAGAAAACTTAGAAGAACTCTACAAATATTCTGATTTCTTTTCTTCTTTATTAATCTCCTTACACCAAGCAGGAGAAGCTATTCCTTTTGAAAAGCTACATGTATTAGGCTTTGAAGAAAATGAAAAAATTGAATTCCCTTCAATTACTAATGAATGGATTCAAATTTTATTTCAACACTTATTAGTGGTTGACCGTGAAAACCTTATTGAACATGAAACTTATCTTCATATTTTAGAAAAAAGGCTTCGTAAACTAGCTGTTTTTAGCAAAAAGAAAGTCAATTTAGTAGGAAATGAGCTACTGTATAAATCACTCAGTAATAGTCCAAGTAAATTAAAAAGCATTACCACAATTGTTCAACAAGAACAACAAAACTTAGAAGACGATTTACGTTGTGTTATTTTATCGGATTATATTAGGAAAGAATATTTAAATGCTACTTTACCTGAAATAAAAGAGATAAAAAAACTAGGGGTTATTCCTATTTTTCATCACGTTAGAACAACTACTAAAAACAAAAATAGTTTAGCTGTTCTTACAGGTAATTTGGTAATTATTCATAGTAGTAATATTGCTAAACTGGGTTTAATTGATGCTATTGACAACTACAATTATACTGCTTTAAAATCAGATACCGAGTTTGTAATTCTCTCTAGTAAAAATTCATCGAAACATACTATTGTTGAAGCTATTACTCAGCTTTTTGAACTCGGACATATCAAAATTTTAGTGGGTACAAAATCGTTATTAGGTGAAGGTTGGGACGCTCCATCCATCAACAGCTTAATTTTAGCTTCTGTTATTGGCTCTTTTGTTACTTCAAATCAAATGCGTGGTCGTGCAATTAGAGTAGATAATAAAAACCCTGATAAAGTAGGCTTGATTTGGCATTTGGCTTGTATTGATACTTTGGATGAGTTTGGAGGACGAGATTTTGAAATTCTTGCTCGTCGTTTTAATGCTTTTTTAGGTATTTCTAATAATGAAAAAGCTATTATTTCCAACGGAATTAGTCGTTTACAACTTCCTGATAATTTTATTGATGAAGATATTCAACAACAAAATAAAAAGACTTTAGAATTTTCTAAAAACAGGGATTTAATCGCTCAACGATGGACAAATGCTATTAGTAAAGGAAAAGGGGTTATTAAAGAGCTTACTTTTTATAATGAAAAGAATGAGCAATTTCCAAAGCAAAAAAAATTATACTATCAAGATATTGTAAAGTATACAGTGGGCGAAATTATTATTGGTTTGTCTTTTTTTATTCCTAAGTTTATCATTAAAAACTTTAATGTTTTATTACAAAAAGGTGTTGTTTACTTTCTACTTGCATTATCATCTGCTTTAGGATTGACATTTGGTTACAAAATTTATAAGTCTACTCAATTATACTTGTACTTCGGATTGATTCATAGGAAAATAGATAAAATGGCAGCTGTAATTTTGGAATCGCTCAATCGGTTGAATCACTTAACGACACCTATAAACCAAATACAAATTAAAACTGAATTATTAGCCGAAGGAAATGTTTCTTGTACCATTCAAGGAGCAAACAGGTATGAAAGCACATTATTCATAAAGGCTTTGGATGAGTTATTACAACCTATCGATACCCCTAAATATTTACTGATAAAAACTAATTGGTTCCGTAGAAAATTAAAATTAAATAACTTCTTTCCTGTTCCAGAAATTTTTGGTGTCCGTAAAAAAGAATGTGAAGTGCTTCAATCTTGCTGGAATAAACATCTTGGTAAATCTAAATTAGTATACACACGAACTATTAACGGTAGAAAACTACTATTAAAAGCGCGTCTTTTCCATATTCATAACGTGAATAATGAACTTACTAAGAAAAATGTTGTTTGGAAATAAGTTTGAGACTACACCCAATTTGTAGGTTTTGCTAAAACTTCTAACAATTTTGCTTCTTCTGATCCTTCTGCTGGATGATGATTATATTTCCATTGTACTGTTGGTGGTAAACTCATTAAAATACTTTCTATACGTCCGTTAGTTTTTAATCCAAATAACGTTCCTTTATCATGTACTAAATTAAACTCGACATAACGACCTCTACGTACTTCTTGCCAATCTTTATGTTCTTGAGTGTAGGCTATGTCTTTTCTTCTTTCAACAATAGGTAGATAGGAGTTTAAAAAACTATTTCCTACTTCGGTCACGAAATCATATCGATCTTGCATTGAGAACTCTTTCGTTTCTTTTAAATAATCGAAGAACAAACCTCCTAAACCACGCGCTTCGTTTCTATGTGCATTCCAAAAATAATTATCACAGGTTTCTTTGAACTTTAGATAAAAATCTAGGTGATGCTTATCACAAGCTTTCTTACATACTGTATGAAAATGTACTGCATCTTCTTCAAATAAGTAATAGGGAGTTAAATCTTGTCCGCCACCAAACCATTGGGTAACAATGTTTCCTTCATCGTCATACATTTCAAAATAACGCCAGTTAGCATGCACTGTTGGTACAAACGGATTCTTTGGGTGAATTACTAAACTTAATCCACAAGCGAAGAAGTCTCCACTTTCTACCCCAAATTGCTTTCTCAACGCTTCTGGTAACTCTCCAAAAACTTTAGATATATTTACGCCTCCTTTTTCGAAAATATTTCCATTTTCAATTACACGAGTTCTACCTCCTCCTCCTTCAACACGCTCCCATAAGTCTTCTTGAAACTTAGCTTTACCATCTATAGCTTCTAATTTAGATGTTATGGTATCTTGTAATTCTTGAATGTATGCGTAAAATTGTTCTTTCATGTTGATTAAATTGAAGTGCAAAAATACTTATTCTGGTATTTTTTTTTGTTGAATTTTCTTAATAGTTTCTGTAGTCGCTGCGGTAACAGATAATGGTAATACGAGAATTACTCCGATTACAGGAATTAATAAAAAAAGCATGAAAACAATTCCATTTCCTATCGCTAATCCTTTATTTTCTTTTACAAAACGGATACTTTCTCTATATTTAAAATGACGTTCTAAGGTATAATCCATATTACCAAAACCTGCGTAATATGCTTGCATTAAAAACAGTAATACAGTTGAAAAAATACCAATTACGGGAATGAAGCCTAATAGCAAAATAGGAATTGTTAATAACAGTTCTCTAGTTAAATTTCTAAGGTTTATTCGTATCCCTCTAATTAATTGTTCTTGAAAAGATGTTATTCTATGTGTATGGTCTTCTCCTCTAAGATGATCTTCAATTTTTTCTGAAACAGGACTCATAAAAGGTGCAGATAAAGCCATTACAATATGTTTATACAATACCAAACCTATTACCACAATAAGTAATCCGCTTATAAAAGTACTGATTACCTCAAAGGTTTGTTTTCCAAACTCCCATTTCCAAAAATTAGCAACATAATGACCAATATTATCGGAAAATGTATACGCCATAAAGCCTACAAGTGTTGCTGTTAATAGACTTATAAATATTGGAATAATAAAATATTTCCATAGTTTTAATTTTGAAATCATTCCAAAAGATCCAAAATAGGCCTGAACTCCTTTTACTATGTTTTGTATCATATTTTTTTGTGTAAAAATAAAAAACCTCTTTCAATAAAGAAAGAGGTTACGAGTACTATTGTTTCAAATATTTTTATTTTAAAATTGGTGCTAAAAAATCTTCAAAATTCTTTGTATTGATCTCATTTACTTTATCCCAACCTACTTCTTTAGTTGGTGTTGCAGCCCCTCTTTTTACATTTAAAAATTGTTTATCTTTACTAATCAAATAAGCTGTTGGATAATCTAGTTTATGTACAAAACCACTAATATCTAGGTATCCTTTTTTTACTTTATCAATCTCTCTTGCGGGAACTAATTTAATTCTCTTATCTAATTTTTCAGCCATTCTTTTTACTTTAGCTTCTTTGTCCCAAAAAATCATAATAAACTCTAATTGATTATTATACTTTTCAACCATCTTATTTAAAGCTGGTACATCTCCCCAACAAGGAGCCGACCAAGTGGCATTCGCAAGAAGCACTATTGGCTTTTTAACTTTGTCTGTACTTACCGTTTCACTACTCATAGTAGTAAAGTTATAATTTAATAAATAAGAGCCTTTAATACAATTATCTATCAAACCACCTGTACTTTCTTCTACACAATTATTTACTGCGAAATTGTAATACGTTTTATTCTGCGCGAAAGTAACAGTTGTCAAAAAACACATCAAAACAAAAAATAATCTATTCATTTTTAATTATTTAAAGGGGGTTATCTATCTGCTTTATACTCCTTAACCGCATCTATAAATGCTTTAGCATTTTCTAACGGAATGTTGGGTAAAATTCCATGCCCCAAGTTAACAATATATTTGTCTTTACCAAACTCATTAATCATTTGGTGTACCATCTTTTTTATTTCAGCTGGTGGAGAGAACAATCGAGAAGGGTCAAAATTACCTTGCAAAGTAATATTTCCTCCTGTTAAATAGCGTGCATTTCTAGCTGAACATGTCCAATCTACTCCTAAAGCTGATGCATTTGATTGTGCCATTTCATGTAAGGCAAACCAACATCCTTTACCAAAAGCGATAACTGGTGCATCATCTTTTAATGCTTCTATTATTTGATTGATGTATTGCCACGAAAACTCTTGATAGTCGGTTGGAGATAACATTCCTCCCCAAGAATCAAAAACCTGTACAGCGTTTACACCTGCTTTTACCTTTTCTTTTAAATAAGCAATTGTGGTATCTGTTATCTTCTGAAGCAATTCGTGTGCCAAAACTGGTTTTGTAAAACAAAATTCTTTTGCTTTGTCGAAATTTTTAGAACCTTGACCTTGTACTACGTAGCATAAAATTGTCCACGGAGACCCTGCAAAACCTATTAAAGGTATTTCATCATTTAGTTTTTCTTTGGTTGCTTTAATAGCTTCCATCACATAGCCTAATTCTTCATTTACATCTGGTACAATTACACTCTCTAATCCTTTTTTATCTCTTACAGGATTCGGTAGGTAAGGTCCAAAGTTAGGTTTCATTTCCACTTCAATATTCATTGCTTGTGGAATTACTAAAATATCTGAAAACAATATGGCAGCATCCATTCCATACCTACGAATGGGTTGTACTGTAATTTCTGAAGCTAATTCTGGAGTTCTACAACGGGTAAAGAAATCGTACTTTTTACGAATTTCCATAAATTCAGGCAAATATCTTCCTGCTTGACGCATCATCCATACTGGTGGTCGATCAACTGTTTCTCCTTTTAACGCTTTTAAAAATAAATCGTTTTTTATCATTTTGATTTTTCTACAAAGATTATCTCTTTGTTTGTTTTTTTTATTTTAACTATGTTTATTGGTTGGGTTATTACCATAATGACCATATCTGTTGGTTTTGGTCCAATTCTTTCTACAATAACATTTATTTTTTCCTTTTCCTCTTCAAGTTCAGCAACCTTAATTCCAAATCCTCCTGTAGTTTTTACTTCTTCAATAGCAATTAAAACCATATCTGTTGAAAAGTTTACGGAAGGTTCAAATTTTGATGAAACTTTATTTATTCTATTTATTTTGTTTAAAAACTCTTTCCATTCTTTTTCTGAAGAAATTATAAAGTTTTCTTTTTTTAAACCTTCTTCTCCTGCTCCTAATAAGTTTCCTTCAAATAAATGTACTATTTCTTTTGTTTCTTGATTATCATTCATGTTTTTATTTGGACATGAAGTTAGCAATAAACCACATAAGATACTAAATATAATCTTCATACAATATTTCTTTTACATTTTTGAAACTGCTTCCATGGCTTTATCAATTGCCTTTGCAACTTTTTGAATATTTTTTTCTGTTAAAGACGATGATAAAAACCAAGCTTCAAACTGACTTGGTGGTAGAAAAACACCATTCTTAATCATTTCCCAAAAGAAGGTTGCAAACTTTTTCGTGTCAGAAGTTTGTGCTTCTTTAAAATTGGTGACTGTAATATCTGTAAAAAATGGATTAATCATAGATCCAAATCTATTTACTGTGATTGCTACGTCATATTTTTTTGCTGATTCTAACAAGAAAACTTCAATAATTTGTGCTATCTCATTAAATTTATCATATGGATTTTGCTTTTTTAACTCTGTTAAGGTAGCTATTCCTCCTGCCATAGCTATTGGGTTTCCACTCAAAGTTCCTGCCTGATACATTCCTCCTAATGGTGCAACCATTCCCATAATTTCGTTACGAGCTCCATACGCTCCAACAGGAAAGCCTCCCCCAATTACTTTTCCTAAACAAGTAATATCTGCTTCTACCTCAAATAATTCTTGTGCTCCTCCAAATTTAGAGCGGAAACCTGTCATTACCTCATCAACAATTAACAAAGCTCCTTTAGATTCTAAATATTCTTTTAATTCTTTTAAGAAATTATTTTGAGGAGTAACTACTCCCATGTTTCCTGCTACAGGTTCTAAAATAACCCCAGCAATATCATCATGTGCCTCAAAATGTGCTTTTACACTTTCTAAATCGTTGTAATTTGCTATCAACGTGTTTTTTACTGCTCCCTCAGGAACGCCTTTACTTCCGGGTAAACTCAACG
The DNA here is from genome assembly GCF_964513795.1 of Tenacibaculum sediminilitoris. Classification (NCBI taxonomy): domain Bacteria; kingdom Pseudomonadati; phylum Bacteroidota; class Flavobacteriia; order Flavobacteriales; family Flavobacteriaceae; genus Tenacibaculum; species Tenacibaculum sediminilitoris. The sequence continues at coordinate 131,590 of NZ_CAZEQR010000044.1, read as the reverse complement.
TAGCTAAACCAGAACCTGCTGCTACTAACAACGCATCTTGATGCCCATGATAACAACCAGCAAACTTTATAATTTTGTCTTTACCTGTGTATGCTCTTGCCAAACGGATTCCGCTTAATACAGCTTCTGTACCAGAATTTACAAAGCGTACTTTGTCCATTCCTGGGAACGCATCACAAACAATCTTTGCTAATTTAATTTCATTTTTTGTTGATGCTCCAAAAGAATACCCATTTTTTAAGGCTTTCGTAATCGCTTTTTGTACTTTTTTATGACGATGTCCTAAAATCATCGGACCGTAAGACAACACTAAATCGACATAAGAGTTGTTATCTACATCCGTAATTTTACTTCCTTTAGCTTTTTTTATAAATAAAGGATTCCCTCCTACAGATGCGAACGCACGTACTGGTGAATTTACCGCTCCTACTAAGTTTACTAAGCCTTTGTTATATAATTCTTGTGATTTTTTGTATTTCATGTTTTATATTTACTGTCATTGCGAACAAAGTGAAACAATCTTTTACATTTAGATTACTTCGTCATTCTTCCTCGTAATGACGTTAATTTTTTAATAATACCTTAGCCGCTTCTTTAGCAAAATAGGTTATGATAATGTCTGCTCCTGCTCTTTTCATAGACAGTAAGCTTTCCATCATTACTTTTTCACCATCAATCCATCCTTTTTCAGCAGCTGCTTTTACCATTGAATATTCCCCACTCACATTATAGCAAGCAATAGGTCTATCAAAATTGTTTTTTAAATCTCTAATGATGTCCAAATATGATAAGGCTGGTTTTACCATTAAAATATCTGCTCCCTCTTCATCATCAAAAGTTGCTTCACGTAATCCTTCATCTCTATTAGAAGGATCCATTTGATAGGTTCTTCTATCTCCAAATGACGGTGCTGAATCTACGGCTTCTCTAAAAGGTCCATAAAATCCTGACGCATATTTTACAGAATATCCCATAATTGGTAAGTTCGCAAAACCTGTATTGTCTAACGATTCACGCATCATAGCTATAGTACCGTCCATCATTCCTGATGGTGCTACCATATCTGCCCCTGCTTTTGCATGCGAAACTGTTTGTTTTGCCAAGTTTACTAGAGTTGCATCGTTATCTACATCATTATCATGTATTACTCCGCAATGACCATGTGAAGTGTATTCACAAAAACATACATCAGTAATTACATATAAGCTTGGGTAATTCTTTTTAATGAATCGGATAGCTTGTTGCATGATTCCGTTGTCATTCCAAGTTTCGGTACCTTCATCATCTTTTTTAGAGGGAATTCCGAATAGCAAAACTGCTGGAATTTTTAGTGCAACAACTTCGTCTAATTCTTTGGAAATAGTATCTAATGAATAACGCTTAATTCCTGGCATTGAAGGAATTTCAGTTTCAATACCTGTTCCTTCTTCAATAAATAAAGGGTATATAAAATCATCTACCGATAATTTGTTTTCTCTTACCAATCGACGGATGTTTTCTGTTTTTCTTAATCTGCGTGTTCTAAACATGGTTATGATATGCTTTTGGCTGTTGGCTTTTAGCTCTAGGCTTAAAAAATAAATATTGTTTAAAGATTATACTACTTATAGAGTTTTTACAGTTTGTTTTTTATCCTTTTATGTGCGCAATCGTCTTCTCTACTTCTTTTACTAGTAATTTTTCCATATTAAGATTATCTCCTACAACTAAGGTTAAACTACCTACTACATCAATAACTTTAGTTTCATAATTCAACTCCATCATTTTATTAGTTATCAAATTTTGAAAACTTGCAAGATTTTGTATTTTATTGTAGATTTTTGAAATTTCTTGAACAACATTTATATCCATATTTTGTAGTATTCCACTCATTTTTGCTACTTCAAAAGCTGTAGTATCATATTCAGGAAAATTTACCCCCGTCCATCCTTTTATAGTGACAAACTTGAAATGTTTATTTCCAAGGTATCTCTCAAATTTAATTTCTTCAGGGGTTTTTGCTAACGTACTATCTAGGTTTATTTTTATTTTTTGATGATAGCTTACAGATTTTAAGAGTTTTTCCTTATTATCTTCAAGTTCACTTAAAATATTTTGAATTACTTTTTCTTTGTCGGAATTCAACTGCTTATTATTTTCCCATTCATTAACATAAATTCCAAGAAAAACACCAAATGCTACCACTAAAAACTCTGTAACATACTTTTTTATTTTTTTCTTTAGCTTACTCATTAACCCTTGTTAATTTATTCTTTCACAAAGTGAAGGTTTACCAATTCTAGTACACTCTCTACTGTTGGCATCTTTGCTATTTGTACTTCTTTAAAATGTTTCTTAGCTTCATTAGCAGTAGTATCACCAATACAAAAGGCTATTTTATCCGCAGTATTTTTTTCCATATAACTTTCAACTGTTGACGGACTGTAAAATAACACTCCATTTACTTTTTCATCAACTTTTGATGGACTATACATTGTTTTATAAGCTTCTACTTCATTAACAGCAATCCCGTTTGCTTTTAAAAGTATTGGAAGTGTGTCTAAACGTAAGTCACTACAGAAATACGTTACTTCTTGACCTTTTAATTCTTTTGATAAGTAGTCAGACAGTCTTTTCGCATTTCTTTCTGAATGTGTTACTTTTCCTATGCGTTGCTCGATTAACTTTTTTGTTCTTCTACCAACGCAATAAATATTTTTGAATTGTAATTCATCTGAAGTGAATGAATTTAAAATTGCTTCTACACCATTTTTACTAGTGATAATTACATTTTCAATTTCTTTCTTAATTACTTTAGGTGCAATTCTATTAAAACGGATTTTTATAAAATCGCTATCATTCACACTCATGTGTGTTGGTAATAATTTTTTCTGTGCTTCTGATAGTTTTTTAGTCGAATAGATTGAAAACTCTTTTTCAATTCCTTCGTCTTCCATCATAATTAGTTTTCCACCTTTATCAATCACATAATTAGCACAATCTTTTGCTACATACTTATGTTTACCAACTTTTACTTTTTTACTAACTTCAATCTTTTTCTTACCATCTCTACTTAATAAAATTCCTTTAAAATTAAGTTCCTCTTCCTTTTCATTTATAAAAGCTAAAGCCCCAATTGGCGCTGTGCAACCACCTTCTAAACGGTTTAAGAACTCACGTTCTATACTTGTACAGGTTTCTGTGTCTTTATCGTTTAACTCAGCACAAATTTCTTTGATTTCTTCGTCCTTTTCTAACGCTGTAATCATTATAGCTCCTTGAGCTGGTGCAGGAATCATCCAAGTTAAATTTACCGCTCCTTGAGGTCGTAAGCCTACTCTTTCTAAACCAGCTGCTGCAAAAATAGCTCCGTTCCAATCGTTATCTTCTAACTTTTGTAAACGTGTGTTTACATTACCTCGTAGACCTTCTACTGTATGAGTTGGATAGCGGTTTAACCACTGTGCTTTTCTTCGTAAACTACCTGTAGCTATTACACCGTTGGGTTGTGACATAAACTCTTCGTTGTCTTTTAACAACAAAATGTCGTTGTAATTGGCACGCTTTAAAACTGCTGCTTGAATTATATTTTCTGGTAATACTGTAGGAACATCTTTCATAGAATGTACCGCAATATCAATATCACCATTTAGCATAGCAATATCTAAATTTTTAGTAAAAATTCCTGTAATCCCTAGTTCGTAAAGGGGTTTATCTAAAACTAAATCACCCGTTGCTTTAACGGGGATTAATTGAGTTTGATGACCTAATTCTTCTAAAAGTTTTTGAACTTTTTTTGCTTGCCACATAGCCAATTGGCTATCACGTGTACCTATTCTAATTATCTTCTGCATGGGTGGATTCTAAATTTGCTCCGAACACTTTAGTTATTACTTCGATACTTGTATTTACTGAAGTTTCTTCGTCTTTTAAGTGTTTAACAAATTGTGTGGTTATTTTTTGTATAAATCTTGATGTTAGTATTTCTGCTTGTTCTTCATCAAAATTTTTAATTTTCTTCTTATGAAAAGCTATTTCGCCTTGCTGAATGGTTTGTAATGATTCTTTTAAAGCGGTAATTGCTGGAGTAAACCTTCTGTGGTTTAACCATTCTTGAAATTCTTGATTATGAGTTTCAATAATCGCTTCGGCTATTGGTATTTCTTGCTGACGTATCGCTAATGTTTCATCGGTTATTTTTGAAAGATCATCAACATTTATCATTGTGACATTCTCTAGGTCTGTAACTTCTTTTGATACATTGGCTGGCATTGATAAATCTAAAATCAACAATTCTTTATCTACCGGAACATGTTCTTTTGTAATCGTGGGAAAACTAGCACCTGTAGAAACAATTAACACATCACTTTTGTGAACTTCTTCTTCTAAATTTGCATACGACGCTTTTCTAATAGAACTATGGTCTTTTACAAACGCTGAAGTTTTTTCTTCAGTTCTATTAATTAAGCTTACCGATTTATTTTGTGTATATTCTGCTAAGTTTTTACAGGTGTGTTTACCCATTTTACCTAAACCGAACACTAAAATATTTTTCGAGTTATAATCTGGTAAATTATTGATTAAGTACTGAACGGCGGCATATGACACTGAAGTTGTTCCAGAGCTCAACTTTGTTTCATTCTTAACTCGCTTGCTTGCTTGCATTACATGGTTTAATAAACGCTCAAAGTATGCATTTGTAGTTCCTACTTCTTTAGCCTGTTTAAATGCCTGACGTAACTGTCCAACTATTTCGTAGTCTCCTAAAATTTGGCTATCCAACCCTGTCCCCATTCTAAACAAATGGTTAATGGCTTCTTTATTTTTATATACATTTGATACGTTGGCAAATTCTTCTACAGAACCATTTGAATATTTACACAACATACTTATTAACTGAAAAGGGTGTTCTGCGAAACCACATATTTCAGTTCTATTACAAGTAGACAATACAAAAATTCCGTCTACTCCTTTTTGTTTTGCTTCTTCTAAAAGTTGCTTTTGATTTTCTTTAGAAATACTAAATTTCCCCCTAATCGCAGCATCAGCTTTTTTATAACTAACGCCTATGTTGTATAAATTACTATGATGTTTATTTTCTACTGTCATTGAGTCTTCTTCAAAAAAGTCGGTCAAAAATATAAATATTGAACAAAAAAAAGTATCGCTAAAAGAACTTTTAATGTCGCTATTCGCTTTTTCACTCAAAAACACCTCAAAAACTTACGCAAAAGTGTATTTTTGCAGTAAAACAGACTAGGAGAAACATTTTATTTTAGAATCGTTCTAAATAGCAAGCTTTATAAAAACCACTGAATCCATGTCAAAAAACATCGCAGAAAGTACATTTAGAGAAATTCCTATAGAACAGGGTTTTTTTGCACTAAAATTTCAGAATAATTCTGACGAAACAGCATTTTTCAAAAGAGATATTGACAACTCTTACATACAACTACACTACTGTGTTAAAGGTAATTGCAAGTTTCACTTCAACAATAATAGTTACACATTTAATGTTTTAGACAAACATTCAATTTTCTTATACAACCCACAACAAGACTTACCTATTAACTTAGAAATCTTACCAAAAACCTCTTTAGTGTCTGTGTTAATTTCTATAGAAAAATTTCATGCTTTCTTTTCTAAAGAGGCTAGTTATATTCCTTTTTTAAGCGAGAATAATAAAAACAAGAAGTATTACGACAATGCAGAAATAAATGCTAATGTTTTATTGGTACTCCAACAAATTTTAACCGCAAAAAATCAAAGTTCTATGCGCGACCTTTACATAAAAGGAAAAGCATATGAGTTGCTAAGTTTACATTTTGATAGTGGCGAAAACACCAATGAAGAGTATTGTCCTTTCTTAGTTGATGACCGAGAAGTTTTAAAGATTAGAAAAGCAAAAGATATAATTATATCTAGAATGAGTGAACCACCAAGTTTGCAAGATTTAGCGAATGAAGTTGGCCTAAACTTAAAAAAATTAAAAGAAGGTTTTAAGCAAATTTACGGTGATACTGTATATAGCTTCTTATTTGACTATAAAATGGATCATGCACGTAAACTATTAGAAAGCAATCAATACAATGTGAATGAAGTTGGTTTACAAGTAGGGTATAGCACTTCAAGTCACTTTATTGCTGCTTTTAAAAAGAAGTTTGGCACCACTCCTAAGCAATATGTAATGGGCTTACAACAATAAAAGAAATATAGAAGATGAAACAATTAACTCATTACGATATAGAAAATAATCAGCAAAATTTTCCTATCACTATTGTTTGTGATGCCATTCGTACTCCTGAAAATATAGGAATGTGTTTTCGAATTTCAGAAAGTTTTGGAGTATCAAAAATATATTTACACGAAAGTTCTCCTTCTATAGAGAATAGAATTGTAAAGAAAACTGCTCGAAATACTATTCAACAAATACCACATGATACCTACGGTAATTTTGAACAACTTATACATAAATTAAAAGAAGAAGGAAATACTATTATTGGAATTGAAATTACCGATGAAAGTATAAATATTAGCGATTACGATTTTACGCCTCATTCAAAAATTGTGTTACTTTTGGGTAGCGAAAGAAATGGCATAGAAAACGTTAACTTAGTAGATGCAACAGTAGCTATACCAATGTACGGACGAAACTCTAGCATGAATGTAATTCATAGCTTAGCTATTGCATTATATGAAACAACAAGCCAGTTAAAGAACATTATTACGAGTAATGTTGAATAACCGTTGTCGGTTTCTACACTTTACTCGTAAAGACTTAGAAAAGTAAATACATGAAAGGAGTTTTATTAGTTAATTTAGGGTCTCCTAAGAGTACAGACCCAAAAGATGTAAAAAAATACTTAGGAGAGTTTTTAATGGATGAACGTGTTATTGATGTTCCGTATTGGTTTCGTTCATTTTTAGTGAAAGGGATTATTTTAAACACACGTCCTAAAAAATCTGCTGCTGCTTATAAAAAAATATGGTGGGAAGAAGGTTCTCCTTTGATTGTATTATCTGAACGTTTACAAAATAAAGTACAAACTAAAACAGAGCTTCCTGTTTCTTTAGCGATGCGTTATGGAAATCCTTCTATTAAAAATGGATTACAAGAACTACATGATAAAGGTGTTACTGAAGTTTTATTAGTTCCGCTATATCCTCAGTTTGCTATGGCAACTACTGAGACTATTTTGGTATTAGCTGAAGAATTAAGAAAAGAGTTCTTCCCAAATATGAAAATTACAAGTGTACCTGCTTTTTACAACAAACCAGCATATATAAAAGCTTTATCTAATAGTATAAAAGATTATTTAGCTGATAAAGATTACGACCATATTTTATTTTCTTATCACGGAGTACCTGAACGTCATATAAGAAAATCAGATATAACAAAATCACACTGTAATCCTAAACCTGGAAACACAACCTGTTGTGACACTCCTTCTGAAGCACATAAGTTTTGTTACCGTCACCAATGTTACCAAACTACCAAAAATGTAATTACTGAGTTAGGTTTGGATGAAAACAACGTTTCTACTTCATTTCAATCGCGTTTAGGAGTAGATCCTTGGTTACAACCTTATACAGATAGAACAATTGTTAACAAAGCTGAAAAAGACGGTATTAAAAAACTAGCCATTGTAACTCCTGCTTTTGTTTCTGACTGTTTAGAAACTTTAGAAGAAATAGCAATGGAAGGGAAACATGAATTTTTAGAAGCAGGTGGTGAAGAATTCCATACAGTTCCTTGTATTAATGATAATGATGAATGGGTGGATGTTTTAACTGGATGGATTAAAGAGTTTCAGTTAACAGCAAACGATTAACAGATTGCCACGCTTTAGACTGTCTTGAGCGACAGTCGAAAGGCTTGCAACGACAACAAAAAGTGTCATTATAAAGAGTGATAATGACGTGATAATTTCATCCTGATTAGCAGTTAGCAAAATTAAAAACTTGTAACTTTACAACTTTCAAACATAAAACTCATGGACTTTTTATACGTAAAAGCATTACACATCATATTTGTAGTAACTTGGTTTGCAGGGTTATTTTACATAGGTCGCTTGTTTATTTACCATGTGGAAGCAGAAAAAAAAGATGAACCCGCCAAGTCTATATTACAAACCCAATACAAGCTAATGTCTAAACGTTTGTGGTACATAATTACCTGGCCTTCTTTATTTTTAGCAAGTTTTTTTGCTTTTTGGATGCTATATAAAAACCCTGTGTATTTAGAAATGCCGTGGATGCATGTAAAACTAGCTTTCGTATTGGCTCTTTATTTTTATCACGGATTTTGTCATAAGGTTTATTCAGAATTACAACGTGACGAGATTAAATACACACCTAATAAACTTCGAATGTTTAATGAAATTCCGACCGTAATTTTATTCGCAGCTGTATTTTTAGTGGTTTTAAAGAGTGCTATCAACTGGATTTGGGGTGTCGTTGGGATTATTCTATTTGGAGTATTATTGATGATTGGTATTCGTTATTATAAAAAAATAAGAGCTAAAAAATCGTGGGATAAATATGAACAGGAGTTGATTGAAAAGGATAAAAAAGAAGAAGTCTAGACTTCTTCTTTTTTTATTAACATATTTTAACACATACAAATGTAACAAAATCAGTTTTCAATCTTCTATATAGTATAAGATACAGTTAGGAGGAGTGGCTTTCATTTAGTTGGCCTTTCCTCTTTTCTTTTTTTTCTTACCCTTTTATCGATTGTTCAAAAGGTATTCTATTTACAATACTTCTTCCTAAAGTAACTTCATCTGCATATTCTAATTCATCTCCTACTGAGATTCCTCTGGCAATGGTTGATGTTGTAACTCCATATTTTTCTATCTGTTTGTAAATATAAAAGTTAGTGGTATCTCCTTCCATCGTAGAACTTAACGCAAAAATTAATTCTTTTACCTCTCCATTTTTTACTTTCTCTACTAAGGATCCTATTTGTAAGTTTTGAGGACCAATTCCTTCAATAGGAGAAATCTTTCCACCTAATACGTGGTACAAACCTCTGTATTGTGCCGTGTTTTCGATCGCCATCACATCACGAATATCTTCTACCACACATACAATTTCTCCATTTCGCTTCGGGTTACTACAAATATCGCACAACTCCGTATCTGAAATATTATGGCACTTTTCACACGATTTTACATCCTTACGTAAATGCGTTAAAGCCTCTACTAAATACTTCGTATTCTCTTTTGGTTGTTTCAACAAATACAGCACTAAACGAAGCGCCGTACGCTTACCAATTCCTGGTAATCGACTTACTTCATTTACTGCGTTTTCTAATAATTTCGACGAAAAATCCATACTGCAAATTTACAATTTTTCAATAAGGATTAAGTATCTTCGTTGCTTTAAAATTAAAACTTCAATTCACAATGAATTCAGAGATAAGAAACCTAGAACCCAAAGCTGTATGGAAAAATTTTGCCGACTTAAACGCTGTGCCTCGCCCTTCTAAAAAAGAAGAAAGAGTAATTCAGTTTATGGTAGATTTCGGTAAGAAACTAAATCTTGAAACCATGGTTGACAATGTAGGGAATGTTATTATTCGTAAACCTGCTTCAGCTGGAATGGAAGACAGAAAAACAGTAGTTATGCAAAGCCATTTAGATATGGTACATCAGAAAAATGCTGATACCGTTTTTGATTTTGATACTGAAGGAATTAAAATGTTTATAGATGGTGATTGGGTAAAAGCTGATGGAACTACCTTAGGAGCTGACAACGGTTTAGGAGTTGCTGCTATTATGGGAGTTTTAGAATCTACTGATATTGCTCACCCTGCTATTGAAGCTTTATTCACTATTGATGAAGAAACAGGCATGACTGGTGCTATGGGACTTGAAGGTGGAATATTAGAAGGTGAAATTTTATTGAACCTTGATACTGAAGAAGATGATGAAATAGGTATGGGATGTGCTGGTGGTGTAGATGTTACTGCTACTAGGAACTATAGTGAAGAAACCACTCCAGAAAACACTTTAGCTTATGAAATTTCTGTTACTGGTTTAAATGGAGGTCACTCTGGTATGGACATCATTAAAGGGTTAGGAAACGCTAACAAAATTATGAATCGCTTGTTATTTGACGGATTCACCAACTTCGGTTTACGAATTGCTGAAATTAACGGTGGTAGTTTACGTAATGCTATTCCTCGTGAAAGCTTTTCAACTGTAGTAATTGATACAGTTTCAAAAGAACCTTTCTTGTTTGAAATTCATGAACTTATTAACAATATTAAAGCTGAGTTTTTAACATTAGAACCAAACCTTAGTATTGAATTAAAAGAAGTTAAAACTCCTAAAACTGTGATGGAACTAGGGGTTCAAGAAGGTTTAATTAAAGCTGTTTATGCTGCTTTAAATGGTGTATACCGCATGAGCCCTGATATTAAAGGATTAGTAGAAACTTCAAACAACATCGCACGTATTATTGTAAAAAACGGAACTATTACAATTGGATGTTTAACTCGTTCTTCTTCTGAAACTAATAAATGGGATTTAGCAAACTCTTTACGTGGTGCTTTTGAATTAGCTGGTTTTGACGTAGAATTTTCGGGTTCTTACCCTGGTTGGTTACCAAACGTGAATTCTGAAATCTTAAAAACAGTTACCAAGTTATACGAAGAACTTCATAACGACAAACCACATGTAGCAGCATGTCACGCAGGATTGGAATGTGGTATTTTAGGTCAAAATTACCCTGAAATGGATATGGTTTCTTTTGGACCAAATATTAAAGGGGCTCACTCACCAGATGAACGCGCACAAATATCATCAACACAAAAATTCTGGAAGTTTTTATTAGAAATATTAAAGAACACTCCAAAAAAATAACAAAAAAGCAGCTTAAAGCTGCTTTTTTTATTTAAAAAAAATATTACCAGTAAAAAAGTTTACTTTTAAGTGTTTTTAATATGAAATGCTATTATGAAAAATAATATTGTTTTTTGTTTGATACTTGTTTTTAATTTAAAACTAAGTTCTCAAAATAATTTAATAATTAAGAATTTTGATAATCGAATTGGACTCCAAAACACTAATCTTAGTTATGGAAAGCTATTCGTAGAGGAGTTTAGAAAAATAGATGGTAATCATAATTATTTAAAATCTAGCAAATTTTTAAAAGGGGATATTACCTATCAAAATGAACTTTTTATAAATATAGATTTTAAATATAATTTAGTAGATGATAATTTAATCGTAAAAATTCCTGCTTCATCTAGATTTAACATTATAGTTTTAGAGAAAAAACACGTTTCTAAATTTAAAATTGAAAATGCTATTTTTATTAACACAAAAAAGTTTGGTTTTATTCAAGAACTAGAATCAACAAATACTATTTCCTTATATAAGAAATACAGAAAGATATCTCATAAAAAGATTAACCGTAACTTTACTCATTATAAGTTCAGCCAAAAAGAAAATCATATCATAAGTTTTGATAATAACTTTTATGAAATTGATTATCAAAAAAGTTTAATCAAAGTTTTTCCCTCTTTAAAAAACTTAATAAAAAAATTCTTTAATGAAAATAGATCCATTAGAAAAAGGTCACCTGATGATTTTTATAAAATGCTGGTATCTAAATTAAATAAGGAATTAAAAACCCGAGCTTAGTGATGAGAAAATTTATCACCTTATTATTTTTTTTTACTACAGTAAATTTAATCTCGCAAGAAAATGATATTTTGTTAACTCTAAATTTTGAAAATTTAACCAAGCAAGAAATTTTTCAGCAAATAGAGAATAAGAGTATTTATAAATTTTATTATTTAAACAAATGGTTTGACAATAAAACTGAATCTAAAAATTATATTAACAAACCTTTATCTAAAATACTAACAGACTTACTTCAAGATAGTGATCTAAATTACTTTATTACTGATGAGAAAAAGGTAATTCTAACCAAAGGCCTGTTAATAAGAAGGTCTATTTATGATGAAAACGTAAAACAAAGCTCTACTCCTGTTCTAGTTAAAAATAATACAACAGTTGATAAAATTATTGGTAAAGAAGTTAGAACTCCTAATGAATACTATACTTTAAGCGGGGTGATTAAAAGCGAAAAAAACAATAAACCTATTGAAGGAGTTACTATTTTTGAAAAAAATAAAAACATTTTTACTACTACAGATTCTAGGGGTAGATATTCGATTAATTTACCTTACGGAAAAAACAAAATTAAGACTTCTTTAAGTGGTTTTTCTTCAGAAGTTTATGACATTGTAATGTATGATGATGGCACACTCAATTTTAGTTTATTGGAAAAACTAGAAGAGCTAGACGAGATAATTGTTAAGGGAAGTAAAAGCAATAATTTAAGAGAAAACGTTACAGGTTTAACACTTATTAAAGCAAAAGATATAAAAACTATACCCCAAGTACTTGGTGAAAGAGATTTACTAAGAGCTGCTTTAACATTACCTGGAATAAAATCTGCAGGTGAAGGCGCTGAGGGTATTAATGTTAGAGGGGGAAAAGTAGATCAAAATTTATTTCTTCTCGATGGTGGAGTAATGTATAACCCAACCCACTTTTTAGGTCTTTTTTCTGCCATTAATCCTTTTACTACAGATGATTTAAAAATTTTCAAAGGAAATATCCCAACAGAATATGGAGGAAGATTATCTTCTGTTTTTGATATTACAACCAGTGATGCTAGTACAAAAAAGTTTAATGGTGAAGCTTCTATTGGCCCTGTTACAGGTAACATTAAAATAGAAACTCCAATAGTCAAAAATAAATCTGGATTATTAATTGGTGTAAGAAGTACTTATTCAGAGTGGGTTTTACAACAACTAAATAATAAAGAGTTAAAAAACAGTAAGGTTAACTTCTATGATGTAATAGCTAAATACAATCATAAATTTAATAAAAAAAATAAACTGAAAATTACTGGGTATTATAGTAGTGATAAGTTTCAAATTGCATCAGATTCTGTAAATAATTACAGAAATAAAATCATCTCTTTAAACTGGGAACATAAGTTTAATAAAAAAAATATTGGAAATTTAACTCTTAGTAATAGTAGTTATGACTTTGATATTTTATATGATGCCAATAACAACAGAGATTTTAATTTAAATTATAAAATAAACGAGTCAAACATTAAACTTAAATTTAATTACAAACATTCTAAAAAGCATGTTTTTGATTATGGTTTAGAAGCTAAACTTTACAATGTAAATCCTGGTAGGATAAAACCTGAAGATGAGAATTCCTCTGTTCCTTCTGTTAATATACCTAAAGAAAGAGGTTTAGAAAATGCCCTTTTTATTTCAGACAACGTCAATTTTTCTAAAAAATTATCGTTAAACCTTGGCTTACGGTTTTCACAATATCTTGGACTAGGAGCGCATGAACAACGAATTTACGAGTCTAACAAACCCAAAAACTCTTCTAATATAGTTGAAACAAATAATTACGACTCTAATGAAATATATAAAACTTACAATGGTTTTAGTTATAGAGTTGGCTCTAGATACTCTTTAACTGATGATTTATCAATTAAAGCCAGTATTAATAAATCCTTTCAATACATACATCGTTTGAGCAACAACACAACCGCATCTCCATTAGACACATGGAGGCTATCTGACTCAAACATTCTTCCTCAAGAAGGTTTACAGTTTTCTTTAGGTGTGTTAAAATATATAAATGATACAGATTATGAAGTAAGCTTAGAAACCTATTACAAACAATATAAAAACTTAATTGACTATAAAGTTGGCGCTAACTTACTTTTAAATGAAACCATTGAAACTGAAGTATTACAAGGTCCAGGGAAATCATATGGGCTTGAGTTTTTAATCAAAAAAAATCAAGGAAGTTTTAATGGTTGGTTAGGATATAGCTACTCTAGATCCTTAATAAAATTAGACAGTCAATTTGATGAAGAAAAAGTAAATAATGGAGAATACTTTCCTACCAATTACGATAAACCTCATAACTTAGATATTGTTTTTAATTACAAAATAACACAACGTTACAGTATTTCAAGTAACTTTAGCTATCAAACAGGAAGACCAGTTACATACCCCACTGGAAAGTACACGTATAACAATACAGAATACTTAACTTATAGTAATAGAAATGAATATAGAATTCCAGACTATTTTAGGTTAGACATTGGCTTAAATATAGAAGGGAATCATAAAATTAAAAAATTTGCTCATAGTTTCTGGAATATTTCAGTTTACAATGTATTAGGAAGAAACAATCCTTACTCTGTATATTTTGAAACTAAAAATGGTAATGTTACCAGCTATAAGAGCTCTGTTTTCTCTGTACCTATTCCTACAATAACGTATAACTTTAAATTTTAAATAATGAAATCATTAAAAATTGTATTATTTATTATTTCTTCGTTAATGCTATTAACAAGATGTATTGAACCTTTTGAGCCAGAAAATATAGATTTTGAAGACCTTTTAGTTATTGAAGCAAGAATCACAAATGAATATAAATTCCACAATATAAAACTCTCTAGAACCTATCAAATAGATACTTTAAGAAGTAATCCTGAAAAAGGAGCCAAAATTTTTATAACAGACAATCAAAATATAGTGTATAACTTTGAAGAGATAGAAGATGGTTTATATCAATCAATTACTGAGTTTTCTGTTAATCAAAACAAGTCTTATAGCTTAAAAATTGAGACTAACGATGGTAATTCATATTACTCTACAGAAGAGAGGTTACCTCCAATAATACCAATAGACAAAATAAATTATTCGGTTGAAATAAACAACCTAAATGAAGAAGAAGTTTCAATCCAAGTTAGTTCATACAACCCTAATGATAATGCGCATTTTTATTCTTATGAGTATGAAGAAACATATAAAATAATTACTCCTTTTTGGAGTCCATATAGGTTAGATGTAAGCAACCCTGCAGATCCTGTAATAGTCTTTAAAAACTATGATGACAAAGTGTGTTTTAAAACTCAATATTCGAATTCAATAAAACAAACAGAAACTAAATCATTGATAGAAGATAAGGTTGATAATTTTACAATAAGATCTATATCTACAACAGATTTTATACTATCGAATAGATACAGTATTCTTATAAAACAATATGTAAGAACAGAAAACTGCTACAATTATTTTGAAAAATTAAAAACTTTTTCTGAGTCTGAAAATATATTTACCGAAAATCAAATTGGTTTTTTCAATGGAAACATCAACTCTCTAAACAACAAAGAAAAAGTTATTGGTTTTTTTGAAATTTCAAGCGTAAGTGTTAAACGATTCTTTTTAAACAGAGAAGATATAAACGATAAACTTATTCCATTTATTGATAATTGTTCTACAATAACTCCATTAATTTATGACTCTTATTCTGGTACCTTTAACGTTGCCAATGCTATAAACAATGGATACGTTTTTTTTGATAAGGTTCCTAGAACAAGAGATAGCGGACCTTATGCTCTAGTTCCACAAATATGCGGAGACTGTAGAGTTTTAGGAAGTAATGTAAAACCTGATTTTTGGGTTGACTAACAAATTTATTATGAAAAAGACATTCACGATATTCGTTCTATTGTATTCAATTTTTGTGAGCGCACAACAAAGACTTGATCAAGAAGATATATTTTT
This sequence comes from Tenacibaculum sediminilitoris, assembly GCF_964513795.1. NCBI lineage: Bacteria > Pseudomonadati > Bacteroidota > Flavobacteriia > Flavobacteriales > Flavobacteriaceae > Tenacibaculum > Tenacibaculum sediminilitoris. The sequence continues at coordinate 115,974 of NZ_CAZEQR010000044.1, read as the reverse complement.
ACATTACAATAACAACCTATTACTTACTGGAGAAAGAGTATTTTATAAAGCCTATTGTTTTAACCAAAAAAGTAACTCCCTTTCTAAAATTAGTAAAATTGCCAACATAGAACTTATAAATTCTGAAAATATGGCAATTTTAAAACAAAAAATAAATTTAGTAGATGGTGTTGGATATGGTGATTTTTACATAGATTCAGAGTTAGAGTCAGGCACCTATAAAATTGTAGCTTATACAAAATGGATGCTTAATCAGAAGACTGTATTTGAAGACAACCTATATATTATAAATCCATTTCAAAAAAAAACACTTCCTAGCATTACAAATAAAGAAGTACTAAAAAAAGAAAAGAAAGTAACACCTAGCAAATTAATAACTCTAAATAAAGAAACCTTTAAAACAAGAGAACTAGTTAAACTTTCATTAAATGATAGCTTATTAAGTGGCGCGCTTTCAATTTCTGTAAAAAAAACAGTTAAAAATGCTCCTCCAAAAAAATCCATACTATACAGAAAAAATAATTTCACAAACAATTCTAATAACTCAACATTACTTCTACCAGAAGTAAGAGGTTATTTAATTGAAGGAAACATCACTTCGAAAAACACCAACAACAGTATTTCATCCATTCCAATAGCCCTAAGCATACCTGATATAAAAGTTAATAAAACAGGCGTAACTGATCAATTTGGAAACTTTTATTTTTATGTAAAAAACCTAAATTCTGATAAAATTAATATTGAAATACTAAACAAAAATAGAAGTGAATACCTTGTTAATTTAAAAAATGAAGATAACCTAAAAATTAAGTTTGATAATTTTAAAGCTTTAAAATTAACCCCAGATATTATTTCTGAAATAAAAAGAAGAACTATTTATCTTCAAGCTGAATATGCCTACAATAGTTTAAAAAAAGATAGTATTATAAATCAATATCCTATATATCGTGAAAAATTATTTACCCATAATACTACTAAAATAAAACTAGATGACTATAAAAGATTTAAAACCTTAAAAGCTACAATTATTGAGATTTTAGAAGATGTTTTTTACACTAAAAATGAAAACCAATACAAAATTCATGTTAGAGATATGGATTATGGCACTAATAAAGAAATACCTACACTGGTAATTATTAATGGACAAATAGTTTATGACCATACGAATGTTATTGATTTAGAAGCAAAAAAAATTGATTCTATTACTGTTCTAAAGGGAAAATATCTATTTGGAAGTATTATATATCAGGGAATAATTGAGATTCATACTTTTGATAAAGATTTTAAACTAAATCTTCCAAACGTTCATGAATTTAAAATCACAAAACCCGAACAAAAAAAATATTACTACAAAGAAAATTATACAACTAATAAAAAAGACAGGATACCTGATTTTAGAACTCAATTATACTGGAACCCAGTACTAATAAAAACCAATAAACATTTAAGTTTTTTTACTTCAGATGTTAAAGGAATTTTTGAAATTCAAATTCAAGGTATTACGCAAGACAAAAAAAACATTCACACAGTAAAAACTTTTATCGTTGAGTAATTAATAAAAACCACAACGCTGCAGTTGTGGTTTTTTGTTTACATTTATAAAATGAATTTTTTAGCGCACTTATACCTTTCTGAAGATAACACAAACATCATGATTGGTAACTTTATAGCAGACCACGTGAAAGGTAATAAGTTTTCTCATTATGAAGAAGATATTCAAAAAGGAATTTTGTTACATCGAGAAATTGATACCTACACAGATGCGCATGAAATTGTTAGAATAAGTAAAAGACGCCTACATGAACGTTACCGACACTACGACGGTGTAATCATTGATATTTTTTACGATCATTATTTAGCTAAGAATTGGAAAAATTATTCTCAAATTCCGTTAAATGTGTATGTCGATTCTGTATACAAATTACTCCAAGAAAACATTGATATTCTCCCTGAGAAAACACAAGAAATACTTCCTTATATGGTGCAATATAATTGGTTATACAATTACCAGTTTGCAAAAGGTATTCAAGAAGTTTTAAATGGTATGAATAGGCGTACTAATGGAAAATCAAAAATGAATTTAGCTACGGAAGATTTATTAGAACATTATCAGATTTTTGAAAATGATTTCATTACTTTTTTTGAAGATCTTCGTGCTTTTTCTCACCAAAAGCTGAAAGAATTAAGCTAAAAATATATGAAAAAAGCAATCTTATTTTTTTCAGCACTCATACTACTATCTAGTTGTAAAAAAGAAAAAATTGTAGGCACAATTACAGAAAAAGCAATGGTGGTATCTGCACGCAAAGAAGCTTCAAAAATTGGTTCCGATATTTTACAAAAAGGCGGTAATGCTTTTGATGCTATGGTTGCTACCGAACTAGCATTAGCAGTAGCTTACCCTTATGCAGGAAACCTTGGTGGAGGTGGATTTATGGTATATCGGAAAAACACAGGAGAAATTGGCGCTTTAGATTATCGCGAAAAAGCTCCACTTGCTGCTCATAAAGATATGTATTTAGATAGCTTAGGAAACGTTATTGAAAACAAAAGTACGTTAGGAGTTATGGCTGTAGGAATCCCAGGGACAGTTGCTGGTGTTTTTGCTACTCATAAAAAGTTTGGGTCATTACCTATTCAAGAGATTTTAAAACCAGTAATAGACTTAGCTAAAAAAGGGGTTGTGGTTACCCAAAAACAAGAAGACCGCATAAAAAAATATCAGCACTACTTTTTAAAAGTAAACAAAGACTCAATTCTCTTTGATAAAAACTGGAAAAAAGGCGACACTATCAAGTATCCTGCTTTGGCAGCTACTTTAGAACGTATCTCACAAAATGGTAGAGATGAATTTTACAAAGGTGAAACCGCTAAACGTCTCGTTGCTTTTATGCTAGACAATGGTGGAATTATGACCAAGAAAGATTTAGCCAAATATGAAGCTAAATGGAGAACTCCAATTACCTTTACGTATGACAATTTACGAATCATTTCCATGTCTCCACCTTCTAGTGGTGGTATTTGTTTAGCACAAATTATGAACGGAATTGAACCATTTAACTTAGATAAATTTGGACATAACTCAACAAAAGCTATACAAGTAATTACCGAAGCAGAACGTAGAGCTTATGCAGATAGAAGTTTTTATTTAGGAGATCCAGATTTTGTTAAAATTCCAATTGAAACACTTATCAGCAAAGAATACACAAAAAATCGAATGAATGATTTTTCTTTTCAAAAAGCCACTTCTTCTACCGATGTTTCTCATGGAAGTATCTCTATGGTTGAAAGTAATGAAACTACCCACTACTCTATCGTTGATCAATTTGGAAATGCGGTTTCTGCCACAACAACAATCAACGGAGCATATGGTTCTAAATTATACTGTTCAGATTTAGGTTTCTTCTTAAATAATGAAATGGATGATTTTTCAAGCAAACCTGGTATACCAAACATGTTTGGATTACTAGGGGCCGAAGCCAACAAAATTGAACCCGAAAAACGCATGTTGAGTTCTATGACTCCTACTATTGTAGAAAAAAACGGTCAATTATATATGGTTGTAGGAACTCCCGGAGGCTCAACGATTATCACTTCAGTTTTACAAACCATTTTAAATGTACATGAGTTTCATATGGGAATGCAAGAAACTGTAAATCAACCTCGTTTTCATCATCAATGGTTACCTGATGTCATTAAAATGGAGCCCACAGGTTTTGACAAAAAAGTAAAAAATAAGCTACGACAACTCGGATATGAATTAGACGAAACCAACTCTCCTATAATTGGTAAAGTAGACGCTATCTTAGTGCTCCCAAATGGAAAATTAGAAGGTGGTGCTGATCCTCGTGGAGATGACAAAGCAGTTGGGTTTTAGTTTTTAACTTAAGCCTTTTTCGCTTAAGGTTTTAACAATTTTTTCACTCCCTTTAACAGTTAATTAAGGAGTTTTAAGGTTTAAAATTTCAACAAAGTATGAAAAAAATACTAACCTTACTTACTTTAGCTGTCTGCTATACTGGTTTTTCCCAAGGAACATGCCTTTTAAGGCAACCTACAATATCTAATTCTGAAGTCGTTTTTGTATATGCGAACGACTTATGGAAAGCTCCTATTCAAGGAGGAAATGCCATACGACTTACCAGCTATGATGGTTATGAATCTAACCCACATTTTTCTAATGATGGTAAAATGATAGCTTTTGGTCATCAAAGTTATTGTACTACCAATAACTATTTTTTAAAACTTCTTTAAGAATATAAAAAAAGATTAGAATATTTTTATACAAAAGCTTGTTAACTTAAGTAATAGACTACCTTCTAGAAAAGCCTCGGTCTCCACCATATTGTTCCCTGTCAGCGTTTACCGAACCCGAAACTGTACGCATATACTCATTTACAACCCTGTAAACCAAACCCTTTGCTTTTTCATCACCTCCTTGATTTAAAGCTTCCTCAACTGCTAACCACGCTCCTCTAGCATTACCACTAAGTTGATATTTCATTTGTTTAAAAACAGCTTCTGCTTCACTCCTTCTTTGTTCTTGTTTAACTGCTTCTGCTTCTTGCTCTTCTTGGCGTCTTTGTGCTTCAGCTGCCTCATCAGCAATTCTACGTCTTTGTGCTTCTCTTTGTTCTTGTAAATAAAAAGCCCCTGCATTATCTGCACCTGTATCTGGTTCCATTGAATAACCATTAAACATTCTCTGAACAATTTCTGGTTTGGAACGATTGTCTTTTAATTGACAAATAGATTTATTATTTTGATTATACTGAGTAGTTGTATTAAAACTACTTTCTTTTTTATGTCCTTTGTAGTTAGTCATTTTTTTAATTTTAAATTATTCAGGTAATAAAGAAGTAGATTCTCCACTATCATTTTTTAAAGATTTTATCTTATCCCTTACTATTCCATAAATGGTTTCTCTATTTAAGTTTTGAACTCTTAATAGTTCTAGTATTCCCATCAAGGCTATGGTTATTGTTGCTCCAATTCCTTTAAAAACAGCTTGTTTATCGTCAGTAGCTGCAAATACAGCCGTAACACCTACCGCTAATGATCCAACAAAATTTGTAATTGACTTAATGTTTTTTTCTTTTTTTACTTCCTCATTACTTTTATTTTCAGGAGTTGTTTTTTCTTGGTTTTCTATAAGTTCTGAAATTAATTTACCAATTAAACCGATTGAAATAGGAATTAACCAACCTAAACCAGATGCTGACGCTGCTTGCGCGATAACACTTATAGCAGCTGCTATCAATGAAGCAATAGTTATGGAGTCTGTTATCATATCCCAAGTACTAGACTCTAAAAGCTGAGTAACATTTTCTTTATTTTCTGAATTTCCATTAGTTAGGAAACGTTCTATAGCTACACATTGTACAGCTTGCCAATCAGAGTTTTTAAATTGATGTGTTGCGTTTGTCCAGTCTTTTGATACTTCATTCCAACTTAAAGTACCTTCAATAGCTTTTTGTGTTTGGCCCATTAATTGAATTGCTTTTTTTCGTTGAATATTATTAGGTTGAATATTTTTTAATTGGAAAGAGGTATTCACTCCTTTCATTCCTATCATCTGCAATGCTTTACCTCCCATTATATCTGCTTCGCTTTCCAACCCTTCATTATCATTTATTTGTGCTCCATTGAGTGAGGTTGTAGGTTGAACTCTTCCTTGTTTTTGCTGTACTATATGCCATGCTTCATGAGGCAGGTGCTTTTCTTGTCCTGAACCTAAATGAATATCTGTTCCTTGCGCATAGGCATGTGCATTTAGTTGTGCAGGTTTATTGGAATTATAATGTACTTTAACATCATCCATAGCATAGCCAGATAAGTTTTCTATTCCCATTTTTAGGTTATCAGGTAAACCTGTATTGTTATCTTTTTTTTGAATTGGTTGTTCTAGTAATTTTCTTTGTATTCCAGCCTCACATCGATTATCTATAAGTTCTTTTTTTTGCTTAACACTATTCTTCTTTTGTACAATAGTGTTAGTTACTTTACTATTTTCTTTTTTTTTGTCTTGCTTGGCATACATACGTCCTTATTATTTATTTTTAGTAAGTATTACTAACTTGTTAGATTATTTTTTTGATATTATACGGTTATTAAAGATCCTGATCCGCCTCCAAAATGGTCATGATCTTCCTCGTCATCTTTATCAGTTCTTTTATCATCTTGAAATTCATCGACATCAAACATACCAGCATAAAGTATTGCATATAATTTATCTAACTCTTCTTCTGTAAATTTATATCCTCTCTTTTTAAGATATTTATCAAATGCTTCTTGATTAACTGAGCTACTTAGTTCTCTTGCTCGCTTAGAGGCTTTTTCAAAATCAGACATTTCATCTGTTTGTTTTGAGCCTGGATTATATTTTTTATGACCTGTTATTTTCGCTATTCTTCTAGCTTCTTTTTTTTCTGTTTTAATACTTCTTAACTCGCTAGTAAATAATTCAGATTCTTTTTTAGTTTTCCCACTAATACCAGCTCCTGATTTTTTACTTCCATGAGCAGAAATACCTCCAGTTCTTCTTCTAGCTTCTTCTATATCTTCTTGTGAATATCCACTTCCAATATCACCGTATGTTTCTCCTTTTTTACCTGTTTTTTTCTTTTTTTTATCTTTTTTACCTCTTTGTATAATTCTTTTGTTCTGTACAACTTTATCTATACTTTTCATTTGAAAAGGTTTCTCTTCTTCCTCTTCTAATCCCTTTTTTTGTGTAGTATCTGCTTTTAATTGCAGCTCTTCTTCTTCGTCTATTCCCTGTAACTGAGTAGTTTTTTTAGAAAGTATGTTCTTTCCAGAACGATTATCCTTGAGTTGTAATGCATCTTTACCTAATCTACTATAATTATTACTTTCTTGTTGAGCTCCTTTTGATTTTTTATATTCCATAATTCTAAAATTTAAAAAACTATCATTTCTCTAAGCGGTTATTCCTCCCCCTCCTCCAGCACCATCGTCATCATCTTTCCTATACCTAAAAGGGCTGTAAAATCCTGAATTTTCTGGTTCTTCGCTATCTGTCAAATACCCTTCTTCTTCATCATCACTTTCATAATCTATATGTTTTGTACTTTCATATTTATGACTTTCATTACATTTTTTGCATAAAGCTCTTAATCTATCTTCATCATTATAATCATCTTTCATTTCTTGATCGGTAGCATTTCTACTTTCTAATTTACTTAGTCTTCCTGCCCAAGGTGGATAGTGATCTAATGTTAATGCTCTTTGACTTTTTAAATTATCATTCTTACTCGTATAAGAAAAATTTGTTAGATTCATTTTTTTTGATCCTTTATTTATATATCCTAAAGGTCTTCTACAGGCCGGACATGTATAAACTGCATCATGTTTTTCTTTGTTATAATGTTTTCTTTTGTGAGCTGTTTTTTTGATTATTTTAGTAGGCTTATCTGCTGTAAATGCAAATCTTCTTTGTTTTTTTGCCCATGGTGGTTGATAATCATCATCACTATCATCATCTTTCTTTTTTTTGCCTCTTTGAATGGGGTTTAAATTTTGACCCCTATTATCTTCTAGAAAACTTCCTTTACCTTCCTTTCTTTGAAAAATGGTTGATTGCGCTTCTTTTTTATGCTTTATATATTCTCCCATATCAGAAAACACTAATTGTTTTATTCTCTTTTTTAAACTCTTTTCTAATTCCTTCTAAGAGCTCTTCTTTAACAACTACAGTATCGTTTCTTGTTATCGCGGCCAAAGCGCAAAAACGAAGTACATTAATTATTGCTCCTCCTGCTAATTCATACTCTTCTGCTATTTTCCATAAATCAATATTTGGATGTAGTGTACATTTTCCTGAGAAGGCATTTTTCCATAATTGATAGCGTTCATTAACCTCAGGTATACTAAAATGTATCATGGATTGAAATCTTCTGGTAAAAGCAGCATCCATATTTCCCTTTAAATTGGAAGCTAAAATAACTACTCCTGGGAAGTCTTCTATCCGCTGTAATAAATACGATGTTTGCTGATTTGCGTGTCGATCATTTGAACTATTGGCTTCTGTTCTTTTTCCAAACAATGCATCAGCTTCATCAAAAAATAAAATCCAGTCTTTATATTGTGCGATATCAAAAACTCTAGATAAGTTTTTTTCTGTTTCTCCTATGTATTTTGAAACAATCATGGATAAATCTACTCGATATACTTCTCGTTTTGATACTTTTCCTAGTAAGGAAACTGTTAAAGTTTTTCCTGTTCCTGGTGGTCCGTAAAATAGGGCTCTATACCCTGGTCTTATTTTCTTAAATAACTCCCACTCATTCATTAATGTGTTTCCATGTTGAAGCCATGATTTTAATTCTAATACTTGGTCCATTACCACATCATTCAAAACCACATCTTTCCACTCTAAATGTGTGGTGATTTTTTGAGCAGGAAAGCTACTACTATGTTCTAACTTTAGTTTTTTCCCTGTAACAAAAAAATGAAACCATCGTTTACTAAAGCCTAATACTCCATTATATTCAGGTATAAAATTTTCTGTTTCTTCAATAAATATAACTTGTTCTTTTATTAGTATACTTTCTTTACCAAAAATGGTTAGCACTTCATTTCTTAAATGAGGTTCTGTTGCCGTTATGAGAAATAATAATGTTTGTCCTGTGGGCAAAAAACCACTATGATTTTTATCTATTATTCCGCCAAATTCTGTAAACCCTCTATCGTAAATTTTATTTCTTCCAAAGAAAACATCTAAAACTTCTGGTTTTAATTGGGTAGCTAAGGCTAAAGCTAAAGCTAACCTTTGGTAACTATTCAATTCCCATTTTGTTACACATTGGGCATATGTTGATTCTTGATTTGTTAGATCTGGTTTGGATATTTCTGTCCAATGGGGTCTTTCTCCTTCATGTTCTAAGTAGGTACTTATTACATTATGAATTACTTCTTGCAGCCATAAAACCTCCTTCTGCAATGCTTTTATATTAGTCTCCATAAGAAATAAATAATCTTTCTACATCATCTAAACTTGTATTTTCCCACTTGAAATATTGTAATGCTGTATTAGGGTTTAACTGATTAGCTTGTAACATATCTAATACACATATTGGTTTATTTTTTGGAATAGATACTGTAAATGTTTCGTTGTGAAAGTTGTTTTTAAACAAGCTGTTTGCCCAGTCTATCACCCCTATTCGTTCCCTTATTAAATCGCTTATAAAAACTTCAAGTTTTTCTGGTTGTACTATGAGTTTCTTTGCTTTAAAAAAAGACGGAATTCTTTTGTTTTCTCTATGATAGTATTCTATATCTCTAGCTTGTATTGTTTTTGAACTTGCTTTCCCAAATAACTCTGTTAATCCTGAACTTTCAGTTTCTGAAGCTATTTCTAACTCTCCTTTATCAGATCCTGAAACCGCCAATGTCCAATTTTCAGTAGTTACGTTTTCTGTAACTACATAGAGCTCTCTAAAAGAGTATAAAACCTGTGTAAGTTTAATGATTAATTCTGAAGCTATTTCATTCCAATTTAAAATTCTAGCTGCCTGAGGTTTTTGACTAGTAAAAAAGAAACTTCCAAATTCTTTAAATGCTAATATTTGTTTACTGTAACCAAAACTTCCTTCTATAGGGTTTTTACCACTATCTCTACCCGAATAGGGTTTTGTTACTCCATTGCTAAAATTCCAGTTATATGAATTTAATTCTATGCCATACTCTATCTTTACTTCATCAATATTGATAATATTATTTTTAAAAATATTACCTAACACAATAACTTCTCCTTTTTGTATTTGAAAAAAATCTCCTGGATACATGTGTTGATTTAATGGTTTTGTGGGTATAAAACCATTAGTTCTGTTATAAAAATCAGTATAAAATTTTTTGGTAATATTTTTCATTTTTTAAAATTTACTTTTTTTTTATTTCTTTCATCTTTTTTTCACCTAGCTTATGCTTTATAATCTGTTTTTATTTGGTTCTCATTAGAGTCAGCTTCATACTCTTCATCATCCATGTCTATACATTGAACAATATTTTGAATACTTTTTCTATTATCTATTAACTGGAGCGGTGTATTTTTCCCTATTTTATCTGGTAATAAATTAGCACTGACTGATGCTCTTGATTTTCGTTTTTATAAGTATACATAACTAATTTTTGACGGAATTTATAAAAAGAGATTGTTTAAAAATGAATAGTATTATTGTATTTAAACAATCTCTTAATTGTTCTTATGAAGCCAAAGCTGCTGCATTTGCTGCTGCTAATCCAGATTGTAATGAGTTTAATTTTATTGTAGCCTCACTAAGTTTAGACTCTGCTTCACTTAATTGCTCTAAAGCATTTTTACTTGCCTTTAGTGTTTGGGTATATATAAAAGAAGCCCTTCCGTAAGCCATATAAATTAGTTCTTTTATGTTATCTTTTTCTTGTTTTACATTTATAGATATTTCTTCTATTATAATTATTTTTTTTCTCTTATAAGATTGTAATTTTGCTATAAAAACTGTCTTATCCTCATTCATTACAGACACTAAATCCTCACCTGTAATAAACTCATATAATCGTATCGCTTGCAACAACTCTAAAGACATGGTTCCTTCTGATTCAATAGTTGTTGCTTGAGAAGCAAAAACAGAATTTAATGCTGTAAGTGTTAATGCTACTGCATTGTTAGCATCTATTCCAGCAGTATTAACCATTGCAACCAATTCGTCTGAAATTAAAGGGTTTTGTGATTTTTTACGAATTATTAAATTTGATAATTTATTTACCACTTCAGCAGAGTAAATAAGTTTATTCATAACGTTATCAATATCTTTTGCTACTATTTTTATTTTTTTATCTGAGCTAATAATTTCATCAAAAGTTATTTTAGAGTTTATAAGTAAATCAATTACACTGTCTACTATTTGATCGAGTAATTCTTTATTATTTAAAGCTGCAGCTTTATTAGCCTCTTCTACTTGTACTAAAACTTGTAGTTTAGAAGACTTTTCTGTTAATGAAGTTACTATTGCTTGTAATTGTTCTACTTCATCTTGTGCATTAAGTACTTGATTTGTTAATGAATCTATCTCTTCTTTTTTCTTCTCTGTTACTCCATATTTACCTGGGTAACTATTTATTATTTTTAATACTGACATGTTTATATTTTTTAATATTAATTATTTTTTAAAGTGTATGTAAAATCTTTTGTTTTTTGAAAATCGGATAATGCTCCAACAAATTGAAGTTTTACATTCTCTTCTTCATTAGACATTGCTAGTACTGCAGGAATGTATACATTTCCTGGTATTAAGCTATTTCCAAAGTTATCTGTTGTTAAGGAATCTATAGATAGTGTATATTCATCGCTATCTTCTGATTCTTTCTCAGCCAGTGCATAACTATCTATCCCTAAACCTTTGGCTATGTTATAATTAAAAAAGAATCCTGGCTTTAAATGTTTAGGGTATTTTACACTAGAGATGGCCTCTTTTTTCTCTTTCTCAACTTTTTCTAACTCTTTTTGAAGAATTTTTATTTCTTTTTCTACTCTTTTATGCTCTTTTTCTATTTTATTATAATCATCTTTTAGTTTTTTAAGCTCTTTTGCATCTAATCCTTTTTCTGATTGTTTCTCTAAGTTCTTTTCTTCTTGCTCTTCAAGTCCTGTTTCTGAAGAAGAAAGATCATTTATTTCTGACTCTAGTCGTTCAATTTCTGGATTATATTTTCTAAAAACATCATCTAATTGCTCTGTTTGTATTTCTATAGATTTTAACCCTTCTACGGTTAACAATCCTTTTACTAAGTCTCTATTATTGGGTAAAAAGATACATCTATACTCTACACTATATTCTGCATCCTCTTGTACACTAAAAGTCATTACATTTTCTGATACTGAAATAGCTTCTGGTGTAGGAGCTGTTAGCTTATTGGTTAACGTAAAAAGAGCAGATGGTGCTGATAAATAATCATCAAAAGTATTAATGACTTTTTTGTATTGATTCTCTAAAACAGCAAACACAAATACTACATATTTTTCTCCCAGCTTCATTCTTTCTCCATCTACATCGTTTAAATCAGACATATATACATCTTGAGAATACTTTCTTTCTTTTGAACTTGGTATTTTTAAATACTTTTTTTCTTTTTTACTCTCCATTATTAACCCTTCAGCATCTGATATAGAAAAAATTTCTTTACTCTTATTTTTAACTAAAAAAATATAATAATCTTTTACTGGATACCCTGTTTCCTCTTCCTTATCGTCTTTTGTTATAGTCTTATACCTAAATGGACTTTTATATTTATTAAATTCAACCGTATAAAATGTAGCATTACCAGAGATTTCCGGTAATACTACCTCTAAATCTAGGTTTAATTCTTTATTTGTTAACTCATAAGCACTTATCCCTGAAAGATAAACCGCCTCTGTATTTTGAAGCGTACCTTCTGCTGATTTTTCTTGAGAGTTTGCTGTTACCAAAGCTTGAGAATCAGTAGCTACATTGTTTGATGCAGTAGTAAAATCTGTAGTAACTATTTCTAGTAAACTTTTTATTGAAGTATCTGTGGCTTGTGCCTTATCAGTTAAACTAACGATAGGAACCTCGGCAATTTGGGCAGATGCTTCCATACTAAGCTGTGAAGTTTTTTCTGCTAAATATGCCGTTTTGTTCATTAACTCATAAGCCTCTTTACTTTGTGTGTAAATTTCGGTATCAAAATCAGCAGCATTTACCATACTAAAGATGCTTCCAACGTCACTAGCTAACTTTAATACAGCATTAGCAGCTATTTGTACATTAGCTGCAGCTACTGAAGTATTTTTAACTGACGTAGATATAAGCTTATTACCTAAATTGGTAGAACTTAACATATTAGTAGACACATCACTATCTATTACTGCTTGTTCTAAGATTAATTGTTGAAAAGCATAATTACTATTTGCTATTTGCAATTCTTCTGCGGCTGTTATACGTGCTCCTTCGGCATAGTATAACGAAAACATAGAAGCGTCTAAACTTGCTTTTGTTTTTTGTAACTGTAATTCTTGCTCACTAAGTGACGATAAGACACTGGCGTGCAAATTTTCATTGTAAGAATTCATAAAAATTAGTTTTAGTTATTATTAATTTTATCACTCCTTTGAGTGCTTGGTTAGTTCTATTTTTTTGTTAGTCTCTTTTTAAACGTTTATTTCTCTTCTTAAAAAGGCCATGTTACATGTAATGGTTTTACCATCCATGGTAATTTTATAATAGAAAAAGAAAAAGGCGATTTTAACATTAATACGTCATAAGGTCTTTTTTCTACTATTAAACTCCAACGGTCTTCTTCCTCTCTTAAAATACCTTCTCGTACCAGCCAGTTTCCTCTAAAACCTTCTATTGAAGTATCTCCAATAGCTCCCCAATATCCAATAGCTGACGTAAGAAGTCCATCTATCAAGTTTTTATCTTTATTTGATATTTCTATTCCTTCACTTATTGGCTCTGATAACGAAACCCCACATATTATTTTATTAAGTGCTAGTAACGATTCCTCTGTCTTAGTCATTCCTGTTGCTAAATATTGTAAATAATGAATGGCATCTAAACGAGTATTTTCTGAAATAAATTGATTAATTTTTACCAAACTTAACCGCTCAAACAACATTAAAAAATAACTATTCAACAGCACTATTCCTGCATTTGGAACTGTGACTCCTGTAGTTAATTTATCATTACGTTGTGTATTCATATTTTCTTGTTTTTTAATTTTATTTGAAGTTGTTTTTTTTCTTCTTTTTGTTTCTTTTAACTCATTATAACTTAGTTGTAGTTGAACTGGCAACTGTGATTTAATATCATCGAAAGCCTTTATAAATTGACGCTCTTCAATATTTTTTTTGGTGCATACTTCCCATAATAATTCTTTCCATACCGAAGTAACTCCTATAAGTTTCCAGTTAGAAGTAACCCAACTTTTCAATACTTTTTTTAATAATATGTGTTGAATTTCTTTCGCAGCAATATTTTCTATTGGAACATATGTTATTGCTTTGTATAATTTCTCAATAGTATTCAATTGGGTTTGTTGATAGGGATATAATTCTTTTAAGACTTTTAATAGAGTTGTAATTTCTATTTTGTCTGTTAACTTACTGAACTGTGAATCGGAAACTGTATTCTTATTTAACACTGATACCATTATTAATGGATAATCTCTTAAAACTTCATTTACTAATCCTCTAACCGTAGCTGGTGTTGAATGTAAAAACCAAGATGGTATTTTGTTTTCTATACATAAAACCTTAACTAATTTTACTATACTAACAGTTTTGTATTTTGAGGTAATAATTTTAGAGTTATAGCTTTTTTGAATTGACTTCTCTAGTAATTCAAAGGTTGGGTTTCTTTTTACCAATAATTCTCGTAGGGTTCTAGATATTTGTATATTTTCATCTTTAATGACACGCACTATTTCTAGGGCTGTTATTTTTTTAATAGAAAAATCTTCCAGAACTATATCAACTAATGTGTTTAATTCTCTATTTCCATCCCTATCTTTAATCTGCTGAACAATTTCCTTCCAAAACTCATTTTCTATTTTGTTTGAATTATTAACAAACTCTTGTACTAATAAAAATAATGTTAAAATATCTTTGTATAAATCTCTTAATTCATCCTTCTCTATAAACACCACAAACTGTTGAAAAGGTAGTATTGATTGTAGGTTTATAAGTTGCTTAGTTGTTATAGATTCATCTCTAAATAACTCATGTATTTGAACTGGATACTGCTCTAGAAGAAACAATAAGACCTCTTTAAAGTCTAAACTTTTTTTATTAGTTTCAATCTTTAACGTTTCTTTTTTAATTGCTTTTTTTACATAAAGCAGTAATTCTTTTACTGAAAAAGCTTCTCCTCTTAATTTTATATTTTTTATAGTTGTTTTTTCTTCTCTAAATATTTTTCCTTCTACCTCTTGCTCCTTTTTATTCTTAAGCGCTCCTAAAAACTGTAAAACAGCAGTATTGAAAAATATTTTAAATTTCTTTTTATCTCCTTTATAGCACTGATAATCTGCAATACTTTGCCAATAAATTTCTGAAATAACTTTTTTAATCTCTACAGCTGTATAATTCTTATTAAGTTGGTTTCTTTGTTTTTGATATTCTCTTATACAATTTTCTTGTAATGCATATCCTTCTTTTAACAAATATTGACTTACACTTTTTTCAAACTGCTTAAAATCTTTAGTATTAATCTTTTTTTCACGAACTAAAAGAGTTAATATTTTTGCTACTTCTTTCTGTTTATCATTATACTCTTTTATATACTTCTTAAGTACATCGAGTTTAGATGAAGTATTTACTGAACGAACAAACGACTTTAAGTCTGATTTTTGGGCTTCTGAGAATTCTTGGTTATCTTTTAAAAGTGATTCTACAACACTAATAATCGATTCTTTATGTAACTTATTATTTGGTTGCTGTTTTTGAAAACTTAGCTGTTCAAAAACTAACTTTATGAAAGAAACTGTATCTAATTTTTGACTACTTATTAAAACTTTCACTCCTTCAATAAATAATCTACTTTTTATGTATTGTAAACTTTGAGATAGTGTTGGTTTTCTTTTTACAATCTGATCAATATTATATTCTATCTTTTTTAATACCTCATATTGTTTAGAATATATTTTTTTTAACAAAGGAGTAATAATCGCTGTATTGTCTAGTAATACTAGTAGTAACTCTTGAACATACTCTTGCTTTTTATATGTTTTTAGCACAGTCCAAACCTCCTTTGGATTTTCTTTTAACCATACACGAAGAATTGCATAATACTTCTCAGTAACCTGTAAACCACTTCCTTTTAACGAACCTAGCTGTAATTCTTTAAGAACTTTTATTAATTTTTCTTTTGAAAAAACAGGTATTTCTTTTGTAAGCTCTAATGTATAGAGTTGTTTTAACTCTTTAAACACAGCCAATGTTTCTGTATTCTTATATGTTGTTAGAATTTTTGCGTTTAGTATATTTTCAAAAACTTTTGCTTTTGATACTTTTTGAGATTTACTTACTTCAACTATGATGTAATAAGAAAACTCTTCACTAGCAAATGCTTCTTTTTTCTCTATTAAATACTGAATTGCTTTACCTAATAACCACTTTTTATCAAACTTAAAATACTTTTCTAACGCAAATTTTTCAAATATTTTTATTTGACTTATTAGTTTTTCTGCATAAGTAGGCGACAATACTTTAAATAGTATTTTTAAAGAATCTTCTGATATATCTTTACTTAGTGATACCGCTTTAAATGAGTTTTTTTCTAATAAACTCATTGTTTCTTTAAATCTTAATGGGTTTTTGATTGATAAAAAGCGTATTAATTCTTCTAATCGTTTTTTCTGATACGTTGTACTGCGGTTATTGGCTGACTCTAAAAGATGCTCAAGTAGCTTCCATTGTTTTTCTACTTGCCTTTCAGTTGATGGGTTTTTATAAAAAGTGTTTTGTTGTTTTTGAGATAGTATAGATAGAATTAAAATAAAGTTATTTTTTACATACGAATGTTCATGTACCTTATCAACTGCTTCCTCTATCAAAGCAAAAAGTTCATAATATTCAATATTAAAATGCTTTGCCATTTGTTGAATATTACTTTGTACAAAATCTACTTTATTAAACATTGTACCTCTTTCGGTAAACAAGTAGTTAAGAATCCAGAACAGCAAATTCTTTTTAAAATCGTGAAGACTTGCCTTAACAATAGCTTCTTGTTCTTGAATTTTTACAAATTCTTCAGAAAATTCAATTATATAATTATCGTTACTTCTTTCTAAGTTTTTAATAATCTCTTTAATACTCTCTTCCTTTAATTGCCATGCCATTCTTTTACGCACATACTCTTTACCCCCTACTAATTCAAGCATATGCATCATCTCTTGTTTATTGTGCTGCAATTGATGTTTAAAAATTTCATTAACCGACCCTTTAATTTTTTGATAATTCCAAGGCATTACACCTTTTAATAAAAAATATTTTAAAGTGGCTAAACGAGTATTTTCTTTCGTAACAACTTCTATGCTTTGTGAATACTTATTTGGGTACATCAAAATATCACTAAGCTTTAATAGCAATTGTGTTTTTAGTTTTAGATATAGATCTTCTTCTAGGTTTTCAAAATGTATAACACCTAAATCTAGCTCTAAGTTTTTAATTTTAAGTGTTTGTTCTTCTGAACATACAGCATCAAAAACACTGTTAATTTCTCTAGGCATACAATACTCACTCCAATGACTTATTGTGTCTTGAAGTTCTTTTCCCTTTTTTTTATTATCAAAAAAAGTATTCCAATAACAACGTGCTACGATATGATTGTTGTTTTTAATCATGGTTTAATTGATTTAATTCAACAAGTATTTTAATCAGTTTTTTTGCATTTGCTATAAGGTTTCCTCCATGTAAAGTGCCTTTTTCTTGATTAAAGCGTAAACTATTATACCAATTAACATATGCTATTATTAGCTCTTTTAGTAAGCAATTTTTAACAAAAAAATTCTTTGTAGTTATCTGAACTGGCAGCTCACTTTCTAAAAAATAAGAAAGTCTGTTTTTAAAATCTGAAATTTTAAAATTTAAGGTTCCTTCAAAAAATTTAGGGAAAATTAAAAGGAGTTCATTTTCAAAAAATGAATCTGTTATTGATAATGAATTTTCATCTAAAGGTATTTTAACAGACCATTTATACGAAGAGTTTTCTACACTTACAAAATCGCTACCTCTATTGTTTTTATTCTCTACTTTTACTAGCGGATATCTTTTTTGTAAATCTATAAAGTCAACTTGTTCTCTTAACAAAATCTCTAACTCTATAAGCTGTTTATACCTCAGTTTTTGAGTTAGTTTCCAATATAGTTCTCCTTTAAGATCTTCAGTAATTACTATTTCATAATCTACTGATTCTTTTAACAAATTGGTTTCAATACATAAAAAACCTTTTCGTTGGGTAATTAACCAGTATGCGTAAGCATTATTATAACTTACTAAATAGTCTTGATAATATACATTTAGAGCAAACAGTAGATTTAACTTTAACTCAACTGCTGAAAAATCTGTAAAATCTAAATTCGTTATTTTTTGTTCTTTATCTACTTTAAGTGTATCAAAAATGAAATTTTTCTGATTTCCTTGAACTAGTTTTTTTTGTAATTCTTTATATTCTTTTTCTGGTAACTCACTAGAACTCTCTATGTGGTTTATAGTTAACTTTGTAGCTCCTATAAAATTATATGCTTTGGTTTTATAGTACGATAATAGTCCTAGGTTTTGTAAATACAAACTTTTAATAATCACCTTATCTTTTTGTGAGTTTCCAGAGTATACTGTACCTTCAATAATTGTATCGATTAGTATAGGTGATTCTCCATGCCTAGCTAACAAATGATTTAATATATCATTTCTTCGCTTTAGGTTTACTTCTTCATTCTCCATAAAAGACATCAAACCCCACATGTAAGAATTGTATGGGTCTTTTTGATACTCTTTCCAACCATTTTCTCTTAAAGTCTGAACTTCATAACCAAACTCATGCTTTTTGAAGTTACGTAACAAAGGACGCACATGCGGTACTTCTTTATACAAAGATTGATAGTAGTATGTTGGTGAAAAACAAACGAAAGGTGATGGGTATTCTCCATGCTTTTTTTCAAAAGCATTTTGAATACTATAAAACTGTTCTTGATCAGACGGAGTTCCTGTTACTGAATTTTCAAAAGAGAATAGTTTATCTAGGCTAGCTAACTGCATAAACTGATTAGTTAACACCTGATCAAATAATGTTAGATACCCTTTTAACTGTCTAGATTGTGCTACTTGAAAAGCTGATGCATTAGCACTTACCCCTTCATTACCCACGGCATACGCGTCTGGAAATGTATTTTGAATAGAATAGTAACTGCTAATATCTCTATACATTCCACTAGGCAATTCTGGAGCCATTTGAACTGTTGATACTTTACTAATTTGGCTATTAGCATCGTCTAACCTTGATAATTCTTTTACAATTGAAGCGTTTATGCTAGCACTTATATCTTTTCCTTTAGTAAAAACTTGTAAACTATTGCTATTCTTTTCTAATGAATCAATAAAACTAAACACTAATATTTCTTCTTCAGATGACCATACTTCATATGGTGTTTTAACATGACTAAATAACACGTTTGTAATAGATAATACTCCTGCTATTGACTGAATAACTTCCGTTAACTCATAAGCCTTAATTCTATTTCTCTTTGGACGCATGTTACTTTCAACAATCCATCCATTTTTGAGTTTTGGTCCATTAAAAATAGTATTTGTGGTTTCTTTTTCTTTCTTTAATTCATTGTACCCTTCTTGAATTAACTTTGGAAAAACATAATTATTTATTGCTATTTCAATTTCTATTAAAATAGTATTTATATCATATCCACTTTCTATTTCTAACTGTCCATATACTTGATGTTTTTTTGCTTTAAAAGCTGTTGGATATAAAAACAGCTCTCCAAGGTTTCGACAAGAGTTTAGAACAAAAAAAGTGTTTTCTAAAATAATCTCTTCTTGACTTTTTACTGTTATTTCTTTTTCTTCGTTATTAATCGTAACTGTTTCAATTAACTTCTCTTTATCAATTCTTCTGTTTATCAATACTTTTACGCTATATACGTTACATTGACTTTTAACAGGTGTAATTTGTAAGTTGATTAGTTCTTTAACTTTATCTACTACATATTTTCTAAAATCGTTAATTGTAATAGGTGAAGTTGTTAATATATTTTCTGGTAAATAAAATTGATTTTTAACTACTAACTCTCCTTCTTTATTGGTCAAGATATCTTTGATAGAAAAATCATTACAATATCCTAATTCAGTGAAAGCAAAACACAACTGGTCTAAAATTGTAACTCCTGGGTCACTTGGATTTAGGTTCGTCCAAGTATTATCATTATTCTTTTGAATATAGGCTAGTCCAAGTTCTTTGAGCTTCTCAAAGTTAACCTCAACAGGTAATGTAGTATTTTCTATGTGATTTAATGCTTCCATTACGTATAGGTTATCTCTGTATTATTTAATGATGGCACTAACAAATCTGATGGCTTTATATCTAAAAGGCTTACTGTGTAGTAAGGTTTTTTATTATATTTAATATTTCCTGAAATGTGTTCTTCATTCCCTAAATAAAGTTCGAGAAATACAATACTTTGAATTTCTTTAAAACTCTTTATAAACTCAGAAATTTGAGCTACACTTACTCCTTTATTAATCGTAATTTGTTCTTGTGAAGTAGTTATCCATGGTGATAAGAATATATTAATTCCTGTATTTATTTTTTGGGCTACTCCCTCTGGTTTGTATCCTGAAGTTATTTTAACCTCTCCTTTTATCTTAACATAAGTCAGTTTAAAATTACGTACCTGAATATTAGCAAACTCAGAAGCTCTATTTTTTAAATATGCTTGAATTTTTTCTTGATAACATTGATTTACTAAAGGTCTAAACGCCATTGAGTCTGTACTCTTTTGAACCTTTTTAACCACATATACTGCTGTCTTTTTTAGTTTTTTATCATAATTAGTTTTTACATAATAAATACTTAAAAACTCTCCAATAATCTCTCTGTAATAATCTTGGCTTGTTACTACTCTACCCTTAGTTTTTAAACGTATACTTACGCGCTTATTCATATGTTTTTCTGTCTCAGCCATCTTCCCTCCAAAAGAAGGAAATGGTTGTACAATAGTTGCTATTTCAGGAATAGCAGTATGTGGCTCTTCAATTACATTTGCCTTTATTTCTGGTTTCTTTGAAGTCTTTTTATAAACTTCACCTGTTCTTTCTAATTTAAAACCGTTTGTTTTTAAAAATGTCGTTTTAGAATATGCATCTGGGTTCTTTTTCACTGCAACACATACCCAATATTTTTCATTAGGCATTATATGTTGTACATCTGTTATATTTGAAGGAATATTACAAGTAACAATACCCGAACAACTGTAATTACTTGTTGTATCTGATAATAGGGGTAACTGTTTCCAACCTTTTTTTGTTAAGTACCTATAGTAAGCTTTTTGTTTCTCTTTATCTGACTCTAAATAATCTTGTGTCAACTCAAAGTAAAAGCTTACTGCAGCTGGTGCTATAACTTTATCTAACCCTAAAAACAAACCACCTCCATATACTACCTTGGGCAACAAGGCCGGAAAAGTATTTTTAATTGTTTTATTTTCTTTTTTAGTAAAGTTAGTATCGTATACTTTATAATTTTTAAAAACATCATAGTAAAAACACTGAATTGGGTATTCGTTTTGTTCACTCAAAAAATTATAGGTTACACTACTTGTATAGCTTCCTTTAAACAAACCTACAACAGGTGTGTAAGGTTCATTTGCGGGTTTTGCTAATGGATATTTTATTTCCCCTTCTTTAAAGTTTAGTGCAATTCCGTCTGCATTATATAAGGCTATAGCACTCACTATTTTCGAATATAATGATGCTCCAAACCCGTACTTAGTCTCTATTAATTGCATACGAATAAACCCAGTAGAAGTTTCTTCATTAAACTCTAAAAGTGTATTTTGAATTTCAGGATTTATATCTTTTTGAACTTCTGAAATTTTTGTAGACCCAAATACACTATCGTTTTTAATTTTCTCAAACAGTGCTATATTCTTTTTTTCTATAACCTCTGTATCTATTTCTAAAACTTCTTGAAAATTTAATTCTTCGTGAATCTTAATATTGTTTTCTAAACTAACCTCCCCATTAATTTGTAACACTCCATAAATATTTACATCAATTTCTTTTTTTAATGTGTTTTGAACAACAAGGTTACCAGAGTAACTAATTTCATTACTTGAGTTTTCTACACTTAACATTAATAAGTCATTTACCGTTACTTCTTTCTTTATCCTAATAATCTCTTTTCCTCTAGATGTTAACAAATCACTCACTATCAGGTCTTTATTAATTTCAAAAACATCTTCAATTGTTAAAGAAGTATTAATTAAAAGCTGATCTTTAATTTCTAAGTCTAACGATTTGACTATATGATTTTTATATAAGGTTATCGTTGAGTTTTTTAAATACTCTTGAATTACTAGTGTATTGTCTACGCTTACTTGTTCATTTATTAGAAAAACATCACTTATTTTTAAGTACTCATTAAGCTCAAAAAGTTCTGTTACTTTTAATTTTTCTTGATTTTTTTTTAGGTAATTAAAACTTACCTCATCCTTTATTTTTATAATGTCACTTATAGCCAGTCGTTCTTCTATTTTTAATAAGCCTTTTATTTTTAGCTTATCTACTATCATCAATTCTTCATTAAGCTTTAAACTTGCTGAAACTTTTAAAATATCTTTAACCGTAAATAACTCATTAACTTTAAGTTGCTTTTTAATTATTAATACATCAATGATTTTTATATCTATATTAGCATAAAAAACTTTTTGAAATAATTCTCTTTTGTAAGTATCTCCTTGCCCTTTAACACTTAAACTATCTAAAAAAGAACAACTTACATTCATTTCGACAGGATACCATTGTTTATTTTGTTGTAATTGAAATACCACTTTAAAACATTCGTCATTAAATGGTTTATTATAAACTGGAACAACTATATTTTTTTTCTTTTTACTAAAAGGCCAAACTCTACTAAAAAAAGAAGTTTCTTTTCTCTCTTTGGTCTCACTAAAACTAGGCAATACATTATAATAACCTGCTAAATACCTGTTGTACTGCTGATAGTAACTTGTAAAAGCAATAGGCAAATTATTCCAGTTTAACTCTACAGAAAAGGTTTTTAAAGGCTTACTAAAAATTTCAGAGTTACCAATCATAAAGCTTTGATCTTTCTCTGGTGCTGGCCCTAAAGGCTGAAAAGGCTTCTCTGTTTCTAATAAACCATAATCGTTATACAACTGAAAAGAGTTTATTTCTTTTACTACAACTTTTATCTGTAACGATTTAATTTTAACAGGGTTATTTACAGACAAAAGCTCGGTATAACTCATTTTAAATATAGGCCACGAGCTTATTATACTGTCTGGATTTTCTAAGAAGGAAACAATCGATGGTGCCGATTCTTCTAAAGTTATTTTAAAATGAACCTTGTGTTTACTTTTACTATTTCTAGTAATTTCAATATTTTCTTTTGGAAGAGGATACCATTTTTCCTCTGTACTTAAATAATACTTTCCTTTTTCAAAAAAGCGTAAGTCATTTATTTTATCTAAAAAAGTAAAATTTAAATATAACTCTCTATTCCCCTCTTTTAATTGTAGCATTGGAGAAGCTATTGCAAAACCTAAGTCTACTTCTTTACCTTCTGGTTTACTTTCCGAGCCAAAAGTTTTCCAACTTTCAATATTCCCATCTTCATCTTCTTTAACCGTACCTACATCTTTAACTCGTTTTTTATATAATTTAGAGAAACCGTTTTCTTTTATTTTTTTAGTAACTGTATATGCTTCAGAAATACTTGCTGGGTTTAAAGAAACATCGTTAACCGTCTTAAACAAAATTGTTGACTCGTCAGCATACTCCCCAGCATTGAATAGTGTATTTTCTTTCAATTGAAAAGGGGTGGTAATTTCAGATAAGTCTGCACAAGTAAATACTGAGTCTGCTTTTGCTAACTGTTTTTTTTGGCGTAAAATATCTTTATAATAAAAACTTAAATGTTTTTCTGTAAGCCCATTTGCCTGATTTTTATATATCTTCATCAATTCAGTAAACGTTTGAAGCAACAAGGTGTCAGGAAATATTTTTTTCTCTTTTTTTATGTTTTTAAATTCTACAAATGAATATTCTATAATGCTATTGAAAAATGAAAAAACAATTTCTCCTGTTGTTTTTAATGAATTGTAAAAATCACATTCCGTATTTTCTTTTAATGGATATTTAAGTTCTAATAATTCTGAATAAGGAACTTTTATATTGCTTTGTTTCCAAATTTTTGGATTAAATGAATTATAGAAATACTTGTTTACTGAAGTTATTCCTTTTATTTGTTTACTTACATACAATTGTTCTTTTAACCAAAGAAGTGACCATAAAAACTGGCTATACTTCTCTTTTACTTGATTAATTGTATAGTCTTTCAAATTATAAGTAAGAGGTGACTCTAACATATAATGCACCCATCTCTCTACTAAATGAAATATGCCTATTAATTGATTAAATAACTGGTTAAAACAGTTTGTTATATTTTCACCTTCTTTGTTTGTTATTGATGTAAACTTTTTACATGCCAACAACTCTTCTAGTGTAATACATGTTTGTGCAAATAATGAATGTATTTTTTTGTAGGGTGTTTTTGCTATTGATGCAATTAGAAAAGTTGGGTCTTTAAGTAAAAAAGGGCTCCAATCTCCATTTACGGTATTCGTTTTATCATAAAAATTAATTAATGATGCGAAATTTACCAAAAAACTAAAATCGTCTTTCTCTGTTCGACTATCAATCAAACGAGAATGACTCTCTAGTGCTAATTCAAGAGAATTAAGTATTTTATTTTGGTCAATTATAGTCATTTATCATAAATTAGTCCCTTCTTTTAAATAGAAAGGATACACATAATTATGTCGTGTATTTGTTTGGTTATATTCATAGTTAATTACAACTTCTACCAAGCCTTCGAAAACATCAGCATAGTTAACTTCTATACTCAAAACACTTATTCTTGGCTCGTTGATTAGTAAGCTATTTATTATTGTATCTTTTATTTCAGCTTTGAGTGTTTCATTCATTTCTTGAAAAAAATACTGCTGAAGTCCAGAACCAAATTGGGGATTCATAGGACGCTCACCAAAATTGGTTTGCATAATTACATCTATAGAGTCTTTGATATTATTTTCATACCTAGTGATTTCTAATTGATGGTTTCCTACTGAAAATGTTACAGGAAAAGACCAACCTGATCCTAAAAACTCTTTTTTTTTATTTACACTAATACTACCCACCTATTATTACATTAAAAGCTCCTATTACTATTTTCCCTCCATGTGCCGTTGTATCTCCCATCCTAGCCGCTGGCATACCTCCTATTTTTACAGTTGCAGAGCCTTTTACAATAGTATCTGGTGGACCTACACACACTAGCATGTCTCCTACTTTTGCAGCAGGTAGTTTTCCTATTAATACATTAGGTTGTCCTGGACCTATAATTGGCCCTCCAACATGTGGTATGGGGGCAGGTACTGCTGGTGTTTGCATTGGACATTGATGAAAGTCTGTTAATCTTGCTGCTGGTGGCATATCTTCGTTTTTTAATTAGTTAATCATAACCATAGCTCCTTTAATAGTAGTTTGAACTCCTGCTTGTAATTCAGCTTGTGCATTCCCTTTTGCCGAGAATTTAACATTCGCTGTTTGCTTAATATTAGTCCCTTTTACAGTAACATCCCCTGGAGAACTATCTACAACTACCCCTTGTTTTCCTTTTATTGTTACTTTTTGGTTTGCTTCTATTGATATATTTTTAGCACTTTTAATTGCTATTCCACTAGAAGACATTACAATACTGTTCTTATTTTGATCTTTAATGGTTATTTCTTTTGTTTTATCGTTAAAAATGGCGGTATTTTTACTGGGTGTTTCTATAGTAAACACCTTATTTTCATCATCAAATTCAATAAAAATCCCTTGTTTAGAGACGATTGCCTTCTTCGTATTTTTCTGATTAGGTGTTAAGCCTTTATATGGTTTGTTTTGAGTACTACTGTAAAGGCTTCCTAAAATTATTGGATATCGAGGGTCTTCATTTAAAAAACCTACTACTACCTCATCCCCTACTTCTGGCAAAAAAAATGCTCCTGCTCCTGATGTTGCATAAAAATTAGCTAAACGTGCCCATATACCTTGTCCGTTAGGATCAAATAATGGAATATCTAACAATATCCGATATTGATTATCTGGGTCTTCATGCATCTTTTTAACAGTAGCATTAAAAAGTCCTTGAACACCAGGTAGCAAGCCTGAAGCTGGAGGGGCCATTACATCTGGCTCTTCTGTAAACCAAATAGGTGATAATCCTACAGTTACTTCTGTTATCCAATTTCCGTCAGCTACAACATGCGTTACATTAGATATAAAATGATCTCCATTAAATCGATCTCCTAAGCCATCTAACGTTATATATTTTCCTGGGTTTACTTTGTTACTTCCTTGAAATTTAACTTCACCTCTAATTTTTGAAAACTCACTCTTAATCAATGTAGCTTTTGACCAATTTGTTAAATCTTTTGTTTCTAAAGGTGCTGTAGTTTGCACTTTAAATTCTTTTAGTCCAACAACTTCTGATAATTTTTTACTAGATAAATTTCCTGCTCCTGCATAATTATTACTAGCTGAACTTGAAGTAGTTTTTTGTTTTGGAAACCCCCATGACTCTCCTTTTACAGAGCCTAACTGGGTTATAGCATCTAAATCGGCGTTAAACTCTAGTAAGTTATCTCCATATTCAATTTCTAGTACTGATTTTTTGTCTTTATCTGGCGGAAAAACAGCTACTTTACCATTAAGAGTTGTAACCACCATTCCATTCACTTCTGCTCTAGCTATTACAAAATCCCAATCGGTCGTATAATACTGTACTTGTTCTGGCCATTTAGTTTGTGTTGCTGTTACATCAGCCAATAACCCTGAATATGTTCCAATAATTGAAGAGATTATTTCACTATCTTTTTTCTTAGTGAAGGTTAAGCTTTTACGTCCTACAATCATACGAATTGCTTCATCTCTACATTCAACTTCTAGAGTAGGTCCTGAAGTTCCGTGTACTCTTATATTTTGTTTTGTTATAATTCCTTCAAAAAGAGTTTCATTTACCGAGTCGTAACCAGCAGCTATTTGTACTTTATTTCCAGGAATAAAGGTTTTAGAAGAGCTTACTGTAAAACCTTCAGTTGCAGGGTTTCCATCAAGAATTACTATAGTCGCCTTTGCTATTCTATTTACAGATTTTTCTACAACTACACGTTGTACTTCAACCGTATCAGGAATTGTACTACCTCCAACTTTTATATCAAAAGTTACTAGTCCGCCACTTTTTATCTCTGTTGTTCCACTCATGATATTGTAGGTTTAATAATTGGAGGAAAAACTAATTCTTGTCCTCCTTTTAACTGTCTAAATTTGTTTAATCCGTTATACTTTGCTACTTGTATATAATGATTAGGTGAATTCCATACCTTATTACATAATTGAGGAAGACTTTCTCCTTCAACTACCTCTACTAGATGCGTAACATCTGGTGATTGTTTTTTTTCTTCTTTACTTTTCTTTTTGGCAGAAACATACTCTCCAAAACTCAATGAAACTTTTGCTCTAAGCGGACTTCCATCTGGTCTAAACAACGTATATGTAGTGTTAAATATTTTTAAAACACTATTAAACGATAAGTTAGCTCCCCATTGAATTTTCACGTAATTAGGTCGATGGATTTTACCATTGTAGGTGTACACAATATCTTCTAAAGTTTTAATTTCTTTAGCCATATCTATTCTTTTTGAAAAGACTACTCCTGTACAATCAATTACAATTTCAAAACTTAATTCATCACTTGGTGTGTTTTTATACTTCTGAGAAGGTTTACTTGAATCTATAGGTTGTTGCTCGTTATATTGAATTTTTCTATTCCATTTTATTGAGTTTGGATTAATCATTACTTTATATGGTTCTCCAGGCACTGGTGTACTAAAATTCTCATCAGTATACCCTGTTATTTTCATAAACTCTAATCCCATAATACCTACCTTCTATAATTTATTTTTTTACTACCCTCAGAGAGCATTCTTTTACATATTTCTATTAACTCCTCTCTCAGTACATTAAAATCTTGTTCATCAAAAGATGTTGGCTGATCTGTTTCAGTCTTAATTTCTGTTTTTATAACTAATTCCCTAATTTCTACAGGCATATTTATTTAATTTTTAATACTACTTTAAGATGTTGTAAAGTGAATATATGCTAACTCAATTGTATCTATTAAAACCTCACTTTCTTGAGACTTAAGATCAGATATTGAATATTTGATTGGATATGCTTTGTAAAAATTCCATTTCATAGATACTTGCCCCTCATTATTTAAAAGATTAACTGAAACTGTTTTGGTTTGTATTGGTTTTGCCAAACCACCATCTATTGTTTCTTTACACCATTTAGTTAATGCATCTCCTTTTGGAACTAGTGCTCTTTTGAGAACCAAATTTTTACTAACGGAAACAGCAGGGAGACGGTATTTAAACCTATTTTCTCCGCCTCCAGCTACTTCTTCTATTGTTTGTTCTTTGGTTAAACCTGATACTTGTTGAAAAGGTAATCCTTCACTACTATCAAATGAAACAGAAAAATAAAAGCCTACAGGAAATTTACCTACTTTATCTTCTGTCTTAGCTTTGTTCTTATTTGCCATTTGTTATAATGAGTTCTTCATGCGCTATCTCAATAGTATCAACAGCAACTTCATTACCATCTGATTTTAAGTCGGTACTAGATATTTTAGTTGGCCACGCATTATTTAGTTGCCATTGCATCGTTACATTGCCTCCCTCATCTAAAAGTTTTATAAGTACTGTTCTACGTTTAATTGTATTCATTTTTATTTCTGCATGCCAATTCCAAAACGTATTGTCATTTACAAATACTCCACGTTTCATGGTAACATTACCGTATTTAACAATTCCTGGCATTTTCTCAGTAGAGAATAAAGGACTATTACTTTTACGATATTCTATAATTTGATTTTCTACATCCATTCCTGACACTTCTTGGAATGCTACTCCTGTTAATTCAGTTCCTAAATCTACTTCGAATCGGAACTTTGGCATGGGCCATGTTGCGCCTTCTACACTACCGTCATCTGTTGCCATAATTTTATTTTTTAATTTAAATTAGTTTGTTTGGTTATTTCTTTGATTAAAATTTTTGATACTTCTATTAACTAGAAGTAGCCATTTGTTGTTGAAAGGTTAACACAATAAATTCTGCAGGTCTTACAATAGCCACTTTAACTGTTACATTCATAAATCCGTTTAATATATCTTCAGATGTCATTGTTGAACCTAAACCACACTCTACTGAAAAGGCATCAGAAGCACTAGCTCCTTGTAAACCTCCTTGTTTCCAAATGTCATTTAAAAAACTTCCAATCATTGCTTTTACTGCTTCCCAAGTATTCTTATCATTTGGTGCAAATACATATGCATTAGCTGCTAGCTTACAAGATTGTTCTAAAAAAGTCATAGTTCTTCTTACTGATAAATACCTCCAGTCTTTACTGTTTCCATCTAAAGTTCTTGCTCCCCATATTAATATTCCTAATCCGTTAAAAAACCGAATAGCATTGATCGACTTTCCAGAGATAGCATCTACGTTTAAATCAGCTTGTTGTGTTTCAGATAAGCTTATTGGTAAGTTTACTGCATCTACCATTGAAGTGTTTGCTGGTGATTGCCATGGTCCAACTTGATTATCTACCGTAGTTATTACTCCTGCCATACCTCCACTAGGTGGTAATAAATTGGCATCTTGTAATACATGAGCTATAATGGTACTGTATGTTGGACTTGCTACTAATAACGAGTTATTATATTGACTAACTGTTAATGCTTTTCCATCTGGTGGATTTTGAATATTTGCTATAATAGCATCAACTGTTGCATTTGGGTTATCAGCAGGACTCAAAATATCTTTTAATTGTGATACATCTCCTCCAAAAAGGTTTGTATAATCAATATCTGTAGATTGCATTATTGTTGTTCCTACAAAAGGATAGTAAGCTGTACCGTAATCTAAGCCATTAGAACCTGTACTATTACGAAATGCCTCAATATCATCCATATACTTTAATGGATCAGGGTCATCTCCTCCAATAATATCAAAAATACATACCGCTGTTTGCATTTCTGTAGACTGTAATAACATAGCTTGCATTAAAGAAGCATTGTTTTCTAGTGATAGCAAGGTTGCTTCTGGGCATATATACATAGTTGGCTCTTGCTCTTGTTTAAGCAATGCTAAACCATTTGTTAATTGATTAATTTGAACATTTGGATTCACTACTTGTTCACCCAGAATTGCTGGGTTTCCTGATGGGGCTCCATATGGTCCTACTGAAACGATATAAGCATCACCTCCTCCATTATCATAAAACAATTTTATACTATTGTATAAATAGTAAATTGTGTTTGGATCTGGTAAAATTGAATAAAAATCACTTCCAATCATCATATAGTCTCCTTGTGTGGGTTGACTATCTTGTTTTACTAAATAATATTCTGGATCATATTGTTTTGCTGGATCTGCTGGTGCAGGTGGGTTTGGTAAGCAAAAAATAGCTTGAAAGTCTGCGAATGACGTTATTTTAGTGGGTACATTCGTGTACGATTTCCCTTCGTACATAGCTTGTGGTGTATATCCAATAAATGCTGGAACTGCTGTAGCAACGGGTACTACTGAATTTCCAAAAGCGCTTACTTCATTGATATAAACCCCTGGAGATTTAATGGTTGATAAATTCATAAAACATTTGGTTATAGTTATTTTTAGTTATTCTATTGATACTGAAATTTTTTAATTACAACTTCTTGTTCTCCTGAAGGAGTATAATTTTGTGGTTGTCTCCATAAGTTTAAATGTACTGTTTGACATCCTTCATTTGGGATATACTGATTTTGACTTATTAATGTTGTCCAAGTTATATCTGGTGTCGGAGGTAAATTATTTAAATCGTATATACCATAGTAAATTGAATAAACTACAGGTGTGTTTTCGTTTTTCCAATCCATTACAATTGTTATTTTCCCTTTATCTTTTAATGTAATTCTATGCACATTTCCTGAAGGTTTCCAAGGTTGTAATGTAAACTGTGCATTTGTTGGATCACTAAGATTGTTCCATCTACTACATTCCAACATATCTAACTCTCTATGACTATTCGTTATTGAAGTATCTGCTTCAAATTGATACGTAAACACTCCAAAGCAACAATTGTTAGCGATATCATTAAAATTACCTACAGTTGTTTCTGCTGCAATTAAATATTTTCCATAACCAGGGTACTTCCGTTTTGGTGGACTACCTACAGCATTAGGATTATTGGCTACTTCACCCCACAATACTAACTCTATTGAAGACCATTGTTTTGGTCCATTAGGCAATTGTGTTTCTTTCATTTTTAAGTGTAATCCATCATTATCGACAGATGCACAACGTGGATCCCATTGTTGGTTATTAAACCAATATCCTGAATTTGAAATTCCGAACGGATAATTTGTCCACCAATAATATCCATCAAACTCTAGCATTCCATTTACAGAAGTTGCATTAGGCTCAATAGCCCCATTAGGCATTGGATTTCTCTGTTTACACTTTTTTGATTTATTCATAACTTATTTATTTAGACATATACATACATTAAAGAAGCAACTACTATATCTAATTCACTTCCTTTTATTTTGATTATATCTGGATTTGGCACTGGTAATCCTTTACAAATCACTCTTATTCTATCTACCCCATTTTTCTTACTACTGCTTATTAAATTAAATTGATACTTTGGAGTCTCTGACAACGGTAGCAATTGCCCTACTAATGAAAACTCTTGAGCTTTTTGTCCATTTTGAAGTTCAACTTCAAAAGGGCCTCTAAACTCTTCTTTTGATTTTCCTTCTATAGATAGCTTTCCTAAATTTTGATTACTATTATTCACTATAAAATATTTCCATTGTGTTTCTCTAGCTTCAAACTGAATCTTATAATTAGCTAATTCTTTATTTTTATCTAGGTTTATTAAATCTTGAAAATTTATAGCTACTTTAAAAAGTACGTTTACTTCTTGTGTTTTTGTAAATTTTGGAATTAACTGTTTTTCTTTATCATTAATTATTATTGAAGCGCTACTAAACTCAATAATTCCTAATTGATTTACTGGTAAGTTTGTATAATGGTAAAACTGTTGATTTGTCGTAGTTACATTGAAATTAAATGACTCTACTCCAGTTACTAATGTTATGTAGTCTAAAAATTCTCTAATAGTCTTTTTAGTATCAGTATAAAAACTAAAACCTTTATTGGTAACTTTTAGTTTTAACGAAAACCTTTTAATAATATCTTCTGTTTCTTTAGATGCTGTATAAATCAATCCTTTACAAACATTATCTATAAAGTAGCTATGCATTACTTCTAAGCTGAATATTTTATAAAAACTACTATTAAACATCTTCAGAAGTATTAGATGTTGCTATTATCTCTGGTATAAATCCTTTTATTTCTTCTGAAGAAATGCTAATCAATTTCATTTTATAAATAACACTTGGCTGATATTTTGCACCTAATGCACTCCATAAATTATGCATCTGCTGATAACCATCACCTTTTTCAAATTCAAACTCTAAACGTGAAATACCCTTTGGAATATTTGATGAAGTATGAGCATCTAATGCTGTATTAATTTGAAAAAATTGAATAGAAGCATTTAAAAATTTTAACACCTCGTTATAATCCTCAAAATTTGGAGATATTAATATGTATAAATTATACCTTTCCTCTAATGATTTGTTTGCATAACTTCCATTATTAACTTGTCTATTTTTATTGTAATAAGGTTTAACAGTTTCTTGATTTACATGAATTAATGTAATTATTACCTTATTTTGATTCTCAATAGGCACTGTTCCATTTTGATCCACAATTTTATTCGTAACAACAACATTATCACTTAACCCGAATTTATTTTTTAAAAACTGATTAAGCATATTACTTGTAAAATGTAACGATTTAAAAATCATTGTTTACGGGGGACTTAGTTTGTTCTTTTCAAAGTTAAACACAAGAAATAAGGCTACCTAAAAACGACTATATACAAATCATAGACATATAGTTAACTTTTAGTTTTTATCATAGACAAATCGTAGACATTTTAGTTTTTAAAAGGATTGAAACTATTTAAACCTCAAAAAAAAAAATGATTCTCTTACAGAATCACTTTTATAAAATACTTTACTTATTGTTTTTTTAAAAGGCGCTAATAAAACTCTTTAAGTCTTGTTGTTTTTCTAAAATCATTTTCTTCTTTAAGCGATATTTATGTGTTCGAACACTTTCTTTATTTATACCTAAAATATATCTTATATCTTCATTTGACATATTCATTTTTAAATAACAACAATACTTTATATCTTTAACTGTTAAGCAAGGAAACTTATTTGATAACTCTTTTATAAAACCTGGATTTATATTTTCAAAGTATACTTTGAAATCATCCCAATGATTTGTTTTTGTGTTTATTTTTATACTATTTACAATAGAATTTAATCTTCCTCTAGTTGTATGATCTACCGATGTACTTAACTCTTTTATCCGTTCCATCATGCTTTTTAATAATGCTTTCTTTTGATCTAGTTCTAAAACATAACGAGCTAAATTTTTATTTTCGGTAAGAAAACTTAGCTCTGCTACTTTATTAACACTTAATTTAGACTCACTATTTATATTACTAAGTGATAAAATACTTTTTACATTACATAATAAATGTTTATTTCCTAAACTATTTTCAAGAGTTTGGATCATTATAGGAATTCTCTCAGATGAAAAATCAACTATTTCATACATATTAGTTAAACATAATACAGGCGCTACTACTTTTGAGAATGAATTGAATAAGTATTTAATTTCTAAATTATTATTTCTAAAGTGAAGTATAATAAGTTTTGGAGTAACGGTGCTTAAAAATTCTTTTAATAATTTAGTTGAATTAACCGTAATGGTGCTATAACCATGTAAACCATCTAACTCACTTACTATTCTTGAAACAGTATGAGTATAATCAGAAGCAACAATTATGTAGTTATCTTTTTTCAAAAGTTAGTTACAATCAGGTATCTTATTTTATTAAGACAAATACCTTCTTTAAGTTAGGTTTAAGAGTCTTTTTACTTTGCACAAACATTTCTAAATCTCATTTTTTAAAATTAGCTTATTATCTACCCTTCTTACTATTTTTTTCTTCTAGTGTTATAAAAAAAGGTAAGAACGTAACTTAATTGATAACAAAAATTATTTACTTAATTTTGAAAAAACAATTCTTCCTTAATTGAAAATTTTAGAAACTCATATAGTCAAAACCATTGGTAAACCTATTCGATTGCAAGAATATGCTGTAGGTGTTTTTAAAACCATTAATACTAAATCTGGTATAAAAAAGGCTATTAAAAAAGGGGTAGTAAAGGTCAATGATAAAACAGCTACAACAGCTTTACACATTAATGAAGGAGACACTATTGAGTTATTTCAATTAGAGGAAAAAGCTAATCAAAAACAATTTGAATTTTCTTTAGAAGTTCTTTTTGAAGACGATTACCTTGCCATTATCTATAAGCCTCCAGGAATTTTAGTTAGTGGAAACTCTTTTGCAACAATTGATAATGCTCTCATGCAAAACTTGCAAAAAAGTGCATTAACTGATACTACCCGACCTCGTCCAGTACATCGATTAGATTATCCCACCAGCGGATTGTTACTCATTGGAAAAACAACTGAAAGTATTATTGTTTTGAACCAACTATTTGAAAAAAAGGAAATTCAAAAAACATATCATGCAATCTGTATTGGTAAAATAGAGAGGAACGGAGAAATAAACTTTCCTATTGATGATAAAAAGGCTTCTACTTCTTTTGAAGTCATACAATCAATTGAATCTCCTCGATTTGGTTTCTTGAACTTAGTTAAATTACACCCTAAAACAGGAAGAAAACATCAATTACGCAAACATTTATTTAGTATTGGAAATCCTATTTTAGGTGATAAAGAATACTCTCTAGAAAATAAGATTTTAAAAGGAAAAGGATTATTTCTGCATGCATCTACACTTACTTTCATACATCCTTTTAATAATGAAAAAATAACGATTACAAAAGAGTTCCCTAAGAAATTCAAAAAAATATTCCCCTAATAAATATTCTTTAAAACATCTATCTTTGCGTTATGCGAATAGATATTATTACGGTAGAACCCGACTTAATAAAAAGCCCATTTGAAAACTCGATGATGAAAAGGGCTATTGACAAAGAACTGGCTGAAGTTCATTTTCATAACCTACGAGAATATGGCTTTGGCAACTATCGCCAAATAGACGATTATCAATTTGGTGGAGGAGCTGGAATGGTTTTAATGATTGAACCCATAGCAACGTGTATTGAAAAACTACAATCGAAAAGAGTATACGATGAAATCATATATATGACTCCTGATGCTAAAACTCTAAATCAAGCCACAGCAAACACTCTTTCATTAAAGGAAAATATTATCATTCTAACAGGGCATTATAAAGGGGTAGATCAACGAGTACGTGATAAATATATTACCAAAGAAATTTCTATAGGCGATTATGTGTTAACTGGAGGTGAGTTAGCTGCTGCTGTTTTGTGTGATGCAGTAATTCGATTAATACCAGGAGTTTTGGGTGATGAAACCTCTGCTTTAACAGATAGTTTTCAAGATAATTTACTATCGCCTCCTGTTTATACAAGACCTTCTGAATATGAAGGAATGAAAGTACCTGAAATCTTATTATCAGGAAATTTTCCAAAAATTGAAGAGTGGCGTTCTGAACAAGCTTACAAACGAACAAAAGAAATTCGACCAGATTTATTAGAGTAACTAATAATCAGTGTTTTATTTATTTTTTTTATCAAAAGAAAAATTCTAAATTTGCAGCCACAAAATCAACCTCTGACGAAAATCGTGAATGTTGCTTTTAAACAACCATAAATAATAATAAAATGGATTTAGTAAAATTTGTTCAAGACGAATTTGTAACAAGAAATGAATTACCAGAATTCGCAACTGGAGATACTATTACAGTATACTACGAAATTAGAGAAGGAGACAAAGTTCGTACTCAGTTCTTTAGAGGAGTTGTTATCCAAAAAAGAGGAAGTGGTGCTTCTGAAACATTTACAATTAGAAAAATGTCTGGTACTGTAGGTGTTGAGCGTATCTTCCCTATCAACTTACCATCTATCCAAAAGATTGAGATTAATAAAACAGGTAAAGTACGTAGAGCACGTATTTACTACTTTAGAGGTCTTACAGGTAAAAAAGCAAAAATTAAAGAAAGAAGACGCTAAGAACCTCTTTTTTTTAAAAATTAAAAAACACCATGATTTTCATGGTGTTTTTTAATTCACATTATGTTAATAACATTACAATTTAAGGTGTTGATAACAAGACTATTAAAACACATACAAAACAAAAACATTTTCTTATCTTTGGTATAGAGTTTACAAAGCAAGTGACTATTAAAACTATAGGTAACTGTATTAATCACCAAAAGTAAACCATTGAAGTAACGTTCTTTATATATTTGTTTTTAAACGTAATTAGAGTTAAATGTGACTATCATAATTTTCGATTAATTGTAAGTTATTATTAATTTATAGTTTTCTAGTTATAAGTATTATTGGTTTTCGTTTAACTTAACTAACCTGTTTAAAAACACCGAGACTTTAATTTTATAAATAAAATTTTTATAAGATAAAGTTTCTTATGAAGTAGTAATATAGTTTTTATAAAAAGCATAAACTTTGTTTATTTAATTATGCAGCAATCCTAATTAATATACTTACTATTTCAAGAAAGCCATATCAATTACAAGAAATTGTTTGATGTGGCTTTTGTTTTCAATAACAAAATCTTCATTTTTGTAGCTTTTATTATCATTTCATCAATAAAACACCCTAATTAATAATAATTTACTATCAAAAAACTCACTCGTAATTCTTAAATTTGCTTCACTTCAAAATATAATTTAATTTATTACTTATAAATATGAATAAGACTGCTAAAATTATGTACACAAAAACGGATGAAGCTCCAGCGTTAGCTACTCGTTCGTTTTTACCAATCGTAAAAGCTTTTACAAAATCATCTAACATAGAAGTAGAAACCAAAGATATTTCTCTTGCGGGTCGTATTCTTGCTAATTTTTCAGATTTTTTACCAAAAGAACAACAGGTTGAAGATGCCTTAGCTTTTTTAGGAGATTTAGTAAAAAAACCAGAAGCTAACATTATCAAACTTCCAAATATTTCAGCTTCGGTTCCTCAATTAAAAGCTGCTGTAAAAGAATTACAAGCTTTAGGTTATGCTTTACCTAATTATCCAGAAGAAGCTACAACTGATGAAGAAAACGCAATTTTAGCACGTTACAATAAAGTAAAAGGATCTGCTGTAAACCCTGTTTTACGCGAAGGTAACTCTGACCGTAGAGCTCCTAAAGCTGTAAAAAATTACGCAAAAAAGAACCCTCACTCAATGGGGGCTTGGAGTGCCGACTCTAAAACCCATGTTTCTACAATGAAAGAAGGTGATTTTGCTCACAGTGAAAAATCAGTTACTGTACCAAATGCCACTAATGTGCAAGTTGTGCATACAGATACTAACGGAAACAAAACTGTTTTAAAAGAAAAAGTATCATTACTGGCTAAGGAAGTAATTGATGCCTCTGTAATGAGTAAAAAAGCATTGTTAACTTTCTTAGAAGAGCAGGTTAAAGATGCTAACGATAAAGGAGTACTTTTCTCTCTACATATGAAGGCAACTATGATGAAGATTTCTGACCCTATTATTTTTGGGCATGCTGTACGTGTTTTCTTTAAAGACTTGTTTGCTAAACACAGTGAAGTTTTCAAAGAAATTGGGGTAGATGTAAACAACGGTTTTGGAAATTTAATAAGCAACCTTGAAGAATTATCAACAAATAAAAAAGCAGAAATTTTAGCCGATATTGAAGCGATATACAAAAGCAATCCTGATGTAGCGATGGTGAATTCTGATAAAGGAATCACTAACTTACATGTTCCTTCTGACGTTATTATTGACGCTTCTATGCCAGCAATGATTCGTACTTCTGGACAAATGTGGAATAAAGAAGGGAAACAACAAGATGCAAAAGCTGTAATTCCTGATAGTTCTTATGCCGGTTTATATCAAGAAACTATCAATTTCTGTAAAAAGAATGGTGCTTTTGACCCTACTACTATGGGTACAGTCCCAAATGTAGGTTTAATGGCTCAAAAAGCAGAAGAATATGGTTCTCACGATAAAACTTTTGAAATTGCTACTAATGGAAAAGTTGAAGTAATTGATGCTAATGGAACTACCCTATTAGAACACACTGTTGAAAAGGGCGATATTTGGAGAATGTGTCAAACAAAAGATGCCCCTATCCAAGACTGGGTAAAGTTAGCCGTTACTCGTGCTAGAGCTACTGGATCTCCTGCTGTCTTTTGGCTAGGAAAAGAAAGAGCTCATGATAGAGAAATTATTAAAAAAGTAGAAAAATACTTACAAGATTATGATACTGCTGGATTAGAAATTAAAATCTTATCTCAAGTAGAAGCTACTAAATATACTTTAGAGAGAGTTAAAGCAGGTAAAGAAACTATTTCTGTAACAGGAAATGTATTACGTGATTATTTAACTGACTTATTTCCTATTTTAGAACTAGGAACTTCAGCTAAAATGCTATCTATCGTTCCGTTAATGAATGGTGGAGGGTTATTTGAAACTGGTGCTGGAGGATCAGCTCCAAAACACGTTCAACAACTAGTAGAAGAAAATCATTTACGTTGGGATTCTTTAGGTGAGTTCTTAGCTTTAGCAGTTTCTCTAGAACACTTAGGAGAAACAACTAACAACAACAAAGCAAAAGTATTAGCTGAAGCTTTAGATGATGCTACTGATAAGTTATTAGATAATAAAAAAGGACCTTCTAGAAAAACTGGTGAATTAGATAATAGAGGCTCTCATTTTTATTTAGCTCTGTATTGGGCACAAACTTTAGCTTCTCAAAACAAAGACACTGAATTGAAAGCTCAATTTACACCTATAGCTGAAAAAATGTCCGCAAATGAAACTGTAATTGTAGAAGAGTTAAATTCTGTTCAAGGTAAAGCCGTTAATATAGGTGGCTACTATGAGCCTAACGATGATTTAGTAAATGCAGTAATGCAACCTAGTAAAACACTAAACAGTATTTTACACAGCATATAATTATAAACATATAAAGTAAAGAAGCGGGTGAGAAATCACCTGCTTCTTTTTTTATCCCTTAAAAATTATTTCCTTTATAAATATTACACTATCAAATTATAATTATTTTATTTTAAATTATTAAAAAGTTTTAATTAGTAAATTTGAATCATGAAATTTACCAAGACAACAGAACAAGACTCTAAGTATAATGACTTAGAAGAAATGAATATTTCTAAATTATTGTTCAGTATAAATAAAGAAGATAAAACAGTGCCTTTTGCTGTAGAAAAAGCACTTCCTCAAATAGAAAAACTTACAGAACAAATTGTTTTGAAGTTGAATGAAGGTGGACGACTATTTTACATTGGTGCTGGTACCAGTGGGCGACTAGGTATTTTAGATGCAAGTGAATGCCCTCCTACCTTCGGTGTTCCGCACGAATTAGTTATTGGCTTAATTGCGGGTGGCGATTACGCTATTAGAAAAGCAGTTGAATTTGCTGAAGACTCAACTAACCAAGGCTGGAAAGACTTACAAGAACATAAAATTTCTTCAAAAGACATTGTAGTAGGAATTGCTGCATCAGGTACAACTCCTTATGTCATTTCAGCTTTAAAAGAATGTAATAAAAACGATATTATAACAGGCTGTATAACCTGTAATCAAAACAGTCCATTGGCATTAACCGCTATGTACCCTATTGAAGTTATTGTAGGTCCAGAGTTTGTGACTGGAAGTTCTCGTATGAAAGCGGGAACTGCTCAAAAACTAGTATTAAATATGCTTTCAACTGCTAGTATGATTCAATTGGGGAGAGTTAAAGGTAATAAAATGGTTGACATGCAACTATCTAATAATAAACTAGTAGATAGAGGTATAAAAATGTTAACTTCTGAATTAAATATCGACCAAGAAAGAGCTAGCGAACTCTTAAAAAAATATGGTAGTGTTCGCAAAGCTATAAAAAAATTTACAAATGAATAAACCCGCTACTTTTGAAACTGGTATAAAAAAACTTTTAGTTTTTTTAGGGCTACTTATTCTTTCGCCTTTGATATTAAGTATTGCATTTAAAGCCTTACGAATCTTTAAAGAAGCTCCTAAAATTTTTATTGCTTATGGTTTGCTAGCTATCGGAATTTTGTTGGTGCTTTTTACTGTATATTTTGGTTTTAAAGCCTTTAAAACCATATTGGATTATATTTTTAGTAAGTAGCCTTTGAAAAAAAATAAATCAATAGAAAAAATAATAAATTGGGAATATTGGCCATCAGCTATGTTTTACCTTCCTAATCTTCCGTATGCTTTTTATTTGGCATTCAAAGCCAAACATTTGGCTTTTTTTAGTGCTGCTAATCCTTGTATAAAGAGCTCTGGAAATGGTACTGAAAGTAAATACGAAACCATTTTATTAGTTCCTGAAAAATATCGACCTAAATCAGTTTTAGTAAAACCTAACACTGATTTTAAAAAAGTATATAAAAATATTCGAAAACAGCAAATTAACTTCCCTTTAATAGCTAAACCAGATATAGGGTTTCGAGGGTTACTCGTTGAAAAAATAACTTCAAGAATAGCATTAAAAGAATACCTTGATAAGTACTCCATCAATATTATCATCCAAGAGTTTTTAGATTATGAAAATGAATGTGGTGTTTTTTACCATAGAAACCCCAAAAGTAATTCTGGGCAAATTTCTTCATTAACCTTAAAACATTTTTTAGCTGTTATAGGAGATGGAGTTTCTACACTGGAAGAACTTATTTTAGCCGATGAAAGAGCTAAATTATATATGGATTTATTCTCTAAAATTCATCAAAAAAAACTTACTCATATCCCTGAAAAGGGTCATAAAATTAAGCTTACAGCTGTTGGTAATCATTCAAAAGGAACCCAGTTTATTAATGGCAACCATTTAATAAATGAAAAATTAACTATAACTTTTGACAAACTAAGCAAATCAATACCTGGTTGGTATTATGGAAGAGTTGATTTAAAATACAATACTTTTGAAAAACTTGAAAGTGGAACTGATTTTAAAATACTTGAGATTAATGGTATTATAGCTGAACCAACTCATATTTATGATGCCGATAATTATACTTATTTAAAAGCACTAAAAGCGATAAGAGCTCACTGGAAATCACTCTTTAACATTGCTACCACAAATCATAAACTATTTAACACTCCATACAAAGGTGCTCTTAGTTTTCTTAATGAAATTATTTTATTAAAAAAATACACAAAAAAAATAAAAAAACTATCTAAATAAAAAAAACATTTATGTTTGCCACCGTTACTTTACATGGTAATGTTCACCCCAAATCTTTAGAAAAATCAATTATTCGATTGAATGAAAGGAAAACTATTTTTTTCTTTGATTTTTATTAGTTTATTATTCCAACTTTATCTCAAGTAAAAATTGAGGAGAATTCTTCTTCAATTCATTTTAATTCAATTCTAGAACTAGAAAGTTCAAACAAAGCTTTAATCACTTAGTAGAATGACAGGTGCTCAAATAGATACTATTTGTAGGCTTCCCAAAAAACAGGACGGTTTTAAATTCGAATTTGCTAACTCTGTATCGGTTGAAATTATATCATGTAATAAAAGGGTAATTACCAACCACTGTATAACTTATAGAGTAAAAAAATGATAACCTTAAAAAGCACATATTAATTGTCCTATTCATAAGTTTAGCTTCGTTGTGTTTTTTACTAAACGCCTTCAATAATAACAGAAATGTATAATTACATGATGGAGCTCAGGTAGATTTTCATACCAACATTATTAATCAAGGCACTTTAGATAATTACACTGGTTTTTATGCTGATAATGAAGTTATTTCTCCAAATGGTGATAACCTTAACGATTACCTAGTTTTCGACGAGGTTAATGAATATACTCATAGCAAGCTAGTTATTTACAACCAGAGGGGGGGGGGATATTGTATACCAAACTAAAGATTATAAAAACGATTGGGGTGGCAGCTCAAAATAC
Source organism: Tenacibaculum sediminilitoris (assembly GCF_964513795.1). Taxonomy (NCBI): domain Bacteria; kingdom Pseudomonadati; phylum Bacteroidota; class Flavobacteriia; order Flavobacteriales; family Flavobacteriaceae; genus Tenacibaculum; species Tenacibaculum sediminilitoris. The sequence goes on along the minus strand of NZ_CAZEQR010000044.1, from coordinate 73,928 downwards.
TAAGTTAACTATTAATATAAATAATAAACTTCTAGCGGCGACTTACTTTTACCTTCTAGAGTTAGGAGACCAACTTAACACCTATCAAAAACTTAAAAAAGGTTGGGTATATATTAATCGATAATTACTTTACCAATTCTTTATTCTTTGGGGTTGTAGGATTGTACCCAAAATCTGCATCTGGCAGTTCTATTCCTAGTTGATGTATAATAAAACCTATACTTGCAAAATGATGTATTGCATGACTGTGCGCTTGTATCAAAGCGCTACCCAAAGTATAATTTGCCGTTACTTTTCCTGTTCCTAAATCATCTGTAACAGAAATAATTGTATCAAAATCTTCTGCCTCTAAGCAGTATAATTGCTCAATAACCTCTTTAAAATATGCTATTCCATGGGCTGTTTTTTGTTCTGCTAACTGATTGCGTTCTCTATCAGAAAAATCAACACATTTTTTATCTAATCCATTAAAAACACAAGCAAAAACATCTAGAATATGCCTCGTATTAGCACCTATACTCGAGTAATATGGCGGAATTGATGTATCACTATATTGTTCGTCACTAATTGCATCTAATAATTTAATTCCTCTTTGTAAATTTTTATCAATAGCTACTATCATGTAAGTGTAAGTTTTCGAGTAAGTCGTATAAATATAGAACTTTTTACGGGGAGAAATAAATTATTTTTTTAATTCAAAATAAGACTCTACATATCAACAACATAAAACAAAACATCACTTTATATTACCACTTTAGAAAAGCATAAAAAAAAATTTTGGCATGCTCTTTGAAAATTATACAACAACTGCGGAAGCTGAAAAGCACATAGAGTAAGCATAACCCTAAAACTAGCAATTATGAGAACAGGGATACTATTATTATTAGCAATGATGTCATTAACAGCAGTAAACGCCGACAACATTGAAAAATCAACTAGCAGAATTGGGGTTACAAACCGTTATAATGACGCTGTTACCTTTGTAGAAAGAGGAATTCAATTCCATGTATTTTTAAATGGAGATTTCGACTTTAATACACATTACAATAGATATTCTGATTATGGCGTGCGTATTAAACGCGATAGAAGAGGTCGAATTAGAAGTGTAGGCAATGTGTATGTAAACTACGATGCCAGAGGGAATGTAAAACGAATTGGTAGCGTGTTTATGAGATATCAATTCGGAAGCTTATTTAGAGTAGGAAACTTAAGTATTCAATATGATAGATGGGGAAATCCAAGGTTTAGAGGATATGTAAAACCTAAAAACCATCGCTATAATGATGACTATTACTACTATAATGATGGAGTTGATGTGAATATAGACATAAATATTGGAGATATTTTTAATTACGATGATGTTTATTTTTACAGAAAAGATTTTGGAAGAAATTATCGTCAATTTAGAGAAGATAACGACTTCTTTTACTATAAAGCTTTACCAAATGCAAAAATTGGAAAACGTAGTAAAATTATAAAAAGACGTAAGAATAAAGCTTACAGAAACAAACATTATAGAGGAAAATCTGAACAAAGAGGAAAATCGAGAAGAAATCATAATTAAACAACAAATCCCTCATCAAAATTGATGAGGGATTTTTATTATTATTATATAATCAAGGTATTATTTGGCTACATTAACTGCTCTTGTTTCTCTAATTACAGTAACTTTAACCTGTCCTGGATACGTCATATCATTCTGAATTTTTTGCGAAATATTAAATGATAATTCAGCTGCTTTAGTATCATTTACCTTTGCACTTTCTACCATAACTCTTAGCTCACGTCCTGCTTGAATAGCATATGCCTTTTGTACTCCATTGAATCCAAAAGCAATATCTTCTAAATCTTTTAAACGTTGAATGTAAGAATCTAATACTTGACGACGTGCTCCTGGCCTTGCTCCAGAAATTGCATCACAAACTTGAACTATTGGAGCTATTAAATTTTTCATTTCAATCTCATCGTGGTGAGCTCCAATTGCATTACATATATCAGGTTTTTCTCCATACTTTTCAGCCCATTGCATTCCTAATAATGCGTGTGGTAATTCACTTTCTGTTTCTGGGACTTTACCTATATCATGTAATAAACCAGCTCGTTTAGCAGCTTTTGCATTTAAGCCCATTTCAGCAGCCATAATACCACAAAGATTGGCAACTTCCCGTGAGTGTTGTAACAAGTTTTGACCATACGAAGAACGATACTTCATACGTCCAACTGTTTTAATTAATTCAGGATGTAAACCATGAATTCCTAAATCAATCACAGTACGCTTACCAACTTCTATAATTTCTTGAGTAATTTGTTTTTCTGTTTTCTTAACAATTTCTTCAATTCTTGCTGGGTGAATTCTACCGTCTGTTACCAATTTGTGCATTGATAAACGAGCTATTTCACGACGAACAGGATCGAAACAAGATAAGATAATTGCCTCAGGGGTATCATCTACAATAATTTCAACACCTGTTGCTGATTCTAGAGCACGAATATTACGTCCTTCTCTACCAATAATTCTACCTTTTACATCATCAGATTCAAGATTGAATACAGAAACACAATTTTCTACTGCTTGCTCTACTCCTACTCTCTGAATTGTGTTTAATACTACTTTTCGAGCTTCTTGTTGAGCTGTCATTTTTGCTTCTTCAATAGTGTCTTGTATAAAAGACATAGCATCTGATTTTGCTTCATCTTTTAAAGAGGCTACTAATTCTGTTTTAGCTTCATCTGCAGATAAACCAGAAATTTGCTCAAGCATATCTACATGGCGCTTGTGCATTTTCTCTAATTCTGATTCTTTCTTTTCTAAAAACTCTAACTTGTAATCAAAATCAGCTTCTTTCTTTTCTAACTGCTTGTTAAGTTTTTTGGTTTTATCTAGTTCAGATGAAACCTGACTTTCTTTATCTCTAATTCTTTTCTCTACATCAGAAACTTTCTTCTCTCTTGATAAAATAACTTTTTCATGCTCAGACTTTAGCTCTATAAATTTTTCTTTTGCTTGTAAGATTTTATCTTTCTTAACTGCCTCGGCTTCTACTTTAGCTTCTTTTAGAATACTATTAGCCTCTTTTTTTGTTTCTTGTATTAATTTATTTGCACTAGATTTTTCTAACATTTTAGCAATAAAAAAACCTATTGCCATACCTATAATTCCTGCTAAAACAGGAAATAATATTCCCTCCATAATTTTGATTTGATTGTATAAAAAAGCCTACATTAATAGGGTTTAAAAACTCCAAAATAACAAGTTTAGGATTAACTGATTGATCAAGGATCCGAGGTAAAATCGGCTTGCTTTACTAACCACGACTCATCCTTTATAATTGAATAACGTTGAGTTTAACAAACAATGTACTAATGTAGGCAGTATATTAAATATATATTAAAGAACGTTTTATAAATGATCTTCTAGCAAATTAGTTAATTCATTTATCTTTTGCAATACTTCGGTGTTTTCTTTTGTGTTTTTTAACGACACTATTTCTGCTTTTGATGCAAACTGTAAAGCACTCATTGCTAAAACATCTTGCTTATCTGCTACAGCATAACTTTGTTCAAACTTGGCTATTAATTCATTAATGTTCTTTGCTGCCTTACGTAATCCTTCCTCTTCATCAGTATTATTCACACTCAGTGGATACGTTCTACCAGCAATTACTACATTAACTTTTATTTTTGCCATGTTAAAGAACCTTATATTATGTGTTCAAAAGCGTGATACATTTATCAATCTCTCGAACCAAAGCATTTATTTTGAGTTTTGTTTCTCTTGTATTTTCATTACTGCCCTCAATAGTTTTTGCAACCTTTAACAAATTAAATTTTCTTTGTTGTTCTTTGAGTTGCCTCTCTTTTTCTTCTAATAAAATTTGTAACTCCGCATTACTTTGAAGTAATATTTTATTTTCTTCTTTTAAAAATTCATAATTTGAAAGTAAGTTTTTTAACTTATCTTCCAGTAAATGAATTGCTTCTAAAGGGTTACTCATTTATTTAAGAGAATAAAACTATAGTTACAAAGTTATTAATATAACTTATAATTAACAACTCTTTTGACCTTTTTTACCAAAGTACTGATTTTCAAAGAATAAGGTTATTCTCATAATTTTAGTAGTTTTGTACTAAACTGTTGCATTTTGAAACTTTATTCTTCTATTATTTTTTTATGTTTTTATGTTTTCGGATACTCTCAATACCAGTATCCACGAAACTACTTTTCTCCCCCTCTAAAAATTCCAGTAGTACTTGCTGGTACTTTTGGAGAATTGAGAAGTAATCACTTCCATTCTGGAGTAGATATTAAAACTCAAGGTAAAGAAGAAATTCCTATTTATGCACCTGCAGATGGTTATGTTTCACGCATAAAAATTCAACAATATGGTTTTGGAAAAGCTCTTTATATATCCCACCCTAATGGATATACTACTGTGTATGCACATTTAAAACGTTTTGAATCAAATATTCAACTTTATGTAAAAAATATTCAATACAAAAAAGAAAAATACAATACTGGTAATCTTTTTCCTAAACCTGATAAATTTCCTGTTAAAAAAGGGCAACTTATAGGCTATACTGGCGATACCGGAAGTTCTGGTGGACCACACCTACACTATGAAATTAGAGACACTAAAACAGAACGTATTATTAATCCAATGCACTTTGGGTTATCGGCTGAGGATAATAAAAACCCTACTATTCAAAAATTAATGGTATATCCATTAAGTGATGATGCTAGAGTTAACAACTCTTTTCTTGAATCTGTTATTTCTTTTAAAGAAAAAGGAAACGGAAACTACATTGCTAAAAAAATTACTGCTAGTGGTACTATTGGTTTTGGTATTAGTGTGTTTGATAGATTAAATGCTGCGCTAAATAAAAATGGAATTTACAGTTTAGAAATGAAAGTAAATGGTAAACGAGTATATTATCATGATGTTGAAACCTTTTCTTTTGCTGAGAGTAAATACATCAATTTACTAATTGATTATAAACATTATAAAAAATACAGAAGTAAGTTACAAAGAACATACAAAGCTAAAGCTAATAGACTTAGTTTGTATGAAGATTTAGTAAACAATGGAAAAGTTCATATTGAAAACGGAGCTAATTATAATGTTGAGATTATTGCCAAAGATTTCAAACACAATACCTCTAAAATAAGAATACCTGTTAAAGGAACAGTAAGTAATTTAGTATACAAACAAAAAGATACTACAAACTATAAAATTATAGCAGCTAACTTTAATAAGTTTCAACAAAAAAACATAACAATTGCCTTTCCTAAAAATACTTTTTATGAGGATTGTTTTATTGATTTTAAAGTAGAAAACGGTATTGCTAAAATTCATGATCCTACAATCCCTTTAGATAAACGTTATACACTTACTTTTGAAACTTCTTTTTTAACAGAAGAACAAAAACAACATGTATATATAGCTAATGTTACAAACTCTAAGTACCCTAGATATACTTCTACAAGAAAAAAAATAGATAAGGTGTACACTACCACCAAGCTTTTAGGTAGTTACACTTTACGTTTTGATACCGAAAAACCAACTATTCAACTTTATAATTTTAACGATAAACAATGGATTTCTAAAAACAAAACACTAAAAGTTATGATTAAAGATAAAGAAACAGGCATTAAAAATTATCGTGCCACCATTGATGGAGACTGGGTTTTAATGGAATATAATCATAAAAAAGGAATCCTTACTTATGATTTTAATGATAAAAAGTTGGTAGGTAGCAAACATATTTTTAAACTTGTAGTCTCTGACAATGTGGGAAATACTGAAACAGTTTCTGCTACATTTTTCAGGAAAGTAAATTAAACAAACTTGAAAAAACTCATTCTTTTACTACTATTCCCTTTACTAGTCTTTGCGCAAAAAACTGCCACAGTAAAAGGAATCATTACCAATAAATTCAATATGCCTATTGAAGGTATTGCTATTTCTTATTTATCAGAAGGTACTATTACCGATGCTAGAGGGGCGTATCAATTTACTATTCCTATTCGTAAAACAGTAACCGTAACATTCACGCATGTTTCTTATAAAACCTTGGTGAAAAAATTCACCTCTAGAGGAAAAACAAACTTTAACTTCTCTCCTACACTACAAATTAAAAGTGAAGAGCTAGAAGAGGTGATAGTTAAAAACCAGCAAAAAGAAGCACAAGGAATTACTAAGATAAAAACTAAAAAAGTAAAAAATATACTCGGGGCCAATGCAGGGGTTGAAAATATTTTAATGACACTTCCTGGGGTTAGTAATAACAATGAATTAAGCACTCAATATAATGTTCGTGGTGGTAATTTTGATGAAAACCTAGTATATGTTAACGGAATTGAAGTATATCGCCCATTTTTAATTCGCTCTGGTCAACAAGAAGGATTGAGTTTTACCAATCCACACATGATTCAGAATATTAACTTTTCTGCGGGTGGATTTCAATCAAAGTACGGTGATAAACTCTCTTCTGTGTTGGATATTACGTATCGTAAACCTACTGATTTTGGGATTCAAATAGACTTAAGCTTATTGGGTGGTAGCTTTACTATTGAAGATACCTTTGCGAACAACAAACTAAGTGCCATAGTAGGTATTCGTTATCGTGACAATAGTTTACTTGTAAATAGTAAACAAACTGAAGTTAACTTCAGACCGCGTTTTACAGATGTTCAATCATTTTTAAGCTATGAAGCAAATGATAAACTTACTTTGAGTTTCTTAGGAAACTTTTCTCTCAATAATTATAATTATAAGCCTATAACTCGCAAAACACGGTTTGGTACTTTAACCAATCCATTAGAATTAATTGTTTTTTATCAAGGTCAAGAACAAGATCGTTTTCAAACCTTATTTGGAGCATTTTCTGTTGATTATCAAGTTAATAATGATTTAAAAATTACAGGTACAGTTTCATCTTTTAATACACAAGAAGAAGAATACTTTGATATTGCTGCAGCTTATGCTATAGGAGAAGTAAATAGTAATATTGGTTCTGAAGATTTTGGTGAAGTTGAATTTTCTCAAGGAATTGGTTCACAAATTAATCATGCTCGTAACGATTTAGATGCATTAATTAGCAACATTAAACTCAAAGCAACTTTAAAAGATGGCAGCAATGAATGGAAAGCAGGTATTAAATATCAAACAGAAAATATAAAAGATCGTATTCGTGAGTGGGAAGTTATAGATTCGTTAGGTTTTTCTGTTCGCCCGCCACATCATACCCCAAGCAATCAACCATACGAACCTTTTACTGGCCCTATTGAGCCATACAGAAATGTAAGAGCTAACAATGAAACAGACATCAATCGTATTACTAGTTTTTTACAATTTAGTAGAAAAACGACATGGAACGAACATCAAATTTGGATGAATATTGGGGTTCGCTCTCATTATTGGGCTATAAAAACAGCTTCTACGAATACCTATTCTCAAACAATTTTTAGTCCTAGGGCACAATTTGCTATAAAACCTGATTGGGAAAGTGATATGCTATTTAGAATTTCAGGTGGATGGTACTCTCAACCTCCTTTTTATAGAGAATTACGTGATTATGACGGACAAGTTCATCCCGAAGTAAAGGCTCAAAAATCAATTCATATAGTCGCTGGAAATGAATTAAGCTTCGACTTATGGGAACGCCCTTTTAAATTAGTTACAGAAGTTTATTACAAAGATTTATCAAATGTTAATGCTTACTCTGTAGATAATGTTCGTATTCGCTATCGTACCGATAATGTTACCGATGCATATGCATATGGATTAGACATTCGTTTAAATGGAGAGTTCGTACCTGGAAATGATAGTTGGGTTAGCTTCGGCTATTTAAAAACTGAAGAAAACATTAATAATAAAGGTTATATTGCTAGGCCAACTGATCAACGATTAAAATTCGGTATTCTATTCCAAGATTATGTACCTAATTTACCAGATTTAAAAGCCTATTTAAATCTTGTTTATAACACAGGCTTACCGGGTGGAGCACCAGCGTATGCCGATGTATATCAATTTCAAAATCGCTTAAACGATTATAAACGTGCTGATGTAGGTATTTCGTATGTATTTGCTGACGCTAACAAACAACACAAAACTGGTTTTTTACGCCGTTTTAAAGAGCTTACTGCTGGTTTAGAACTCTTTAATATGTTTGATATCCGAAATTCGAACACAAACACCTGGGTAAGAGACGCCTACAGTAAAAATCAATACGGAATTCCAAATTACATGACAGGAAGAGTATTGAACTTTAAATTAGGAATGCAGTTTTAAAGACTTATACACCCCTTTAAAAATGAATTTAGAAACTATTAATATATTCTGGACTGGAGGATGGGATTCCACTTTTAGAGTTCTTGAGCTATCAGATAAGAATATTATTATTCAACCTTTCTATCTCAGAGACAATAGGAAGTCTGAAATGATGGAAATAAATACGGTTAAAAACCTTACCGAAGCAATAAAAAAACTTCCTAATACAAAATGTATTCTTAAACCTTTACTTATTAAAAAGGTTTCAGATATAGATAAGGATGAACAAATAACCAAGTCTTTCAACAATTTAAAAAATCTATACAAAGAGAAAAGTAATGGAGCTAATCTAGGAAGCCAATATGAATGGTTAGCTCGATTTTCTAAGAACATAAATTATTTAGAATTAGGTATTGAAAAAGATTCTAAGCCTCAAAAACTAATAAACATATTTGGACAACTAGAAAAAAAACAAGAAGAAAATTTAGGCGAATTTTATATTCTAGACAAACAAAACTCTACTGAAGACTTAATAAATGTCTTTGGAAGTTACCGATACCCTTTATTAAGCTACAGTAAACTTGATATGCAAAGTATAGCTTTACAAAAAGGTTATATTAACATAATGAATAAAACATGGTTTTGTCATAGACCAAAAAATAACCAACCCTGTGGAAAATGTGCTCCTTGTATGCAAACCATAGAATCTGGTTTAAAATCTAGATTTACAAAATCTGCCTTAATTAGATATAAAATCAAGAAAAAGCTAAAGTTATTTAGCTTAAAAAAGTAACAAAAACTATTTTAGAGAACTTGTCACATTTTAGTAATTCTTAAAAATAGTGAAAAGCTAAAAACTTTTTTAATATACACTATAATTGGCTGTGATATTATCCAATAGTCTTACATAAAACCATAACACTAAACCGAAGTTTCTAACAAAATGAAACAAATTCACAAAAAGTATATCAAGATAATAATTAGTTTCTCTTTTTTAATGGCCTTAATTACGTCTTGTTCAAAACCTAAAAACAAACCTTTACCAGCTAATTCTTCCAACCCTAAGGAGTTTGCAGACAGTAGTCAATTTATGAGCCAACGCCATTGGCATGAAAAAACATACAGCAATTTAAATTTTACTACCGAACAACAATGGGACAATCTAAACAACATTTCAAATAAACCCATAACACATAAAAAAGGTAAAGTTCATCCAAATTACCGCACATTTGGATGGCATATATATTCTAACGGCTCTTCATACAAAACTTATAATTTTTCTATGCTTTGGGGTGTTTCATACTTCTCATATACTGTTGAACCCAAAACAGGCAACTATCAAAACATACATCAGTGGAAAACTACTTCGTTAATTGATAGCGCTAAAACAAAAGGCTGTAAAGTTTTTCTTTCTGTTTCTAATTTTGGAAACAAAAACAATGCAATATTTTTGAATAATCCAAAAGCCCAGAACACACTAATAAATAACTTAATCGAACTACTTACCTTAAGAAATGCAGATGGAATTAATATTGATTTTGAGGGGGTTGCTAAAAAAGATAGAAATAATTTTACGCAATCTATCATTCAAATTTCAAAAAAACTAAAAGAGAAGAACCCTAACTTTATGGTTTCTTTATGCTTATATGCTGTTGATTGGAATGATGTTTTTGATATCCCTGCTATTAATTCGCATATTGATTTTTACACGCTAATGGGGTACGATTACTATGGAAGTTTTAGTAAGACTACTGGCCCCGTAACTCCTTTTAAATACAGTAAAAAATTCGGGAATGGTTTAGAAGCTTCCGTTAATTATTATAAAAACAAAGGTGTGCCACTGAATAAACTAATTGCAGGACTTCCTTATTACGGAGCGGAATGGTATACAAAAAATTCTGAAATGGGTGCTAAAGTAACCAAATTCAAATCGCATCCTCGTTACAATACTATACGAGACATTTACATTGATTCCTTACAAATTCCTATCAAATTTGATCCTAAAAGTGCTTCAAGCTATATGGTTATTAAAGACCACAACGATGAGTATAGACAGTTGTTTTTTGAAGATGTACAATCACTTTCAATGAAATACGACTGGATAAAAAGCAATAAAATAGGAGGTGTCGGTATTTGGGCTCTGGGCTATGACAATGGGTATTCTCAACTGTGGGATTTGTTAGCTGAAAAGTTTTCTAAAGAGTAAGAATTTCTACTATAGAGCAATAAAAAACATACAGTCGTTATAATTTTACAACCCAGCTGTAATGAGATAGTCTTAACAATATTTCTTACAAACCTATAGTTCATAAAAGTAAAACTTAACACTAAAACACGCGTTTTATATTTTTATACGACATTTAAATGTTAAAACTATGATAATTATGTGACTTTTTATACCATTTATGTGTTATATATAGTAAAAGCCTACCTGCAATTATTTATGGTAAAATTAAATGAACGGCTTTTTAAAATTATAAATAACTATAAAAATAAAGTATGAAACATATTATTATATTATTAATAATCCTTTGTGGATTTAAAGTAAATGCTCAAGAAGTAAAAAAAGATGGAAAAACCTACAAAGTTAAAAAGGAAAAAATCTATCTAGAAGAAGAGGAAGTAACAAGCATTTTAAAAGATAAAGAAAAAACAACTATTTTAAAACAAGCTACTTTAATTTCTGAACAAAAGGAATTAAAAGAAAAGGCAAAACAACAGGAAGAAAAGGCGAGAAAAGAGGTAGAAAAAGCTAAAAAAAAGGAAGAAAAAGCTAAAAAAAAGGCAGAGAAGAAACGCGAAAAAGCGAAAAAAAGAGCAGAAAAGAAGATACAAAAAACCGAAAAAGCAAAAAAGAAGTTAGATAAGTTAACTGACAAACTAAGAAAAACTGAAAAAAAATATAGAAAACTAAAAAGAAAAGGAAAATTATCGCCTAATGCTGAAGAAAGATGGCTAAATAAAATAGAAAAGACAAAAGAAAAAATTGAAAAAACAAAAAGTAAGTTATAAATTTAGGTATTGCAAACTGTGATGATAAACCAGTAATAACAAAGTCGTCTAAAAAGTAATTTTAGACGACTTTGTTTATACAATTACCTCAAGTTATTTTGTTTTCCTAAACATTAACCAGAAACCAATTAATACTAACGGAATACTCAATACCTGACCAGTATTTAGAGAATTGAATACCCAATCTTCTCGTCCGTCAACTTGCGCTTCTTTTAAGAATTCAATTACAAAACGTAACGACCACAACACCACCATGAATAACCCAAATAAAAAGCCTGTTTGGTTTTTTTTATCGGTTTTCCAATAGAAGTACCACAAAGCTACAAACAACGCTAAATAACTAAACGCTTCGTATAATTGGGTTGGGTGACGTGGAACCGTCTCTCCTGCTCTTTTAAAGATTACACCAAAACCACTTCCTGTTGGTTTTCCATAAATTTCAGAATTGAAAAAGTTTCCGAAACGAATAAAAAACCCTGCTAAGGCTACCATAATTCCTAATCTATCTAAGATAAATAACCATGGCTTTTGCAAGTGTTTTTTAGCATAAACGTACATCGCTATTGGAATAGCAATCGCTGCTCCATGACTTGCAAAACCTGTAAAGCCTGTAAACTTCCATCCATCTAACAATCCAAATAACGCAGAAGAACCTTCATGTTTTTTAAACGGTAATATAATCTCTAATAAGTGATTTTGGTAATAGTCCCAACTATAAAAGAACACATCTCCTAAACGCATTCCTATTAACATTGAAACAAATACATACATAAATAATGGATCTAATTTTTCTTCCGAAATATTATCATTAATGTATATTTTTTTCATTAAACGAAGCCCTAATATAAACGCTGCTACAAACATTAAACTATACCAACGAATACCAAAACCTCCAAGGTTTATTATTTCTGGGTTCCAATCCCACACTATGGATAAAAAATTCATCTACTTTAATTTAGTTTTTGTGTCATTACGAACCTTTCGGCTGTAATTAAGACAAGTTAAAATGAAGCTATCTCAAAAGATTACTTCGTCGTAAACTTCTCAATGACGATTATTTTTTTCTTTTTTCTCTGGAACAGGATCGTAACCGCTTCCTCCCCAAGGGTGACAACTGAAAATTCTTTTCAAAGCCAACCAACCACCGTAAAACAATCCGTGTTTTTGTAACGCTTCAATTGTATAACTTGAACACGTTGGTGAATATCTACATGTTGCTGGTGTAAGCGGAGATATTGCTGTTTGATAAAATCGAACTAGTAATATAAACGGATATGTTAATATTTTTTTCAATTAATTAACTATAAACGTTGTTCCTTCTCTACCATCTTTTAATTGAATACCTAAAGCTAGTAACCTATCGCGAATTTCATCAGACAATGCCCAATCTTTATTTTCACGTGCTTCTTTACGCATGGTAATCAGCATTTCAACAACACCACTTAGTTTATCAGAATTATTTCCTTCAGAAGTTTCGTTCATTAAGCCTAATACATCAAAAACAAAAGCATTAATTGTATTTTTAAACACCTCTAAGTCATTCTCAGTTAAACTTGCTTTTTCTTCTTTGATTTGATTGATCACTTTTACAGCTTCAAATAAATGAGATATTAAAATTGGTGTATTAAAATCGTCATTCATGGCATCGTAGCAATCTTGCTTCCACTTTTGAACATCAAATGTAGAAGTAGCACCTGCTTCAATTTTATCTAAAAAAGTTACAGCTTCCATCAACTTAGCATGTCCTTTTTCAGCTGCTTCTAAAGCTTCTCCAGAAAAATCTAAAATGCTTCGGTAATTAGCTTGCATATTAAAAAAACGAACAACACTTGCTGAAAATGCTTTTCCTAAAATGCTATTTTCTCCTGTTAAAATTTCGTTTGGTAAAATAAAGTTCCCGGTTGATTTTGCCATTTTTTGGCTGTTCAACAACAACATATTGGTGTGCATCCAGTAGTTTACTGGCTTTACACCACTACAGGTTTGTGATTGTGCTATTTCACACTCATGATGCGGGAATTTTAAATCCATTCCTCCTCCATGAATATCGAACTGGTCACCTAAGTATTTGGTACTCATTACTGAACATTCTAAATGCCAACCTGGGAAGCCATCACTCCAAGGAGAAGGCCAACGCATAATATGACGCTCATCGGCTTTTTTCCAGAGTGCAAAGTCTTGTGGATTTCTCTTATCTGACTGTCCATCTAACGTTCTCGTATTGTGAATAGCGTCTTCTATTTTTCTTCCAGATAAGATTCCGTAGTTACCAGTTTCGTTATACTTTAATACATCAAAATATACTGAACCATTTACTTCATAGGCAAATCCTTTGTCTATGATTTCTTTAATCATTTCAATTTGCTCTACGATGTGTCCTGTTGCTGTAGGTTCTATACTAGGCGGTAAGAAGTTGTAATTATTTAATACATTATGAAAATCAACCGTGTAGCGTTGCACGACTTCCATAGGCTCAATTTCTTCTAAGCGTGCTTTTTTAGCTATTCTATCTTCACCTTCATCAGCGTCATTTTCTAAGTGACCCGCATCGGTAATATTACGTACATAACGTACTTTATATCCTAGGTGTAATAAATAACGATACACTACATCAAAAAACATAAAAGTTCGTACGTTTCCTAAATGGGCGTTGCTATATACTGTAGGACCACATACGTACATACCTACGCGTCCTTCAATTACTGGTTTAAAAGGCTCTTTTGATTTAGTTAAAGAGTTATATACTTTAAGTTGATTTTCTTTGTATAATTCCATAGTAAAAATGACTATTTGCAATCGCTAATATAGGCACTTTATAAAGAATATAGAAAAAGAATTTGGTAGCAATTTTGTAGAAATAAAAAGTAATTTTGTTTGTATTTCTTATTAATTTTTAATTTTTAATTGACTGTATTTACCTTCTATTTTTATTTTTTTATCTTTTGAAACAAGTACAAAATCTCCATTATATTCAACACTTCCATTATTCAATTTTTCAACCTTACCGCTTTCTGTTACAAATAGCTTATTTACCCCTGACAAATCAATTACTCCATCTGAATAATTTAACAGCATTCTCAAATTAGTATGACTAGGGTGTACTTTTGTTATCGTTACACTTCCAAACTTATTGTTTACCTCTACATTGCTATAAATATTACTTACTACTAGTTCTGATGAATTAGAATTCAATGTTGTATTGGTAACCGATGCTAATTGAGCATCGGTTACATTATTTAAGAACAACGTACAAGCGTTTAATGAATTTATATTTACTAGTGAATAAGAAATATTTAACCTTCCACCATCTAAGGCTTCTGCTTTAAAAGTACCATAACTTACTTTTCCTGAAGCTTTTGTTTTAGGTAATTTCACTTTACAATGACGTGTATTCAGGTCAAATGTTGCCGATTCAGGAACTTTTACTTTAATTTTTTTGGTGACTTTTACTTTTTTACCATTCACCATAAAATCATTACTTTCTGACGAAAAAGAATAACTCTTATGAGCTTTTTTCATCTCTTTTCTTGCTTTATGTATTTCTTTTCGAGCCTTTTCTAACTCTTTTTTTATCTCCTCTCTATTAATTTTTCGAACCTCAGCTCTTGCTTTCGCCACTTCTCTTCTAAGTTCTTCTTGATTAATTCTTTCTACCTTAATCTTTTTTAGTTCTTCTTTAATTTCTTTTTTTCTTTCTTCTTGATGTTTTTTAAACTCTTTGTATTTATCTGTTTTCTTGAATTCTTCCCATTCTTTCTTTGATTTTATGGTAATATCATTTACACCATCTTTCCACCTAAAGAAATAATTATCACCGTCTTTTGCATACTTATCAAAGTCAAATTCGATGTCTTCTAAGCCTGTAACAATTTCTTCAAAATTAATTTCTGGGATTTCAATCTCAGGAATTTCTGGCATCTCTGGCATTTCAGGAATTCTTACTTCTGGAACTACAATTACCTTATCGTTACTATCAAATTGAAATGCTCTTGGAAAGTTATTATCTGATGAATTAAAGAACACAATATTGTCATTTCCTAAAGAATGAAAACTATTGCTATTCGCTTTAATTTGTACTTTACCCTTATTACCTAAAGCTTCAAATTTCCAATTGTCTAAGTACTTTTGAGCCTCTTTTTTATCAAGCCCTTCCACTTCGACAACTGCCTCTACTGAAACTTCGTTCTTGTTCCAAGTAGTTACATCAATCTCTGCATTAGATGCGTTGATGCTTACTACTACGTCTTTATTGGTGTTAAAATTTTCACTAAACTTTTTGTTGTATTTCTGAGCAGATACAACGCCAGTTACTAACAGTAAAAAAACACTGATTTTAAATTGTTTGAATGTCATTTTGAGTTGGATTTTTAAATTCTTGTAATTGTTTTTGCATACGTTTTAACAGCTGTAAACGCAGTTGCAGGTTTCCAATCAATGCATTGATAGTATCATCATTAATCCCTTTTATATTGAGCTCTTGGGTTAACGATTTATATTCTTTGGTTAATTCTCCTATTTTGGTCAAATAACCATTGAAAAGTTCTTTATTATCATCAGTTAATTCTAACTGACTTAGTTCGTAATTAATTGTATTCACATAGTAATCTTCTACCGTTTTTAATTCAGGTGAAATTGCTCCTAAACTAATTTTATTTTGAGTTTCTTTTGGAAGCTCAGTTATTATTGGACCTACAGTATTTGTTGGATAAAACTGAATCCCCAAACTCACCAACAACACTATTGATGCTGCTACATACAACCACTGGTATGATTTTTTTACTGATGGCTTTTCGTGCAATTCATCCATCAACTTTTGTTGAAAATGCTGTCTGTGATTGGTTGATAACCTGTCTGTGTTTTCAACATTGCTTTTTAGTATTTCTCTAATATCTTTAGACATGATGTACTGCTTTTAATTGTTCTTGCACTTGTCTTTTTCCTCTTAATAAATGTGTTCTTGAACTCACTTCAGAAATTCCTAATATTTGCGAAATCTCTCCATGATCATATCCCTCTAACAAAAATAGGGTTAACACAACTCTATATTTTTCTTTTAATTGCTGAATGCAGTTTACAATATCTTGATACGATATAGTAGATGCTACATTCCAATTATCATAATCATCATCTACCAATGTGGTGGTTTCTTCATTTAAAGAAATCAATTCTAGCTTCCTCTTCTTTAAATAATCAATACTCTGATTGATAACAATCCTTTTCAACCAAGCGCCAAACGTTACTTCTTCTTTATACGAATCAATATTTTTAAATGCCTTTATAAAAGCTTCTTGCATTACATCTTCTGCAGTATATGAATCTTTTACATATCGTAAAGCTACTGTATACATAGCTTCACAATACAATTCATACAATTGCATTTGTGCCTTTGCATCGTTTTTTTTACAGGCATCTATAACCGGTTGATGTATCTGTTTGGTTGATTTCATTATTGGTTTCTTACCCTAAAGACGAGTCTTTTTTCGCTCTGTTGCATTTTCCTGCATTTTTATTTCTAAATTTACAGTATTATTCTGTTTTAGCTATACAATGACTGATAAAAACAAATCTGCACTTTCTGAAAAAAGCGGGATTTCTCAACCCGAAACCACTAGCAAATCATCTGCAGAAAACATAAAACGTAGCAGAAGAAAAAATACCTCTACCGAAGAATTTGTAACTCAAATCTTGGCTGGAAATATTCCGTTTTTAAGTAGAGCCATTACCTTGGTAGAAAGTACCAACCCAAAACACCAACAACAAGCGAATGAAATTATAGAAGCTTGTTTACCAAACGCTAATAAATCGGTTAGAATTGGCATTACAGGTGTACCTGGCGTAGGAAAAAGTACTTTTATTGAAGCTTTTGGGAAGCATTTAACTTCGCTAGGTAAAAAAGTTGCAGTCTTAGCAGTAGATCCGAGTAGTTCAATAAACAAAGGAAGTATTTTAGGTGATAAAACCCGTATGGAAGAGTTGGTTACCGATGAAAATGCATTTATCCGCCCTTCTCCTTCTGGAACTTCGTTAGGTGGAGTTGCCCAAAAAACACGTGAAAGTATTATTTTGTGCGAAGCTGCTGGTTTTGATACTATTATTATTGAAACCGTGGGTGTAGGACAATCGGAAACTGCGGTACATTCGATGACCGATTTCTTTTTATTACTGAAGTTAGCAGGTGCTGGTGATGAATTGCAGGGGATTAAGCGTGGAATTATTGAAATGGCAGATGCCATTGTAATTAACAAAGCAGACAGCGGTAACGAGAAAAATGCTAAATTGGCAAAAGTAGAGTTTAACAGAGCCTTACACTTATACCCTGCTAAGGAAAGTGATTGGCAACCTAAAGTTTTATTGGCTAGTGCACTTCATCATCAAGGAATTGATGCTATCTATGCTATGATTGAAGAATACATGAGTTTAGTGAAAAAATCAGGCTACTTTCAACAAAAAAGAAACGAACAGAATAATTATTGGTTGTTAGAAACCATTAATCAGCAACTAAAAAGTAATTTTTATAACAACCCAAAAATTAAAGAATTGTTGCAGCAAGAAATTAGCAAACTAGAAAGCGGAAAAACCACTCCGTTTACCGCTGCAAAACGATTATTAGATAAAAATTATGGATAACAATAACAGTTTAACTTGGAGTGATTTTACAAAAGTAGAAATGCGTATAGGTACGATTATTTCTGCTGAGCTATTTAAAGAAGTAAAAAATCCTGCCTATAAAATGCAGGTAGATTTTGGTGACTACGGAATTAAAAAAACCTCCGCACAAATTACCAAACTATACCAACCTGAAGACTTGATTGGAAAACAAGTCGTTGCTGTAGTGAATTTTCCTAAAAAACAAATTGCGAATATGATGAGCGAATGTTTGGTTTTGGGTGGTTTAGGTGATGATAATGAAGTGACACTTTTAACAGCTGAACGTGCTGTAAAAAATGGGACGAAGGTTGCGTAAGTTTTTACTAAAAGATGTTTTAGTGGCTTTGGTTGAAAGAAACGACAAAACGTTTACCCCTAACGGTTCTACGATTTTAGTAACGGATGATGTACTCACCATACTAGGAGAAACCAAGTCTATTGTAAAACTGTATAAGGGATATATGAGTTATGAAATAGATAAGCTGGATACGGAGGAGACTACTTAATTTTTGGTTTGTTTACTAACTTTTAAAACGATAATTTCGCTATCGGACAATATCAGAAAAATATGATATTGTTTTAAAAAAGCATGAAAATCATTTGCCTCTAGATTTAAACTCTTTTAAGATTACTAAGGCTAAATATTTTGGCTTAAAATGGTATAATGTACTGTGGATTAAATTAAAGAAATATTTTTTGATCAAATTTAAATACCACCTAATGATTTATGATCCCGTTGTTCTATTTGTTACCTTTCAATTATATAAAGCTTTTTATAACTAATTAAACATTGATTATAAATAATATCTAGTTTTTAATATAAATAGAGAATCAATGTCTTACAATACATTAACAAATCATATAAAAACGTATATAGATCTTTCAGAAAAGGAACTCTCTGAGGTTACCTCTTTTTTTTGATTAACAAAACTACTGAATGAAATAATTGATAATTTTAAAAATTAAAAAAATTGAAAGCTGAATTTATTAACCAACCTACTTCTGGTCAATATGAAGAAAAGACCTTTGATTTAGATACTATATGGAAAAGTCAAATTTGGAGCTGGGTTAAGTTTACTACTAATAACGGAATTGATTGGGTTGGAAGTTTTCGAGGAAAACCTAAAAGCGTTGCTGTTGCAGAAAAAATAAATCAAGTTGCGGTTCTTACTAGCGATGGGCTTTTTATTTTAGATATTAATAAAAAAGAAATTCTTTTTTTTGACCCTCAAACGGATATTAAAGATTTAGCAGAAACTCCAACAAAGGATAAATTTATTATAGCCGATTTTGACTCAATCGGAATAGTTGATGTAACCTTCAAAACAGAGTTATTAAATATTGATTATGAAATTGATAATATAAACTTTGGAAGATACTATGGACAAAGGCTAAAAATTAACTTTGAGAAATTACCTAACTATAAAATAATAAATGGATTTTTAAATACTGAAAACTGGAAAATTGAAATGAAGTAATGTCTTAAAACCTCCTCTCCAACCTTTCATAAAATTTCAAATTAACGTATCTTGCAGTCTTATTAAAAGACGCCTATAATGCAAGACAATACTATACGTACTTATATAAAAAATGTGTTAGAAAATATGCCCACTGATTGGCTAAACCTAACCACACACCGACTGGATATTTATGTAGAAGAGCTAGCTAAAACTCAGTTTTTAGAGCAATTTGAAGATTTATATAAAAACAACAATGCAACTGCTACTGTATTGAAGGAATTACCTACTGCATACGATTATATTCGTTTAGGACACCCTTTATCATCTGTATTAGAATGGACGATAGCCAAATTACATAACACAAAAGCAGCAAATGTAATTAGCTTTTCGTCGCAAACTGTTCCTGTATTAGCAGTGTTAAGAGCAAATTTGTTTGCTAACAAAAACACACGAATAGTATACACTAATGAATTACCAAACTCTTTTGATGCAGAAGTAATTAAGAATGTATACGGATATCAATTTGAGTTACAAAAAATTAATAGTACTGAAGATATTACAGAATTTGACGGTAGTACCGTATTGATTGTTGAACAAGAAGCTATTTGCAACTTTACCATTCTACCAAACGTTGATTTTTACATCAACACACACCCAGAATTAGGAAGTATTGTATTCGTAAACGGAGAGCAAAACGATTCTTATATTTCAGACATTCAACATGTAAGAAGAAGAGAAACTATTGCCATGACTCCTGCTAATTCGTTAAAAGCGTTAAAAAGTCTTATCGATGAGCCGTATGAGGTTACGGTTACTGACGTAAAACAAAACAAAGCGAAGGTTGAGAAACTCATCAATGAAATTACCAATACCAGTACAAAAGCGTTAGTAGCATCAAGTGGACTTTCAATACAATACGCCATTTTAATGGGATTGATTGATGATGCTCTTGAAAACCATAAAGGAAAAGCTATTAAAATTGTAGTGCCTCCAAACTGTTATGGTGGTACAAACGACCAAGCAAGACGTGTTGCTGCTTGTTTAGATAATGTAGAAGTAGTTGATTTTGCTGTTGACGGAGACAACAATATGGTAGAAAGTATTGATACGGTGTTAACCAATATTGCAGCACAAGATGCGGTTCCGTATATCATTGCAGAAATTCCGACCAACCCAAGAGTAGAAGTGCCAAACCTTACTGATTTAAGAGATGTTTTAAGTAAAAAACGTACTACTCCAACGGGTGAAACAGCAGTAGGTCCTGTATTTATTTTAGACCAAACTTTCTGTCCGAATGTCCACTTTTTAGGTGATACGGATATGTTAGCTAGCGTTAGAACTATTTCTTTTGCCAGCGGATCTAAATTCCCAAGTGGAGGTAAATGTACTGCTGGGTACTGTGTTGGAAATAAAACAACTAATGCTTTAATCGACAAAATCGAAAAGCACTTACACATTTGTGATAATGAAGCGACTCCGCTTCAATATGAAATATTAGCTGCACAAATGCCTTCGATGACGCAACGAGTTAGTGATGCTTATAAAAATACTCGTGAGTTTGTAAACTTTATCCATGAAGTTTTACCTGATGCTAAAATCAATTTTGTTTCAGAAGAACTAGCAGCACAAGGATTTACGCCATCAGTATTTTCGTTAGATCTTCCTACCAAAGGAAATACTGCGGAAGAAAAAGAAGCCTATAAAAGAATCTTAAACTTGAAGCTTATCAATTTAATGATTACTGAAATTCCTGATGAAAGTAAGTATTGTGTAAGCTACGGACAGTTAAAAGGTTGTTATTGGACAATTCCTGCAACCTCAACACAAGGAACTACCAAAGAAGGTGATAAAGATTATATTGCACGTGTAGCACTTTCTCCTAATATGGACTTAGCGCTTCATAAAAAAGTTTTCCTTGATTTTGTAAATAGTATTTAAGAATAATAAAACGTCATAGCGAGGAGTGATAACGACGTGGCTATCTCACTTTCTACAAAAAGATTACTTCGTTATCACTCATAATGACGACAAAAAACGTCATTTCGAGTGACAACGAGAAATCTCAATAATCAGGGTTACTGTCCTTGGTGAGATTTCTCCCTCCGGTCGAAATGACGTTTTATTTTGTCTTTTCGAACTGAAGTGTAACGAAAGGAGAAATCTTTAAAATAGGAGTCACTCATATTATTAAGACTACTCATATAGTCGAAATGATATTTATTAATCATTTCAGGAAGTTTCTTTCCTTTTCTAAAATCTCCAACACACAATACGTGTTACTTTATTTCCTTGGTGCATAGGAATGATTTTAAATTCTTTCACTCCTAGTTTTTTGCCAGAACTTTGTAAGCTTTCTACGTTTTCTTTTTTAGAAACCAAACTCGTAAACCATTTACTTACTTTCGGATATTTAGAACTCTCGTATAAATAGGTATGTAAAAAAGCTTTTTCTCCACCTATATACCACAACTCATTGGAGTTTCCTGCAAAATTACGTACCGCATTATTTCCTAAGTTTCTCGATTTTCTTCGGTTGGCTCCTCTCGCCTCTTCTGCTGATTTATAAAATGGCGGATTGCACATCGTTACTGTAAATGCGTCACCTTCTTCTATAATTCCTTCTAAGATATGTTCTTCTTTAAACTGTTGTCTTAATTCAACTTTGTCAGTAAAACCATTATCATCTATAATGTCCTGAGCATAATCTAACGAATCTAAATCGATATCGGTTGCTACAAAATTCCAATCGTATACTGCAATTCCCAACAAAGGATAAATACAACTTGCCCCTGTACCAATATCTAACACCGTTACATTTTCCTCACCCGCAACTAAATCGGCTAAATGATGAATATAATCTACTCTTCCCGGTATAGGTGGGCATAAATTATCATCAGAAAAATTCCAATGTTTAATATTATAATGAGCTGCTAATAATGCCTTATTAAACTCTTTTACTGCTATTGGGTCAGAAAAATCAATAGTCTCTTTCTCAAATTTTTCAATGATAAATTCAGAAAGTTTCGGATACTTTTCTACTAATAACGTGAAGTCGTATCCTTGGTTGTGTATGTTTTTAGGATGTAATCCTTTTTTTGTGCTCATTAAAGTGTAATAAGGGTAAACTCTAGTTGTAACGGATGTAAGTTTTCTTTTAGAATTGTAATGAAGTCTGCTCCATACTCTAAATAGAACTCTGAAAAATTACGTTGACGCTCTTCTAAACTTTGATTAGGTAATAATTCGTTTTGCAAAGCTACAATTCTTTCAACCATTTCTTTCTGACGTCGTTTTTCTGCTCGCAACCATCTTTTTTCAAGGTTTTCTAACCCTTTAACCTGTTTTCTTTCTTGTGCATTTACAGCTCCTAAGAAAGAAACATCGGTTTTTTGAGCTAGCTCACGTAAATCATCAAATTGTTGTTGTAAAAACTGTTTTTGCTTAGTAAAATCTACCTTAGTATCACCGTTAGCTAACACTTTTCTTGCTAGTAAGTCGTCTTGTTTTAAAAATAGTTCTTCTTCTGAAACGTTTAGTTTTTCTAACTTACCTAACTGTTTTTCTGAAAATATTTGAGCTGAGTTTCTCAATAATAAAATAGGAAACGGAACATTAACTTTTTCAAAATATGCCTTTAACTCTAACCAGTAGGCTAACTCTCCTCCTCCACCTATGTAACATAAGTTCGGTAAAACTACCTCTTGGTATAGCGGACGCATAATTACATTTGGTGAAAAGCATTCTGGCTCTCTATGTAAATGGTCTAAAATTTCGTCTTTAGTCCAAGAAATATCTGTATTGTTTACTTTGTATGTTCCATTTTCAAGAACAATACGTTCACGAATACTATTAGTAATATAAAACAAGTTTATCTCACGCGGATTTACTTGTATTTTATATGATTGTTCTAGATCTGTAATTGTTTTAGAGACTTCTTTATAAGAAGTTTCGTGTAACAAATCATATTCTACATAAGGCGTTAATGCTCTTTTTAACTCTCTTTCATCAGCATCTAAAATTACCAAACCGTACTTTCCAAAAAGTTTATCGGCTATATATCGAGTCGCATCTGCTAATGTTTGATGTTGTAAGTACCCTTTTTCAAAGAGTTCTTTTATTTGAATGGCATTTTTTGAACTTCCTAAATGTTCAGCAAATACTTCAAAAACATCTTGCAGTCCTTCGGTTAAAAAACGTCCTACAGGTCCTGTTTGATTCGAGTTCCATTGTACTTTTTTCCCTTTAAAGTTAAAGTAATTGATTTCCTCAAAATCATGATCTTCTGTTGCCATCCAATATACAGGTACAAAATTCTCATTAGGAAATTGCATTGCCAAATGCTCGCACATGTTTATGGTTGATATGATTTTATATAAAAAATATAACGGACCAGTAAATAAGTTTAGTTGATGCCCTGTTGTAATCGTAAATGTATTTTCTTCTAGTAAGTTTTCTATATTTTTCTGCGTGTCGAACGACAAATCAATGTCTTTGTATTGTTTTCTCAATACTTCAACTAACCTTTTCCTTTGAGTGCTTGAAATAGGGGTTGCTTTCTTTTCTTCTAACTGTTTTTCAAAGTTTCGTAAACTTGGATAGCGGTTATAAAAAGGTTGAATCTTTTCATCAGCCTTTAAATAGTCATCCATTGTTTTAGAAAAGAATCCTGTATCTCTATAAGGTATATTAGTTACTTTCATTACTTGTTGGCTCTTTGAAATAATGTGTAAACATATGGACGTTCTCCTCCATACGGATTTACAAATGTGTGATTAAAACTATTGACTAAAACAAAATCGTCTCCTAATTTTTCTTGTAACATTTCCGTATTGTAACGTTGTAATTGCAGTCCACAACATTTTTCTGCTCCGTCTAAAGCAAAAACAGCAATAATTACAAATCCATCAACTTTTACAAGCTTCTTTAGTAGATTAAAATAAGCATTTTGTTCTTCGGTTTTTAAAAAAAAGTGTAGTACTGCTCTATCATTCCAAACATCAATTTCTGTAAGTTCTTGTAGTTTTGTTGGAGACACTAAATCATCAGCTATAAAACTCACTTTTGATGCGTCTTCTCCCAATCTATTTTTTACATCGGTTAATGCTTTTTCAGATAAATCATTTGCTATTAAACCTGAATATCCATCGGCTACTAATTCATCAATTAACATAGACGAACCAACACCAACGTTTAAGATTTTAGCGTCTTTTGGTACGTTAGATTCCTTTAATAATTTAATAGTTTCTTTCGAACTTTCTTCGAACCATCCTAGTTTTTCAGTTGGATTTTTTACATAGGCTGCATTCCAGTGTTCTTTATAGTTAATTTCTCCCGGAATGTTACACTCACTCTCTTTTGTAGTCATAGTTCAAAAATAGGAAAATTTAATCCTTTGTCGAAAACTTACTAGACTTCTAACAGATTTTTAACTACATTCTTTTTTTAATCATCTATTTAGGTATTTTTACACTTAGTAAATTATAATTATGCAGTTTAAACATCTTGAGGTTTTATATTTCTTAGCTTTTTTACTTATTCCTATTTTGGTACACTTGTTCCAACTACAGCGATTTGTAAAAGTTCCGTTTACTAATGTAGCTTTTTTACAAAAGCTAGTATTACAAACACGTAAAAGTTCTCGTATAAAAAAATGGCTAATTTTAGCTACTCGTTTACTATTGCTTTCTGCTTTAATTTTTGCCTTTGCACAACCTTATTTCAGTAATCATAAAGCAAATGAAAAGCAACATTTCTTTTTGTATTTAGATAATTCTTTAAGTACAAATGCTATTGGAGAAAAAGGGAATTTACTACAAGTTGCTACGCAAGAAATTATTGAAAATTCAACAGAAAAAACGAGTTATTCATTACTAACAAATAATCACTTTTACGTTAATAAAACAGCTTCTGAACTAAAAGAGATCTTATTAAAGACTACCAGTACTGCTAAAAAAAGAAGTCTTGCTGATGTTTTTTTAAAAATAACCAATGAGCACAAGTCTATAAACTCTTCGACCAAAAATATTATAATTTCTGATTTTCAAAACATCAAAAAAGAAGCAATTGACAATGCTCCCGAAAACACTTCTTTTGTAAAACTAATTCCTGAACAAAAGAGCAATATTTCTATTGATAGTGTTTTTGTAAATGATAATGGTAGTTCTAATTTTAACATACATATTATCGTTAAAAATCAAGGAAAGGCTAAAAACGATATTCCTATTGCTATTTACAACAATAACAAGTTATTGAATAAACAAACCTTTAATATTGAAGAGAATAAGACTACAGAGGTCACTTTTTCTGTTGTAAAAACCCCTGTGTTTTTAGGTAAAATTGATGTTAATTTTAACGACACATACGGTTTTGATAATTCATTTTATTTTACCATAAATGCTAACGAAAAAATTAATGTGTTAGCCATTGGAAAATCAAATGATTTTTTGCAACGAATTTACACGAAAGGGGAGTTTAATTTTACTTCTTCTTCGCTACAAAGCACGAATTATAATTCGATAGATAAGCAACACCTTATTGTATTAAATGAGTTAGAAAATATTCCTGAAACACTTCTTAACAGCTTAAAAAGTTATACTCAAAAAGGTGGAAACCTTGTTGTAATTCCGAGTAAAGAATTAACACTTTCTTCCTATAACATCTTTTTCAATAAACTAAATGTGGGAAAGTTACTTTCACAAAAAAAGGACAGTTTAAAAATTACTACAATTAATTATAATCATCCTCTTTTAAAAAATGTTTTTGAAAAGAAAGTTGCTAACTTTCAATATCCTTTTGTAAAAACTTCCTTTAATGCTACATTTAACAATGCTACTAGTATTGTTTCTTTTGAAAACAAACAAGGTTTTATTAAACAAATTAATTTACCTAATGCTTCTTTGTATTGGATAGCTGCTCCTTTAAAAAAAGACAATAGTAACTTTACGAATTCTCCTTTAATTGTTCCCGTTTTTTACAATATAGGTAAGCAGAGCTTACAACTATCTAAATTGTATTATACAATAGATAAACAAAATACTATTGATATTGATAAGCAACTAGGCAAAGATGAAGTTTTAAGTATTGTTAATTATAAAGAATCTTTTATTCCTTTACAACAAACTTTACAAAACAAAACCCGTATTACAACTAAAGACCAACCTTTGGTAGCTGGGTTTTATGAAGTACAGCAACAAAATAGTGTACTTAAAAATATTGCTTTTAATTATGACAAAAGTGAAAGTTACTTAGAATTTTTAGCTCTTTCAGAAACCAACAACATAACAATATCTACTTCGGTTAAAAACACCTTAGAAAATATTAATAATGAAAATAAAATTCAATGGCTTTGGAAATGGTTTTTGAGCTTAGCTATTGTATCTTTGCTTTTAGAAATTTTGATTTTAAAATTCTTTAAACCATGACAACGCTGCTTAAATCGGCAACAATAATAGATGCTTCTAGTCCTTACCACCAACAAACTAAAGATATTTTAATTACTAATGGTATTATTACCAAAATTGACAACAACATTGCTAGTGAAAAAAGTTATACTATTGTAGAGCTTGATAAGCTTCATGTATCTCCTGGTTGGTTCGATACTAGTGTTTCTTTTGGTGAACCAGGTTATGAAGAACGCGAAACATTACAGCATGGTGTGCAAGTAGCGGCTAAAAGTGGATTTACTCATGTAGCTATCAATCCAAACACAAATCCTATTGTTGATAATAAATCAGCCATAGAGTTTTTAATTAATAAAGTAAGCGGAGCTGCAACTAGTATTTATCCTATTGGAGCTTTAACCCAACAAAGTAAAGGAGTTGAAATGTCTGAAATGTACGACATGCAACAATCTGGAGCTATTGCTTTTGGTGATTATAACAAACCTGTTAGCAATGATAATTTATTGAAAATAGCATTGCTATATGCTCAAAATTTTGACGGATTGGTACTAAGCTTTCCTAAAAACAATTTAATTGCAGGTGAAGGTGTTGCTAACGAAGGAAAAAACAGTACGCTTTTAGGATTAAAAGGAATTCCTGCTCTTGCAGAAGAAATTCAAATTTCTCGCGATTTGTTTTTGTTAGAATATACAGGAGGAAAATTACACATTCCTGCTATCTCAACTGCAAAGTCTGTTCAACTTATTAAAGAAGCTAAAGAAAAAGGGTTAAATGTAACGTGTAGTGTTGCTGTACATAATTTAGTATTGACAGATGATGAGTTACACGGTTTTGAAGCTAATAAAAAAGTAAACCCTCCCCTACGTACAGAAGAGGATAAAAAAGCCTTAATACAAGGATTAAAAGAAGGCGTAATTGATATGATTACTTCAGATCATAATCCTATTGATATTGAACATAAAAAAGTGGAGTTTTCTACTGCAAAAGACGGAACTATTGGTTTAGAAAGTGCTTTTGGAGCTTTAAATACCGTATTAGATTTAGAAACTATTATAAACTGTTTGTCTTGTAACCCAAGGAAACGTTTCGATATTGAATTAGCTTCCATAAAAGAAGATGAAAAAGCGAGTTTATCTATTTTTAATCCTGAAGGAATTTATACCTTCTCTGAACAAAACATTCTTTCTACTTCTAAAAACAGTATCTTTATAGGGAAAAAGCTAGAAGGAAAAGTATATGGTATTTATAATAATAATCAACTCATTTTAAACTCATAAAATTATGGAAAGTCAAACAGTAAACGAAGGTAAAACCGCAGCTATAATTAGTCACTTTACAGTTATAGGACTTATTATTGCTTTTGTTTTAAACATGAATAAAAAAAATTCTTTTGCCAGTTTTTATATTAAACAAATGCTTGGATTAAATATATTGTACATGGCAAATATTTGGTTAGTTTATAAATATTTAGGAAGTACTATTGGCTGGGTTGTTGGAGTACTGATTTTTGTACTTTGGCTAATTAGTTTTTTAGCTGTTTTAAAGGGAGAAAAAAAGACTGTGCCTGTTGTTGGAGATCAATTTCAAAACCTATTTAAAGGAATTTAATACATGTGTTTACATTATATTGTGAGGGAACCTAAAACCTCAAATCCTACCCCTCCTTTATTAATTTTATTACACGGATATGGTAGCAACGAACAAGATTTATTTTCATTTGCTGAAGAATTACCAGACGATTTATTAATTGTAAGTGCTAGAGCTCCTCACGATATGGGCTATGGTGGTTATGCTTGGTATGCTATAAATTTTGATTCCGTTAACGGTAAGTTTTCTGATTTAACACAAGCAGCTGAATCGGTTGATAAAATTGCTTCTTTTATAGATGAAATTAAAGTAAAATACAATACAAACCCTGATAAAACATTTATATTAGGATTTAGTCAAGGAGCTATTTTAAGTTATGCGTTAAGTTTTAAATACCCAAACAAGGTAAAACACGTAGTAGCATTAAGTGGTTATATTAATGAAGAATTATTCCCTGCTGAAATAGATAATTCTATTGTCACAGATTATTACATCTCTCACGGAACTGTAGATCAAGTTCTTCCTGTAGATTGGGCTAGAAAAGCCCCAATTTTACTCAATAACTTTAAGTTAACTAACGTATATTTTGAATATCCTGTAGGACATGGTGTAGCACCACAAAACTTTTATAGTTTTAAGAAATGGATAGAAGAAAGACTATAAACCTGAGTTTAATTAATATTTAGTTAGATTTTTAATAAGATAAATATTGAATTTCAGTTTATTAAGTTAAAAATTTATTTATGATAATATACTCTAGAGTTACAAAAGCATTTTGTTTAGTTGACGAATTTTGTAAAGAATATGATTAAATTGTTGAAAATCATTACTTAGCAACAAATCTAAGCGTTCACCAATAATATCTAAAAGTGAAGTGATGACCATTATGATTATTTTTTCAGCTTAGTGGTTTTAAAACCTTTAAACACTTTTATCTTTTTTCTGTTCAAAAATATATGTAAAGCGAGTTTCCAAATACTGTTTCATATAATCGCTTTACAGAACTTACTCAGCAAAACTTAATACCACTTACTTTATTTTTAAAACCTGTTGTTTAGGTAAATGCTAAGGTATTTCGTTTATCAATTCTACACCAATACGTGTTTGCAAAAACAAGCGTATTTATACTTATAAAGTTTTTAAAAACATTGCTAATACAGGTAAACTCACCATGAGTTAGTTTCTTAGTTTTAAACTTCATATTATCATTAATGAAAAAGGAGAAATATTAAATTTTTGTACACAGGCTAGTGAAGACAATAGAAATCCATTAAAAAAAGAACGCTTTTTAAATAAAATAGTTGGAAAATTTTTACTGATAAAGGTTATATAGGAGAGGAACTAGCATAAATGTTGTTTATTAATGGCGTGCAACTTATAACTCAAATTAAAAACAATATAAAGAATTGTTTAATTACAATATCTAATAAAATACTACTTAGAAAACAATTAGTAATTGAAATGGGTAAACGATGAACTCAAAAATAGTTGTCAAATAGAACATTATAGACATAGAAACTTTGGTAATTTTATAACAAACTTAATCTCCATACTTATTGCATATAGCTTTTTACCTAAAAAAACTTCTATAAAATATCAAACTGTAAATACTCTGCAAATTTATCTCTTTTAATAATCGAGCTCAAGTTATAAGTTTTAACAGTTAGTCTGAGTAGAATTAAATATTTTCGCAACTAAAAAAATAGTATGAGCAACATATTTAATCAAGACACCTTATACTATTGGAGCGCTCCTTTTTTCATTTCGATAATTTTAATCGAAATATACTTTAGCTATCATGCTAGAGCGAGAAATTATGAATTTAAAGATACGGCAACTAACATTTATTTTGCGCTTGCTAATTTGGGATTAGATCTACTAATGAAAGTTACTTCATTTGCTATAATGGGCTTTTGCTACCAGTATAGAGTTATTGACTGGGAAGGTAACATATCATGGACATACTGGTTACTAGCTTTTATTGGTCAAGACTTTCTATACTACATACACCATTATATAGATCACCATTCTAGATTTTTCTGGGCTATACATGTAACGCATCATAACTCAGAATACTACAATATTTCAACAGGTTTCAGATCTCCAGTTTTGCAACCCCTTTTTAGATATATATTCTTCTTACCGCTAGCTTTTCTAGGTATTATGCCTCTACATATTATGTTTGCATATGCTATGAATCAAAACTACGGAACTTTATATCATACCAACTTTATTAAAAGTAAATTAGGATGGTGGGGATATATTTTTGTTACCCCATCACACCATAGAGTTCACCATGCTTCTAACACTAAGTATTTAGATAAAAACATGGGTACGGTATTAATTATTTGGGATCGTATTTTTGGAACTTTTCAAGCAGAAGAAGATGAAACTAAGTATGAAAAATTACGTTATGGTTTAACAAAACCTTTAGAAGATAAAGAACCAATTAACATCATTTTTCATGAATGGAAAGAAGTTTATAAAGACTTTTTCAAACGAAAGAAAGATTTATCATTGGTAACACGCTTAAAGTATGTGTTTATGCCACCAGGGTGGAGTCACGATGGTAGTACAAAAACAAGTAAAGAATTACAAAAGGAATTAAGAACGCTTCACTAAAAGTGATAAAATTATAAAAAGAAAAAATCGAGTACTTACTCGACTTTTTCTTTTTAATAAATATATTCTAATGCTATTATTACTTTAATATTTGATTTGTGTGTTCTTTTGTTTTTACTTTAGTAATCACATCTTCAATCACCCCTTTTTCGTCAATTACAAAAGTAGTACGGTGAATTCCATCATACTCTTTTCCCATAAATTTTTTTGGCCCCCAAACACCAAAAGCATTAATTACATCTTTACTTTCATCAGCTAATAATGGAAAAGGTAATTTATTTTTATTAATAAAGTTTTGCTGACGTTTAGCTGAGTCTGCACTTACCCCTAAAACATCATAGCCTTTTGCTAAAAAAGTTTTGTAATTATCACGTAAATCACATGCTTCCGCAGTACAACCAGGGGTACTTGCTTTAGGGTAAAAAAATAATACTAGTTTTTTACCTTCATAATCAGAAAGCTTTACAGTATTTCCTTTCTCGTCTACTGATTCAAAATTTGGCGCCTTATCTCCTATTTTTAGTGTTGTCATATTATTTTGTTTCAAAGTTATAATGTCAAAGTTACAAAGTTGATTTTGATTATCTATAAAACATACAAAGCTTCTTTGTACCTTTGATTTTATTAAACAATATAAAGCGATGACTAAAGCAGAAAAAGTTCAATTTGTAATCGATACTTTAGAAGAGTTATATCCTGAAACTCCAATCCCTTTAGATCATAAAGATCCGTACACATTGTTAATTGCAGTATTAATGTCTGCTCAAAGCACTGATGCCCGAGTAAATACAATTACTCCTTTGTTATTTGAAAAAGCCGACAATCCCTATGATATGGTGAAGCTTACAGTTGATGAAATAAGAGAAATTATTAAACCTGTTGGTTTATCTCCAATGAAATCAAAAGGAATACATGGTTTGTCAAAAATCTTAATTGAAAAACATAATGGAAAGGTTCCTATTGACATGGAGGCCCTTGAGGAGTTACCTGCAGTAGGCCACAAAACTGCCAGTGTGGTAATGTCGCAAGCTTTTAACATTCCTGCCTTTCCTGTAGATACACATATTCATAGATTAATGTATCGTTGGAACTTATCAAACGGAAAGAATGTTACCCAAACTGAAAAAGATGCAAAGCGTTTATTTCCAAAAGAATTATGGAATAAATTACACTTGCAAATTATTTATTATGGGCGTGAGTATTCTCCTGCTCGTGGCTGGAGGTTAGAAAATGACATTATCACTAAAATAGTTGGAAGAAAATCTATTTTAAAATAACTTCTTAATATTTAATCTTTTATAACTTTTTTTTTATATTTGGGCTTTTAATAAATTTTTAATAAAAACCCTTTCACAATGAAAAAATTATTTTTAAAACCTGCCATGTTTACTTTGGCTTTAACAGTATTAAGCTCTTGTAGCAACAACGAGCAAGAGAATTTAAATGAAATTCAAAACTCAAAAGAAATTCCTCAAGAAGTAATTCAAAAAATGAAGGAAATCAATCTTAACACAGATTATGTTAAGGCAGTTTCATTCAAAAACCTAAATGGAGTAGTTGAAAATATCTACGAAGTTGAAAGTGATGTTACCATTTCTCATGAAGAACTAATGAAAACAGGTAATCAAGATTCTAATAAAGCTGGTAAACAATATAGAACTTACAACCTAGTAAGCTCTCCTTCTAGTATTAGAGTTGTTGGATATACTGGTGGTTATAATGCACTTAGCACAACAGCTCAAAGAAGTTTAAGATATGCTGTTGACAATTACAATTCGTTAAACTCAACAATTAACATGAACTTAGTTTTTGGAACTCAATTTAACGATAGTGATATTGTAGTATACAAAACAAACCCTTCTGATGTTCCTGCAGATGGTATTAGAGGTAGAGCGGAATTTCCTAGAAGTAATGGATTACCTGGACATTGGGTAAGAATTAATGAAGGTGCTAATAACTCTAGTGATGACCAAATAGTTGAAGGATTAATAACACATGAAATTGGACATGCAATGGGGCTAAGACATACAGATTGGGACACAAGACAATCTTGCCGCCAAAGTGGTGAAACTGCTGGCTCTATTGGTGCTGTTTACATTCCTGGTACAGCAGGTGCTAGTAATGATCCTGCGTCTATTATGAATTCATGCTTTCCTGGTTGGGTACAAGGAGAATTAAGCAATTATGATAAAATAGCTTTAGAATACCTATACTAGAAAACGATAAAACATCTGAGTCGTCCTAAAATAGGTTGACTGTTTTATAAACAAATATTTAAACCTTTGAGGCTAAGCTTCAAAGGTTTTTTGTTATGTACAAAATTAGATGTTTTATAATTATGACTCAAATGTGTCTTTTGATATGTTTTCACATAAGTTAAGTGTTGTTCAGACCTTGTTGGTTTCAACTCTTTTTATAAATTAGGGTGTTTCTTAGCTAATGTGTAGAATGTGCTGTTCTAGTGTAATTCTTCTTGGGTTTTATAAGCATTGATTCTCTTCTTAGGTAATAATCCTATGTTCAGATTGACATATAGCTTGTTTAGTAACCTCAAACAATCGACAACAAGCTAAACTTTACTCTTTGCTTTTGTTAGATGCACGTGATGGTTTGGGTGAAAACTCTTTTCTGATTGAGAAGTGCCATATTACTTGTCTGAGATATCGATTATCGTGTAGAGAATTTGATTCTTGAGTTTCTTATCTTTAAGCTCTCACTCTAACGGGTGTTTCTTTAGATTTTGGTATAGAATGGGTTAAAGCGTCATTCCAGCCTAAGTTACCATGTTTTCGTAACCAAACCAAAACGGTACTTCTTCCTTGGATACCATAAGCCTTTTGTGCTTGTTTATGGTTTAAACTTCCTTTTTTCTACCTGAGAAACAACGGCTAATTTAAAGCCTAAGTTATAATCTCGTTGAGTCTGTTTTTTTCTTTTATTTTCTGAGTCATTTATAAATAAGTCGATTTTGTGTCAACTTATTTCAGGACGGACTAAATTATAAAAAAAGCTTCAACAATGTTGAAGCTTTTTCCACTCTTAATTCAAATTCAATTCAATGAGATAGTTTGATTTGGTTTTAACTACTGTTAGCGATTTAGAAAAATTAATCAAATATTGAATTGTTTCTTGTTCTGGTTCCATTTTAGAGTCAGGAGACTTTTTCGAGTAAATTTGCATCATATATAATCCCTTAATTATTACTTACAATCAATGATTTAACGATGCTTTTTTTCAAATATTGTTTAACCTACTAAAATAATTTTATTTTTCTCAATTATTTTTCTCAAGTTAATTAAAGCGTAACGCATTCTACCAAGTGCTGTATTAATACTTACTCCTGTATTTTCAGATATTTCATTAAAACTCATATCGTTATAAATACGCATCTTCAAAACTTCTTTTTGTTCTTTAGGTAGTTCTTCAACTAACTCTTTAACATCGTTTAAAATTTGTTCTTTTATTATTTTACTTTCTGCATTTAACGTCGCATCACTTATAACTGAAAAGATATCAAACTCTTCAGAGTTATTAAATGTAGGTATACGATTATTTTTTCTAAAATAATCTATAATTAAATTATGCGCAATTCGCATAACCCAAGGTAAAAACTTACCTTCTTCATTATAATTTCCTTTTTTTAGCGTCCTTATTACCTTTATAAAGGTATCTTGAAATATATCTTCTGTAGTGTCTCGGTTTTGTACTTTGCTGTAAATAAAACTATACAGCCTCTGTTGGTGACGTTTAATCAATAATTCTAAAGCATATTCATTGCCTTTAATGTAGTTTTTTACTAATACACTGTCATCTACTATGTTTCTCATAATAATTACTTTTTTGAAAACAACTTACTAGCTATTTTCTTGTTAAGGGGATATTAAGTTATAAAAGTAATTATTGTACTATAGGCTTTAAATATTGATTAATAACAAGTTACAAATATTATGCTTTTTATATAGAAATACAAATAATATTTAATTTTTTTATCTAATTTATTGTTTTAATATAAGATATTAATTTATAACATCTCTTTATTTTAATGATTCTGTTTAGCTAAAAGTATTCTTAATTTATAATTCGCTTTATAAAAACTTTAAAACTATGGCTCTAAAAAGCTTAAAACAAAGTTATTATATATCCTCTAGGTATTGATTTACCAATAGAAAATATAACAAAGGTTAAGCATGCTGATAAAATAACCTTTAAAAATACTTTTAATCTGAGTTCGATTATTAAATAAACTACCTTCTCTTGTTTCTTTGCTTAACTATAAAATCGTATTTTTATAGCTTATTTTTTCGAGCATATGAAGACTGATATTTCAACTGTTAATCCTAAAGAAAATATTATAATAAAAGGAGCCAAACTACACAATTTAAAAAACATTGATGTAGTTATTCCTCGCAGTAAATTAGTGGTAATTACTGGGCTTTCTGGTTCAGGAAAGTCTTCTTTAGCTTTTGACACTTTGTACGCCGAAGGGCAACGTAGGTATGTTGAAAGTTTAAGTTCGTATGCACGTCAATTTTTAGGAAAACTACACAAACCTAAAGTAGATTATATCAAAGGAATTGCGCCCGCCATTGCTATTGAGCAAAAAGTAAACTCTACCAATCCACGCTCAACCGTGGGTACTTCTACTGAAGTTTACGATTATATCAAATTACTATTTGCTCGTATTGGTAAAACCTTCTCTCCTATTTCAGGTAATGAAGTAAAAAAACATACCGTTTCTGATGTTATTAGGCATGTAAAAACTTTTGAAGAACGTACTAAGTTATTATTACTCGCTCCTATACATATTAATAAAGACAGGGATATAAAAACTGTGTTACAAGTACTAACACAACAAGGATATGCTCGTTTAAAATATCAAGATACTGTATATAGAATTGATGAATTCCCTATAAAAGATTTCAAAGGAGATGAATTGCAATTAGTTGTAGACAGAATTATTGTAAAAGATGAAGAAGATTTTTACAATCGTTTAGGAGATGCCCTACAAACAGCTTTTTTTGAAGGAAAAGGAATTTGCTTTATTGAAAACATATCAGATAATAGCACTAGTGAGTTCAGTAACAAATTTGAGTTAGACGGAATTTCATTCTTAGAACCAAACACACATTTATTCAGCTTTAATAACCCTTACGGAGCTTGCCCTACTTGTGAAGGCTATGGAAATGTTATTGGTATTGATGAAGATTTGGTAATCCCTAATACAGGACTTTCTATCTACGAAAATGCTATTTTCCCTTTTAAAACAGACAGTTACAAAAAATATAAAAATGATTTAATTTTAAATGCAGAAGAATTCGGAATTTCTATTCATAAACCATGGTTCGAACTTTCTGATGAACAAAAGAACTTAGTTTGGAATGGAACTAAAAAATTCAAAGGAATTAAT
Source organism: Tenacibaculum sediminilitoris (assembly GCF_964513795.1). Lineage (NCBI taxonomy): Bacteria > Pseudomonadati > Bacteroidota > Flavobacteriia > Flavobacteriales > Flavobacteriaceae > Tenacibaculum > Tenacibaculum sediminilitoris. The sequence continues at coordinate 37,522 of NZ_CAZEQR010000044.1, read as the reverse complement.
CATTTATTCAAAAAACTTGAAGAAAAAAGTTACAAAATTCAAAACCGTGTAATGTTGTCTCGCTATCGCGGAAAAACAAAATGTACCGAATGTAACGGAAAGCGTTTGCGTAAAGAAGCCAACTATGTTCAAGTATATGGTAAAACTATTGATGAATTAGTAACCTTACCTTTGGATGAATTGGCAGTATTTTTCAACAACATTCAATTAAACAAATATGAAGAAAAAATTGGTAAACGTTTACTTACCGAAATTAATAATCGCTTACAGTTTTTAACAGATGTCGGTTTAAACTATCTAACTTTAAATAGAACATCTAATACGCTATCAGGAGGAGAAAGTCAACGAATTAATTTAGCCACTTCATTAGGTAGTTCGTTAGTAGGTTCTATGTATATTTTAGATGAACCTAGTATTGGTTTGCATCCAAAAGATACTGAGCGCTTGATTGGTGTGTTAAAAAATCTACGTGATTTAGGTAATACTGTAATTGTGGTAGAACATGATGAAGATATCATGAAAGAGGCCGATTATATTATTGATATTGGCCCTGAAGCAGGAACTTACGGTGGAAATGTAGTTGCAGAAGGAACTTTTGAAGATATTTTAAACTCTAAATCATTAACAGCTAAATACCTATCTTCAACATTAAAAATTGAAGTTCCTACAAGTCGGAGAACTTCAAAAAACTCTATCGATATTATTGGAGCCCGTGAAAACAATTTAAAAAATATTGATGTTTCTTTCCCTCTTAATAATCTCACCGTTATTACTGGAGTATCTGGTAGTGGTAAAAGCACCCTAGTTAAAAAAATTTTATACCCTGCTATGCAAAAAAAACTAGTTGGATATGGTGAAAAACTAGGGCAACATACAAATGTTACTGGAAGCTTTGACTTGTTAAAACATGTGGAGTTTATCGATCAAAACCCTATTGGTCGTTCTTCTCGATCTAACCCTGTAACTTACATCAAAGCATATGATGATATTCGTAAATTATTAGCTAGCCAAAAATTATCTAAAATAAGAAACTATCAACCCAAACATTTTTCTTTTAATGTTGATGGTGGACGTTGCGAGGTTTGTAAAGGTGAAGGAGAAGTTACGATTGAAATGCAGTTTATGGCAGATGTGCATTTAGAGTGTGAAACCTGTGGTGGTAAACGCTTTAAAAAAGAAGTACTAGAAGTAACTTTTGAAGGAAAATCTATTGATGATATTTTAAATTCTACAATTGATGATGCTGTTGCTTTTTTTACAGAACATAAACAAACCAAAATAGCCAGAAAGTTAAAACCTTTGCAAGACGTTGGATTAGGTTATGTACAATTAGGACAATCGTCTTCTACCCTTTCTGGTGGTGAAGCACAGCGTATAAAACTAGCTTCCTTTTTAGTAAAAGGAAACACCAAAGACAAAGCTTTGTTTATTTTTGATGAACCTACTACCGGATTGCATTTTCATGACATTAAAAAGTTATTAGCTTCTTTTAATGCGCTCATTGAAAGAGGACATTCTATTGTTGTTATTGAACATAATATAGAGCTTATTAAATGTGCTGATTATATTATTGACCTTGGTTTGGAGGGTGGTAAAAAAGGTGGAAACTTAATTTTTGCAGGTACCCCAGAAGATTTAGCTAAAAACAAAAAATCATATACTTCTAAATATTTAAAAGAGAAGTTGAGTTTTTAAATGTTCAATTTTCTATTAATAACTCCTTATTCACAAAAATTAAGGGGTCTTTTTATAATTTATAACGAATTCTAATTTATCTACTACGAATTCTAATTAACTCCATATTTACCTGTACATCTGTGGTAATTTTGATCATATAAAAACAACAATTATGTGGTCTAACAACAATTATTCATCAGTATTAAAAATGTATTTGGAAAAATACACAAGCTTAAAATTACAAATAAACACAAGCGGATTCATCGCTTCTGTTGAAAAACAAGAAAACGGTCAGTGGATTAACGACCGAAACCTTCCTAACATTTTAAATAAACTATCATCTAGTATGAGTTTAGGAAAGGATGTGACCATCATTTTACAACAATAACAGTAACTATATTAACCTTAAAACCAAAAAACTATGAAACAAAACATTTTAAAAGTAGGTACAGTAATGGGATTACTACTACTAATCGGAGTATTTTTTAATTGTAACAATACAAAAAGTGATAACAAAAGCCAAGAACTGGGAAACATTGCTACCACAAAGGAAACTATTGATAAGCCAGTTGTAGAATACAGAAAGCCTGTGGTGTTTATTACAGGAAACGACAAAGGGAATAGTCATTTTTACGACAGTGCTAGAGTATATTTTAAAGAAAAAAACTACCAAATAATCAATGGTAAATATTCAATAGAAGAAATTATTTCTTGGATGAATAAAAATGCTACTGAAAATCCTTACGGAGAGATTCATATTGTAAATAACAACAACCCTTTTCGAGCAATGAATTTAGAAACCGTAGTTAACGGTAACAAAGTAACTGCTCAAACTTTACAAGAAACAATTACCAAAGGAAAGCTTCCCTCAGTAAAAAGCAAAGCTATTGAAAGTGATACAAGAATAATTTTTCATACTAATCAGTTAGCAACAAACACAAACCTAGTAAATACCTTAAAAAGTGCTTTTATAACTGAAAATAAAGTTCCACAGGTAGTTACTTCACCATACTATAATATATTTGGAGGAGCGTTTTCTAATCACTATTTAGCACAACCATACTATGTGTTTTATCCAACAGCAAACTCACCTGGAAAAGTAGATTTATCAAAAGAAATTGCTAAAAAATATCCAGAAGAAAAAGAGATATCTTGGTACGATGCATTAAATAATGAAAAAGAACGTTATGTTGGAGAACCTTATACAATTCAATACACTATTCCTATAAATCTAGAATTGGATTACCACAACTCCGACAATGAAATCCCGCATTTTGTAATGCAAGAAGAAATCATGGATTTTATTGCTAGTGAAGAAGGATTAATGAAGGAGGTTGAAAAAACAACTATTCCTGTAGAGAAATTTAGATGGACGTATGTTGTAAAAAACAGTCAGTTAATTATAAAAGGAAAAGCTTCAGCCTTATGTGTTTTAAAACCTTTAACTAAACCTTATGGAGAGTTAGAACATGTAAAACCAGATACTAACAACAAACGTTTATACGCTATGAAGTAACTAATAATTGTTGAGTAAACGTCATTACGAACTTAGGAATCTCCTACTCTTCATAGTGACGTTTAATTAAAGTATGTTTGTTATAATGAATTTTCTAAACCATATATGTATTTTACAAACCAGTTTTGTATCGAGAACTCTAAAACACTCGATACAAAACTTTGTTTTTTTATTACTATACTACTTTTGTTATGGAGTAACCAGTATCTCTGCTCAAAACCAAGCATTAAAAAGCTATACTAAGAATAGCGGATTACCGAGTTTACACATAAACAATACTACTCAAGATAGTACTGGTTATGTATGGCTATCTTCTACCAACGGATTAATTAGATTTGACGGGAATAAATTTACGACCTTTACTGTAAAAGATGGATTAATTTCAAATAACACCAATGTTGTTACTACAAAAGGAAACTCTATTTTTATAGGTACTAACAAAGGTTTTAGCATTAAAAACCATCAAGGTTTTACCAATTTTGAAGGAGATAATATTAACTGTATAGTAACAACTAAAAATTATACTTTTTTAGGTACTAATAAAGGAATAGTTCGTGTTCGTGAAGACTACCTTTCTCCCCTTCGTACCAATTTTCAAATTGATTTAAACCGTGTAAATGACATATTGTTTGATGGTAATTTTTACTGGGTAGCTACAAACAAAGCTTTATGGAAAATTGATAAACTTCTAAATCCTACAATTTTAAAAAGGATTGATATAGCTAATTACACCTCTCTTCTCATACATAAAAAAACCATCATCGCAACTACTTATAACAATGGTATTAAGTTAATTACGACTGATGAAATAAAAACACTTACTACTTCCATACACAAAATTATAGACATTACTAAAATTAACACTCAGTTTTGGATTGTTTCAGAAGATGAAGGCATTGAAGTACTCGATTCTAATTTTAATTTTGTTAAAAACATAAATAAATACAACACGCTATCCACCAATAAAATTACTAATGTTTTCCAAGACAACGAGAAAAACACTTGGATTTCAACAAAAGACAAAGGAGTTTATTTTATTAAAAGTGATAAATCTGTACAAAAAAAACCAACTATTTCTTTTGAAAAAATTGAGGTTGTTTTTACTCCGCTAGACAGTATTAATATAAACAACTACAATAAAACGTTACAATTACCTGCTGATAAAAACCATATTTCGTTTTATTACAAAACAATTAACATTAACAATTCTAACACCTTAGAATATCGGTATAAACTCAACAATAAAACAAGCCCTTGGAGTACTAAAAGCACTATTGATTTGGCATATTTATCTCCTGGTAATTATACATTCTCAACCCAATCAAGAGTAGGAAAAATAGAAAGTGAACCTATTAATTTTCGTTTTTTTATTGATACACCTATTTATAGAAAAGATTGGTTCATTTGGTCTAGTATTGGATTAATCTGTTTGATTTTAACACTCATTATTTGGTTGTATATTCGTAGAATTCAAAACAAAAATAAAGTTAAAGTAGCTAAGCTAGAGTTAGAAAATCATTTAATATCGTTAGAGCAAAAAGCCTTACAGTTACAAATGAATCCTCATTTTATTTTTAATGTTTTAAATGGAATTAAAGCACTAGGTAACTCAGGGAAGTCAGCAGAATTAAATGCCACAATTAGTAAGTTTTCAACACTTTTGCGTGGTATTTTACATAATTCTAGACAAGAAGAAATTAGTTTAGCTGAAGAAATTACTACACTAAAAAATTATATTGAACTAGAGCAGCAAATGAATTCAAATACCTTTGAATATTCAATAACTACAAATCTAACTATTGATACTGAAGAGATTTTAATTCCACCTATGCTTATACAACCTTTTGTTGAGAACAGTATAAAACATGGAATTCCTTCCGTAGAAAATGGAAAAATAGAAATTAATTTCTCTTCAAAAAACAACCTTTTACATTGTGAAATAGTAGATAATGGTGTTGGAATTCAACAATCTAAAAAATTTAAAAAAGTAAGCTCACATAAGTCAGTAGCTTTAAAAGTAACACAAGAGCGAATTCAAAACTTATCAAAAAAAAGTACTTTTTCTATTAGTGAATTATATAATAAAAGAAAAATACCAGGAACAAAAGTCTCCTTTAAAATCCCATTAAAAACTGATTTTTAAAAAATGAAAAAACTTTCTGCAATTTTAGTAGACGATATGGTAACAGCTTTAGAGATGTTACAAAACGACCTTACACAGTTTCATCCAGAAATTGAGATTATTGGCACTGCTAAAAGTGTAGTTGAGGCATCAAAGGTTTTACGAAAACAGCAACCAGATATTTTATTTTTAGATATTATGCTAGGAGACGGCACTGGTTTTGATGTTTTAGAGATTCACCCAAACATATCTTCTAAAATTATTTTTGTAACGGCAAGTGACGAATATGCTATTAAAGCTTTTAAGTTTGCTGCTATTGATTATGTGCTAAAGCCATATTCAAATGAAGATTTAACAAATGCTATTAACAAAGCCAAAGATCAAATAAAACCAGATAAAGAACAACTAACCGTACTACAACAGTCCATTACAAAACCGAATCAACGTCCTAAAAAAATATCATTAAATACTTCTAACAAGATAATGGTTGTAAATTTAGATGATATTGTCCGTTGCCAATCAGATAATAATTACACTGAGTTTTTCATGAATGACGGACAAAAAATATTGGTTGGAAAGACTTTAAAGCACTTTGCCGACATGTTAAAAGAATATGATTTTTTACGAGTACATCAAAGCCATCTAATTAATATTCAATTCATTAAAGAGTTTATAAAATCAGACGGAGGCTACTTGGTTTTAAAAGACAAAACAACAATTCCTATTTCGGTACGGAAAAAAAATGAAGTTATTAACGTTTTAGAGAAAATGTAAAACTATATTTTTTTTCCTGTTTTTACTGGTGTTTTAACATTTTTGTTAAAGTTTTATTAATTTTTTACTTACTTTAGTGTTTATAAACTAAAAAAACATGGTTGAACTTAAACTGGAAAAAGGTAGGTTATTAATTGCTGAACCAGCAATTTTAAATGATAGTTCTTTTAAAAGAGCCATCATTTTACTTACTGAGCATAACGAAAAAAGTTCAGTAGGCTTTATTTTAAACAGGCCTTTAAATCATGTACTTAATGATTTAATTCCTGAAATAGATTGTGATTTTAAAGTATATCAAGGTGGCCCTGTAGAGCAAGATAATTTGTATTTTATACATAAAGTCCCACATTTACTTCCTAATAGTATCGAAGTAGCAAATGGTATTTATTGGGGAGGTAATTTTGATCTCTTAAAAGAGTTACTAAACAATAAGCAATTAAAAGCTTCTGATATCCGTTTCTTTTTAGGGTATTCTGGCTGGGGAGCAAGCCAACTACAAGAAGAACTTTTGATAAACTCTTGGTTTATTGCTGAAAATGACTACGAAAATATTTTAACCACAGATGATCGAAGTTTTTGGAAAGAAAAACTATTACAAAGAGGTGGTAAGTATAAAATTTGGGCAAATGCTCCTGGCGACATTCAAATGAACTAGGTTTAACTAGTTACTGTCGCTAGTTTTAAACTACTTTTTATTTTATTAGTTATATCTTTTGAAAATTCTTTTTTACGATAATTAGTAACTGGTTGAATTCCAACAATAGCGTTCGTTATAAAAACTTCGTCTGCTTTTTGGATTTCAAAAGGAGAAATAGTTGTTTCTTCTATAATATACTCTGGGTGTTTTTCTATAATCTCAATTACTTTTTTTCTTATGATTCCTTTAATACACCCCTCAGTTAAAGCTGGAGTTTTTATTGTGCTTCCTTTTACAATAAAAATATTACCATTAATAGTTTCAACAACACCTTTACGTTCATTTAGTAAAATGCAATTATCTAAATCATTTTCTTTGGCAAAAACAGCAGCTAATGTATTCAATATTCTGTTTGTTGTTTTTATTGTTGAAAGCAATCCTGAATAATTATAAAAATCTTTAAAAACATCCATCCTGTACACTTCTTTTTCTGTGTGTACTAATGGAGTTCCTTCTATAATATAATCTATCTCATTTGTAAGCGGCTCATATAAACCTCCATCTTTTCTATAAACAGTTAAACGTACTCTATAAGTAGAAGATTCTGGTAGTTCTTTTAGTGCTTTTAGTATTTCTTCTTGAAAAAACTCTAACGTAAACTTCATGGGTATTTTCATACGAAGCATTCGCATTGATGCCATCAACCTAAAATAGTGATCTTCAACAAAAACAACTTTACCATTTAACACTTTAATTGTTTCAAAAATAGCATCACCGTACTTAAAGGCTCTATTCTTTGTTGAAATTTGTACTTCGTTATCAGAAATTAAAGTTCCATTAAAGTTTACCATTTCTTAAAAATTTTAATTGCAAACTTACAATTTAGGTAAATATTAGCCACAAAAAAACTCGACAAAATTGTCGAGTGTTTCTTTTGGTTCTTTTCTCTTTATGTGTTAAGCTCCTATTGTATGCTTTAATTCTTCTATTTGGTTTTGCCAAAGCATTTTTGCTTCTTCCGCATCATCTTCATCATCGGCAAAATCTGTAACAATTACAGCAACATCTTTTGTTAATGGATCTACCTGTATTTTAAATTCAAAATAACTATCATCACCTTCACTTTCAGTCCATTTAAACTTAATACGTTCGTCTGCTTTTTTGGTAATTATCTTTGCTTCTTCTTCAGAGTCATCCCACATAAAAGTAATAAGCTTTCCTCGTGAATTTACTCTATCTGCAAACCATTCTTCTAAACCTGCTGGTGTTGCAAAATATTGATATAACATGCTTGGAGATGCATGAATAGGAAACTCTAATTCAAATTTAACTTTGCTCATCTATTTTTTTGTTTAAGTGCCAATATAGATAATTATTTTTTAAAAAAAAATTTAAATGTTTGTTGCCTTAAACCAAAAAGTAATTATATTTGCACCCGCAATCAGGCGAGGTAGCTCAGTTGGTTAGAGCGCAGGATTCATAACCCTGAGGTCGGCAGTTCAAATCTGCTCCTCGCTACAAAACCCAAATCTTTCGATTTGGGTTTTTATTTTTACTTCATTTTCAAACTTTTATATATCGCTTCTTTTACTTTTTCTTCTGTTATCCAGCCATTATAACTTTTATAGTTTTCTGTTATTGTAAGGTTATTTTTAACATCTTCTAAACTTACTCCTTTTTTTATTTCTGATGCAATAGTGTTTTTTAAGTTTTCAAGCATCTTTATATATACTTTCAATTCTTTTTTTGATGATACACTTCCATGCCCTGGAATTATTTGAGTATTGTCATCAGCTATCATCATCATTTTTTGAATTCCCTCAATATACCCATCAATAGAGCCCCCAGATTCTATATCTATGTATGGAAATTTTCCTTGAAAATAGGCATCTCCAACATGCAACACATTACTATTTCCAAAATATACTAATGCATCACCATCGGTATGTGCATTATGAATATGGGTAATCATAATGGGTTCATCATTAACATAAAACTGTATGTCTTCTGAAAATGTAATAATTGGCAATGCTTCTTTTGGTGATGCAGGCTTTTTCTTTCCTCTAATAAACTGTTCTGTACTCATCCGTTTATGCACATTTTTATGAGACACTATTACTGCTCCTTCTTTTTGAAAGTTCGCATTTCCTCCTGTATGATCACCGTGCCAATGCGTATTAAATAAATAAGTTATGGGTTTGTTTGTAATTGTTTTAATTGTTTCTCGTATTTTTTCACTCAAAGAGGCAAATTGATCATCAATCATAAATACACCATCTTCTCCTACAAAAAGTCCAATATTTCCTCCTTGTCCTTTTAAAACATATATATTTTCGGTTAATTTTTCAGAAATAATTTTTACTTCTTTTTGCTGTGAAAAGACACTAAGTGATAAGAATACATATAAAATAAGTAATAATGATGAAGTTTTCATTATATGGCGTTTTAATTTTAGATAGTGGTCGACAAACAAACTACTAGTTTACAATATAATACATTTTATAATGAGGTCCCACTTTTTGAACTTCAAACTCCTCTCCTATAATTATAAAGCCTAAACTTTCATAAAACCCAGTAGCTTCTTTTCTAGCATTACACCATAAAATATCTATATTTTTAGTTTTTAAAATGTTTTTCGCTTCTTCTAACAATAACCTTCCAGCTCCCATTCCTCTAACCTCTGGTAAAGTAGCCATTCCTCTTAACTGGTATTGCTCTCCTTTAATAGCTTCTGTTTTATTCTGAATAAAAGATGCTATACCTACCAATTTATTATTGTAAAAGGCTCCTAAATGAAAAGTATTATCATGTTCATCTTCCTTAAACTTATAAGGTAAATTAATGTTATTTCGTAAAACAGCTAATCGAATATCATAGGTTTCTTGAGCTGATATATTTTTTATTTTTATCATCTGAAATTTCTCTAACTCAAAAATACAGAATGAATATAAATTTTAACCTGATTAGTAAAGAAGATATTCTTATAATTTTTCCTCTTTTACATAAAGCCAATACTACAACACCAAAAGATATTTTAAAAGCTAGAGTTTTAGAAATGGCAGCATACCCTAACTATGAATGCATAGGTGCTTTTGATGATGATAAACTAATAGGTATTTGTGGACTTTGGTACAGTACTAGACACTATATTGGTAAGAGTGTAGAACCTGACCATGTAATTGTTGATGAAAATTATAGAGGTAATAATATTGGCAAACAACTTTTTAAATGGGTGTATGATTATACAAAATCTAAAGGATTTGAAGCTGTTGAACTAAACACTTACACTGCCAACAGGAAATCTCATAAGTTTTATTACAATGAAGGTTTTGAAATCTATGGTTTTCATTTTCTAAAAATTATAAGAGATGAAAAATCTTTCTTTTAAGAATAATAAAACTTCCTAAAAATAATGTAAAACCTTACATACATTATGGTTAATTTTTAAATAGTTTACTTTAAATAATCTAAGTTTGAGAAACTTAAAATTTTTATTATGGTAAAAAATATTTCAAACTTAGGAATTAGTTTAAGCAAAAAGGAACAACAATCTATTAATGGTGGTAAAGCGCAATGTTTATTACCTAACAATACCTGTTCTCGAATTTGGTTTGGTTGTGCAGAACCTCAATGTCAACCTCAGCCCTTTTAAAATACTAAGCGGGTTTTCACGCTTTTTTCTCTTTCATTAACACTTCACTTCAATCATACCAATCTGTACTTTATTATTAGTACTACAAATCAAAAAGATTTGTTTTTTATGGTTAAACCTTACTTATTTTATGCTTTTTTATGCTTTTTTTATTTAAAATATAAGTATATTTGTATCACTTAAGAGACGTCTTAAGTTCTTTTTCATAGCAATTTTCCCACTCATTTTTTTGAGTGGGTTCTTTTTTTTAACTCAGATTCTTTTTTTATAAATTAATTTTGTATATTTATTACACAGTATCTTTTTTAACGGGATGATAGATTAAAAATAATAGTTGGTTTAACATCCCCTTAATAATGCCCACTAATGTGGGTATTATTATTTCAGCTAAAAACAAAGCTATGTTTATTGAGTTAAACTCTATCTTATAGATTGTTCCACCTTTAATTTTTATTGCTTTATATTTCTTTTTAAAAAAGAAATATGTTTAGGTTTTTCAATGCCTTCGACTCGAGTGGTTAGTCACTTAAAACAAACCATTGAAGTTTATGGTAAACCACTAAAAGTACGTGTTGATAATGGTCAAAATTTCTATTTAAGATACTTGTTGAGTTCTGTACTGTTGAGAGTATTGAAATAAACTATGCCTAACTAGAAAAACCATCACAAAATGTGATATGTAGAACAGTTTAATAAAACCTTTAAGAAAGAGATTCTTTTACGCCTATTTATTCAGAAACTTCAAAGAGGTAAGATCACAGTCTGAAATTTTTAGAGAAGATTACAACAAATATAACCCACATAAATCTTTGGGTAGAAAAAGTCTAAACGAAGTTTTGTAAGTGTTCATATTAATATCATATTTTTATTTAAAGACTCAGGGTTCATATTACACAAAGTTAATTATATTTTAGACTAAACATAGATCAATAAAAAAAGCAAAAGAAACATTCATTTCTTTTGCTAATTTCTAGCGAAAAACTTTACCCCATAAAAAGTTAACCTCTAGAAAAATTAAAAAGTATTTAAATTATTATTAAGTTCTTCAATACAAATCATTCTTTATCTTCTAAGTATGTAAAAATTAGAACGTCTATTTAATGAATGCTCTTTTTCACTACATTTTTTTAAATTTTCATTATTACAATGATTTAATAATCTTTCTTCTCCATATCCAATAGCACTAGCAATTCTTTTCTTATTAATCCCCCTAGAAATGAGATAATCTCTGGTAGATTTAGCTCTTTTATTGGATAAAACCTTATTAAATACATCATCTCCTCTGCTATCTGTATGAGACTCTATTTTTATTATCATTTTTGGATTATCTTGCATTACTTGAACAACTTTTTCAAGTTCATATTCTGTTTCTGATTGAATCTCATAACTATTATAATCAAAATAAATTGGATTTAACACTATCTCATTATTAACTATTAACGGGTTTAATTCTAAATCTATATGAAAATCAATAATCTCATTTTTATTAAATTTCACATCTTTTTTTATTGATTCAAAGTTTTCTCTACTTGCTTTTAAAAAGTAGTTCTTATCACAATCTACCTTATAAAAACTAAATTCTCCTAAAGAATCAGATTTAGTTTCTTTTACTACTTTACCTTTTTCATTAATCAACTTTACATTCACTCTTGAAAGGAAAAGACCATTTCTTTTATTTTTGATATTTCCTAAAATATTATTCAGACATTCGTTTTCTTGAAAATAAAAACTATAAATATCATCATCCCCTTTTCCTTTTAATCTATTAGACGAAAAAAATCCAAATTTACATTCTGAGTTAATGTAAAAAGCAAAATCATCTTTATTACTATTAAAAGGTGGTCCTAAATTTTTTATATCAATAAAATCTCCTTCCGAGTTCATCTTTACCTCATAAATATCAAGTAAACCAAACCCTAAATGACCATCAGAAGAAAAATACAATGAGTTATTACCTACAAAGGGAAAAGTTTCTCTTCCAGAAGTATTGATTGTTTCTCCTAAATTTTGAGGAATACCAAAATTATCATCCGCATAGATTTTAACTTTATAAATATCAGTCAAACCAAACCCTCCAGGCATGTCTGAAGAGAAATACAATGTCTTTTCGTCTAAACTTAATGCTGGATGCCCTACAGAATAGTCATCACTATTAAAAGGAAGTTCTGTTATCTTTGACCAAATACCATTAACAAGTTTTGCTCTATAAATTTTAAGGTTTACAACCCTATTTATGTCTTTACCTATTCGTTTACCATTAAAATTATTTCTTGTAAAATACATTGTTTTACCATCATTAGAAAAGATTGGTTTACCTTCATGAAACTTTGTAGTAACAGGAGGTTCAAGTATTTTTGCATCATGCAATACCAATATAGAATCTTTTTCATTCCATTTTAAAGGTTCAATGCTCATTTTTGCCTTGTAAATATTTAAAAAGGGTTGATTATTCCGATTATATATTTGTTGTTGTTTTCCTCTAACTAGAGCAGATGAAGAATAATACACTTTACCGTTAATGATATAACCTCCATAATCAGAGAATTCAGAATTAATATATAAATTATTGATATTTACTTTCTTCCTTTCATCCTTTAGTACCTCTAACATATAATCAGTTCTTTTATCATTGCTATTTAACTTTCTTTTTAAAGATTCTGATAATAATAATATAGAGTCAGATTTTTTATACTTTTTGTTACTTCTCAAAATTTGAATATACTTAAACAAATAATCATCAGAAACATTGTAATCATCAATAAGCCTTTCAAACCAAATTTCGGCATCCTCTGTATTTCCATTATTATAATACGAGTCCACTAATCTTTCTAAAATGTATTTAGAATCCTCTTTTCCACTAAAATATAATGCTTTATAAAACTCCGCCGATTTGGCGTAAGAAAATTCTTCAAAATATCTATCAGCTAATTTTATATTTTGCGAGTATGACAACGAACAAAAAAAAGCTAAAAACACTGATAAACAAGCTATTATACTACATTTCCTCATAAGTAAATTTATTAGAAAAATCTAGGCGATCTATATTTAAGTTTTTCAAAAACCTCATACCTCAGCATTATTTCGTGAGTTCCTGTATTGGTAACATTATAATTAGACGTGGTTAAGTCATAAGCATAGCCAATTAGTAAAGAATCACTCACCTGAAACCCTAAAAGTGCACTCATTGAATCGCCCCATCTCCAAGCCAATCCTGCACGAAACTTATTATTAAACAAAACATTTGCCGAAATGTCTAAAGAAAGAGGTGCGCCCGAAACTACTTTAATCAAAGTAGCTGGTTTAAATCGTATGCTTTCGGTAATATCAAAAACATATCCAGCTATAAGGAAAAAGTGCATTCTTTCAACTGCAGTCGTTTTAATAGACTCTAGATCACCATCGTAATGCTCTGTTCTGATAAAGTTTGGTACAGAAAGACCTACATACCACTTAGGAGTGTGATAATATACTCCTGCTCCCACAGAAGGTAGAAACTTACCGTTTATATTATTTGCAAATAATGATTCATCATCTACTCTGGTTCCTTTACTCCAATCTATATTTAGTAATCTCCCTCCTAACTTAAGTCCAAAAGCTAAATAATTTTCTGTTCCTGTTTCAATAGTATAAGACAAATTTCCATCAAAATAAACTTCATGTGATGGACCAATTTTATCGTTAACTAAATTTAATCCAAGTCCTAGTCCAGAAAACCCTAACGGTGTATCAAAACTTAAATTTTGCGTATCAGGTGCACCTTTAAACCCAACCCATTGAGTTCTTCCTAGTGCTGTTATAACTGTATGACCTTTTGATCCAGCATATGCTGGATTAACACTCATAGTATTAAACATATATTGTGTGTATTGTGGGTCTTGCTGGGCTTTTAATTCAAAAAAACTACACATACTAAGGAGTAAACATATTCTTAATATTATTTTCATATCACTTATTAGATTTGACAATACTTCCTTTTTTAATACTATTATCTATTTAAGTATAACCAGCCTTTTATTAAGTCAGTATCATTTCCTAAATCAATAACATAAAAATATGTTCCAACAGGTAATTTCTTATTTATATTTACTCTGCCTTCTGATATTCCTTTGAAAGAAACATTGTTGTTATTATAGCCTTCAACTTTATATACTGTATTACCCCATCTATTAAATATTTCAACATTATTATTAGGGTAATTTTCAATACAATTTATCTTGAAGAATTCGTTAACACCATCTCCATTCGGACTAAATTCATTAAATACATATAAACAAGGGTTTAAAATTAAAACTGTTGGATCATCTGTTGGATCTGTTCCAATATCTGGACCATCAACAGTTAATGGATCTATGATTTCATTTCCATTTTCATCGGTTCCTGCATCTGACATTATTGTTACATCATTTGTTCCTGTGGTACTATCTCCAGTTGCCGTAGCAGAGTTACTATAACTCTCACCATCAATATCTGACTGAGTTAACGTATAACTCGCCATCACTGTAGCTGATTCTCCTACTGCTAGACTAGCAATAGGGTTTCCTGATGTAATTGTTGCTCCTGAATCAATTACTTCAATATTAGTTAAGGTAATTGTACCTGTATTAGTAACGATTAACTCATAAGTTAGTGTAGAACCCACCGTGTATGGACCATTAGAAGTAACACTTTTAATTAACACCATACTTGGACTTTGTCCACTTGACAAATCTATATCTGTTGAATCGTTTGTTGGGTCAGTATCAGCATCTGGGCCATCAACAGTTAATGGATCTATGATTTCATTTCCATTCGAATCTGTTCCAGCATCTGAAGTCGATATTACGTCATCTGTTCCATTAGGGCTATCTCCTGTAACGGTTGCTGTATTACTATAACTACCATTATCAATATCTGCTTGTGTCAATGTATAGCTTGCAGTTACTATAGCAGATTCTCCAACTGCTAAATTAGCTATAGGATTACCTGATATAATTGTAGCTCCTGAGTCGGTTATTTCAATATTAGTAATTTGTTCATTTCCTGAATTGGTAACTTCAATTTCATAATTAATTACAGTACCAACAGAAAATTCAGATGGTAAACTAACTACTGATTTAATAACTTCTAGTGCTGCTCCTGATGTATATGTAAAGAAACTTGTGTTTCCAGATGCATTGGTAGTTGTACCTAGTGCTGTAACATTTGCATTAAAACCATTAAAGCTATTACCTTGTGAAGAGTTTTGAGTAACCACAATAGGGAAACTGATTTCTTCGTAAAGATCTGCTGGGATATTTTCTTTTTGAACAAATTCAAGAATATTCTGACTTGTTGAATATGTTATAGTAAATAATGATAACACATCTACATCATTTGACGTTCCAGTAATTAGCGTTATATCAGCATTTTTTAAAGCGATATAATCTCCTAAGTCAATAGTTACTGTAACATTAGGCTGACCTCCAAAGACAAATGAATCGATATCTGTTCCCGAGGTTTCCTGTATTTTAAAACTTGCTACTCCTTCTCCTGAATTCTCAACGGTTCCCAATGGTGCAGGGTTAATAAAACCATCCTGCAAACTAATAGATTGAGAAAAACCAATCTGAGAACACATCAATAATAGAAAAGTACATAACTTAACTATCTCCCTCATATTCATTGTATTTATTTTTTTTGTCTCCTTACTTAAATAAAACTCCGTTATTAAAAGAGTGATTTTTTGTCCTCTCAATCTTTTAATAACGCCAGCGCTAGCTTTAAACTAGCACCAGCGTTTCTTGGGGAATCTATTGATTATTACTATAACTTATAGTATCAGAATCATTATCGTTTCCTCTAAATACCTGTCCTCCAGAGTCACCTCTAATGGTAGCTTTTAATGGTCTCTCTCCTCTTGAATTAGCAGGTGAAATAAACTTCGCCTTAATTCCTACTCTTGAGAAAGTGTTCCCTTTAAATATTCCACTATTTCCTACATAGGTAAACTTATGAAGTCCTCTATCTAGCTGATAAGTCCAATCTGAATTGAAAACTGTTTGACCATTCAATGTTGTTAATGTATTATCAAAAGTGAATTCGAAATTATCACTATCTGAAATTCTGAATTCTACGGTATCTAAACCATTTGCGTCGAATCCATTTCCTTCACCTACAAACACTACAAAGTCAATATTTCCTTCAGCACCTACAACATTAGTTTCTCTAGTAATTACAGAAACTGTATAATCTGGGGCCATGAATTTCTTCACTAAAAGAATTACTGTAGCAGTATCACATGCTTGAGGTATTCCATTATCACAAACTTGGTAAGTGAAGCTGTCTTGACCTGTGAATCCTACATTCGGCTGATAGCTAAATGTACCATCAGCATTCAATGTTAAACTACCATTACTTACATTACTTACTGGTGTTGTATTTACTGTTTGAGTATCTCCTTCTGGATCAAAATCATTTGCCAATACATTACCAGTTATATTATTATTAGCTGTATCTGCTATTGTATCAAATGCATCATCATTGGCTACTGTAATGTTTCCTGAATCTTCATTAACATGAATTTCAACGGTAGCAGTATCACATAATGGAGTTGGACTTGCGTCGTCACAAACTTCATATGTAAAGCTATCAGTTCCTGTAAATCCAGCGTCTGGAACATAGCTAAATGTACCGTCAGCATTTAATGTTAAAGTACCATTACTTACATCACTTACTGGTGTTGTATTAACTGTTAATGGATCTCCATCTGGATCAAAGTCATTGCTTGCTACATTTCCTGTCACTGTTGTTCCTTCTTCTGTTATTACAGTATCAGGGTTAGCAATTGGAGCATTGTTCGATGAAGTTGCATCTGGTAATACTTCTATAAATACTGTAGCTGTATCACATGCTTGAGGCGTTCCATCATCACAAACTTGATAAGTAAAACTATCTTCTCCTGTGAATCCTGCATTTGGTGTATAAGTATAGCTACCATCATCATTTAAGGTTAAGATACCATTGCTTACACCACTCACTGGAGTCGTATTAACCGTTTGAGTGTCTCCTTCTATATCGTAATCATTTGTTAAAACATTTCCTGCTAACGTAGTTCCTTCGTTTGTATTTCCTATGTCATTAACAGCGATTGTTGAATTCACTAATCCTCCAACTGTAATTACAACTGTACCTTCGTCACATACTTGAGGTGTACCGCTATCACATACTTGATACGTAAAACTATCAGTTCCTGTGAACCCTGCATTTGGAACATAGGTAAATGTACCATCAGCATTTAACGTTAATGTACCATTGCTAACATTACTTACTGGAGTCGTATTAACTGTTTGTGTATCTCCTTCTGGATCAAAATCATTCGCTAAAACATTTCCTCCTGTTATTGTTACATCTATTCTAGTTGTATATGCGTCATCATTTGCAACTGTAGTGTTTCCATTATCTCCAACTACCATGATCTCTACTAATGCTGTATCACAAGCTGGTGTTGGTGTTGCATTATCACATACTTGGTATGTGAAGCTATCAGTTCCTGTGAATCCTGCATTTGGAACATAGGTAAATGTACCGTCAGCATTTAATGTTAATGTACCATTAGTAACACCTGTTACTGGAGTCGTATTCACGGTTAATGGATCTCCATCTGGATCGAAGTCATTGCTTGCTACATTTCCAGTTAAGGTTGTTCCTTCTTCAGTAATTGCTGTATCAGCATTTGCAATTGGTGCTTCGTTAGCAGCTGTACCAGAATCTAATACCTCAATAAATACTTGTCCTTCATCACATGCTTGTGGGTTTCCATCATCACAAACTTGGTAAGTGAAACTATCTTGACCTACAAACCCTATTTTTGGAATATATGAATAACTACCATCAGCGTTTAATGTTAATGTACCATTACTAACGTTGATTACTGGTGTTGTATTTACGCTTTGAGCATCTCCCTCTAAATCATAATCATTCGTTAATACATTTCCGTTTACTGCTATATCTTCATAGGTATTGTTAATATCATTAACAGCTACCGTCGTATTCGCTAATCCTCCAACTGTTAATACTACAGTTGCCTCATCACATGCTTGAGGTGTACCGCTATCACATACTTGATACGTAAAACTATCAGTTCCTGTGAACCCTGCATTTGGAACATAGGTAAATGTACCATCAGCATTTAACGTTAATGTACCATTGCTAACATTACTTACTGGAGTCGTATTAACTGTTTGTGTATCTCCTTCTGGATCAAAATCATTCGCTAAAACATTTCCTCCTGTTAATGTTAAACCTGGCGTTGTGGTAAATGCATCGTCATTGGCTACTGTTATGTTTCCAGTATCTTCATTTACATGGATTTCAACGGTAGCAGTATCACATAATGGAGTTGGACTTGCGTCGTCACAAACTTCATATGTAAAGCTATCTGTTCCTGTGAATCCTGCATTTGGAACATAAGTAAATGTACCGTCAGGGTTTAATGTTAACGTACCATTAGTAACACCTGTTACTGGAGTCGTATTCACGGTTAATGGATCTCCATCTGGATCAAAGTCATTGCTTGCTACATTTCCTGTCACTGTTGTTCCTTCTTCAGTAGTTACAGTATCAGCATTTGCAATTGGGGCTTCATTTGCTACAGAACCATTTGGTAATACCTCAATGAATACAATTCCTTCATCACATGCTGCTGGACTAGCATCATCACAAACCTGATAAGTAAAACTATCTTCACCTGTAAATCCTGCATTCGGTGTATATGTATAACTACCATCGGCATTTAATATTAACGTACCATTACTAACGTTGATTACTGGTGTTGTATTTACGCTTTGAGCATCTCCCTCTAAATCATAATCGTTTGTTAATACATTTCCGTTTACTGCTATATCTTCATAGGTATTACTAATATCGTTAACAGCAATTGTAGTATTAACTAAACCTCCTACTGTTACCACAGCTGTTGCTTCATCACATGCTTGAGGTGTACCGCTATCACATACTTGATACGTAAAACTATCAGTTCCTGTGAATCCTGCATTTGGAACATAGGTAAATGTACCATCAGCATTTAACGTTAATGTACCATTGCTAACATTACTTACTGGAGTCGTATTAACTGTTTGTGTATCTCCTTCTGGATCAAAATCATTCGCTAAAACATTTCCTCCTGTTAATGTTAAACCTGGCGTTGTGGTAAATGCATCGTCATTGGCTACTGTTATGTTTCCAGTATCTTCATTTACATGGATTTCAACGGTAGCAGTATCACATAATGGAGTTGGACTTGCGTCGTCACAAACTTCATATGTAAAGCTATCTGTTCCTGTAAATCCTGCATTTGGAACATAGGTAAATGTACCGTCAGGGTTTAATGTTAACGTACCATTGGTAACACCTGTTACTGGAGTCGTATTCACGGTTAATCGATCTCCATCTGGATCAAAGTCATTGCTTGCTACATTTCCTGTCACTGTTGTTCCTTCTTCAGTAGTTACAGTATCAGCATTTGCAATTGGATTTTCATTTGCAGCAGTTCCTTCTGGAATTACTTCAATAAATACCTGAGCTTCATCACATGCTTGTGGATTTCCATCATCACAAACTTGGTATGTAAAACTATCTTCACCTGTAAATCCAGCATTTGGAGTATATAAGTAACTACCATCAGCATTTAACGTTAATGTACCATTACTTACGTTACTTACTGGTGTTGTATTTATGCTTTGAGTATCTCCCTCTAAATCATAATCATTCGTTAACACATTTCCACCAACTGCTGTATCTATGTAAGTGTTATTAATATCATTTTCAGCAATAGTAGTATTTGCAACACCTCCAACAGTAAGAGTTACAGTTGCCTCATCACATGCTTGAGGTGTACCGTTGTCACATACTTGATACGTAAAACTATCAGTTCCTGTGAACCCTGCATTTGGAACATAGGTAAATGTACCATCAGCGTTTAATGTTAATGTACCATTACTTACGCTGCTTACTGGAGTCGTATTAACTGTTTGTGTATCTCCTTCTGGATCAAAATCGTTTGCTAATACATTACCTCCTGTTAATGTTAAATCTGGCGTTGTGGTAAATGCATCGTCATTGGCTACTGTTATGTTTCCAGTATCTGGATTCACATTAATTTCTACGGTAGCTGTATCACATAATGGAATTGGACTTGCGTCATCACAAACCTCATAAGTAAAGGTATCAGTTCCTGTGAATCCTGCATTTGGAACATAGGTAAATGTACCGTCAGGATTTAATGTTAGCGTACCATTAGTAACATCTGTTACTGGAGTCGTATTCACCGTTAATGGATCTCCATCTGGATCAAAGTCATTGCTTGCTACATTTCCAGTTACTGTTGTTCCTTCTTCAGTTAAAACGGTATCAGCATTAGCTATTGGAGCTTCATTTGCTACAGAACCATTTGGTAATACCTCAATGAATACTGTTCCTTCATCACAAGCTGCTGGACTAACATCATCACAAACCTGATAAGTAAAACTATCTTCACCTGTAAATCCAATATTCGGTGTGTATGTATAGCTACCATCTGCATTTAAAGTTAGTATACCATTGCTAACATTAGTTACAGGAGAAATACTTACTGTTTGCGTATCTCCCTCTAAATCGAAGTCATTTGTAGAAACATTACCACTTACAGCAACTCCTTCATAAGTATTGTTAATATCATTAACTGCTGTAGTTGTATTTGTTGTCCAGGTAAAGAATGCTGCATTTCCTTCAGCATTAGTATCAGAACCTAATGCTGCAATATTCGCATTGAATCCATTACTTACCTCTGATTCACTTGAGTTTTGAATTACTTTAATGGGGAAAGTAAATTTTATGTTTGCATCAGCAGGAATATCATTATTCGTCTGCTCAAACTTTAAAATTCTACTTACTCCATCATAACTTATTGTGAATAAACTACTCATATCAGTTCCATCAAAGGAGTCTGCTATGGTAATATCACTTAAAGAAGCTACTCCGTTTGGTAAATCAATATAATCACCCAAATCAACCGTAATTGTAATATTTGGCAAAGAACCAAATACTGGTGATGAAACTGGGCTCCCCGAAGTTTCTTGGAGTCTAAATTCAGCTGAACCAGAACCGTTTGCTTGCGCTGAAGGTAGTGGAGCTGGAAAAATTAATGCGTCTGTTAAGTTTACAGACTGGCTATATCCTAAATAAATACAGCTCAAAAACATTATTAAAAATGTAATTTTTTGTTTCATAAGAAAGGTTTTGATTTATTGTTAAAAAGATTACTCTACTCTAAATAATATGTTAGTTAATAAAAAAGTGGTATGCTAATATTTACCAATGTTGTTATATTCTATGATGTCTTCATCATTATCGTTTTTTATATTTATTTGCCCCCCTGAATCATATTTAACAGTAACTTTCAATGGTAATTTACCCTTTGCATTTTCTGGGGAGTTAAATACTGCCTTTATTCCAATCTTTGAAAATGTATTACCTGTAAACACTCCTCCATTCCCTATATAGGTAAACTTATGTAAACCAAGCTCTTTTTTATATGACCATAATGAATTATCGATATCTACTCCATTTATGGTCACTAAACTTGGAACAAACTCCATTTTTAACCTATCACTGTCAGGAATCCTAACTTCTACAGGTATTGACTCATCAGAATCACTGCCTTTTGCTTCTCCAACGATAATGTAAAAATCAATCGAAGCACTCCTCCCTATTACCAGTGTTTTACCTGTAAAAAGCGTAGGATAAAAATCAGGAAACACTGGATTACATATGGAGGAATTAAAATCTCTATCTATTACTTTTTCTACATCTCCAGTATCATATAATGCAGCAATTACTCTTCCATCACTATCTACTCCATTAGTTATAGTAAGTGGTTCTATCAAATCATTTGGGTTATAATATTGATTCCCTATTCCATCTGAATTAACATTTTTATAAGCTTCATTTGCATCACTACAACCATCATTATCACTATCAGAGCTTAAATAATCCATAACACCACTAATTGTTTCCCTAGGAGTTGTTCCTGTATCATTCCCATTTATTGTTTCTACTGAATCTGCTAGCCCATCTTCATCAACATCTAGATTTACGGTATTATTATCCATATTATCAATTCGACCATCATTGTTTGCATCTAAATATGATGTTCCTACTTCAACTATGTCATAAATCCCATCATTATCACTATCTAAGTCTAGAGAGTTAGGAACCCCATCTTCATCAAAGTCATTAGAACCTTCAACAACATCTAATATTCCATCATTATCATCGTCCAAATCAATTAAATCCTCAACTCCATCTCCATCAGTATCTTTTTCTAAGACATTTAATACTTCTACCTCAACATTTTGAACATCGCACAACCCTCCTTGATCACATAGTGATACAGTTAAATGATAAACATTATTTAAGTCATCATCTGTAGGAGCCTCAAAGTCTGGAGAAGTTTTAAAAGTTATTTCACCTGTATAAGGATCAATATTAAATACATCTGCATCTACCCCTCCAACTATACTAGAAGTTAAAACTGCACCTAAATCTTCGTCAACCCCTTCAACTTTCAACACAACTTCAGTTGAATTTTCAAAATACTTAACGCTTGATGATGAAGTTATTAAAGGTCTGATATTACATTGCCCAATTCCTTGATCACTTACCTTTAAGCATTGTTTTGAACTACCAAATGCAAACTGTATTCCTACATTACGTAAAACACCAAAATTTGTTGAATACAAACATGGGTCAGGTACATTTGTAACCGCATTACAACGTAATCGAATCCAACCTCCAACCGCACCAAATCTTAAGTCTGGACCATTTATTGAAATTGTTCTCGAATTTAGTCTTGTTACAGACCCAGAATAAGGAAAGTTAAATGTTTCCCAGTATACTAAGGGATTAAGAGGCCACTCTAAACCAATAGGCAATATTACTGTATGCTCAAAAGTTCCTCCATTTGCTCCCCCATCATCATTCTTATAATTAATTTCAAAAATTAACTCCCCATAATCCCCATAGGGGGCATCGGGTGGAACACATAAGTTCGGGGAACTTTGAGTTATATAATTTATAAACAGCCCTTGTCCTTTAACCTCAAGAGATATAAAAATAAGCAAACAAAAAAACAAGATTAGTTTTGAGTTAAGTATATTCATGATTTTTGAACACTTTTGTTTTGTTAATTGAAAACACTTTTTCGATTTCTTTTCTTAACCAAAAAAATTAGATGCATAAACCTATTACATCTTCAAACACAAAAACAAAAAAATGATATCATAAAAAATAATATTACATCTCATTAAGTATCTCAACAAAGCTACAAGTCACTAAAAAAGGGCTTTATCTTTAAATAGTTGTTACCCCTTTTTAATAAAAACTAACCCTTATTTATACCCAAAACTCATAAAAATGTAATAATTATTAAAGCAATAATTTTTAAAAATGAAACTAAAAAATATTTTTATTATCCTTTTAATAATAAATCAAGCATTCTTTACAAAAAATATAGATTTAACGATTTTAAAAGCTTCCTGTTTTTCGTACAGTTTAAAATCAATTATTTTTAGATTATGAAAAATAGGGAAGCCTTCAAGAAGGTTACTACCAATATCACCCACATAAATCTTTGGTAGAAAAGAGATAAGTATTCAAATCTTATAAACTAGCCCCAAAACCTACTATTGAAAGATTTAATAATCTGTTTTTCTTTCTATAAACGTTTGTCAACTCTATTTTTATAACCTGGGTTCAATTATTAAAAGAGACCAATTTGCTGAGTACTTACAGTTTGATTTTTTTATGGGAGGTTTTTTTAGGTAAAAAGCTATATGTAATAAATCTGGAAATTAAGTTTGTTATATAATTACCAAAGCTTTTACGTCTAGAATTTTATCATTAAACAATTCTTCATATTCTTTTTAACTTGAGTTATAAGTTGCACGCCATCAATAAACAGCATTTGTACTAGTTCCTTTCCTATATAACCCTTATCAGCAAAAAGTTTTCCAACTATTTTATCTAAAGAAGCGTTCTTTTTTTAACAGACTTCTATCATCTTCACTAGCCTGTGTTATACAAAAAATTAATATTTATCCTTTATCATTAAGGACATTATGGAGTTTAACACATGGTAGATTTATCTGTATTAGCAATATCTTTAAAAACTTTATGAGGATAAATACGCTTGTTTTTGCAAACACGTATTGGTGTAGAATTGATAAACGAAATACCTGAGCATTTACCTAAACAACATTTTTTAAAAATAAGTGGTATTGAATTTTGCTAAGTAAGTTCTGTAAAGCAATTATATGAAACAGTATTTGGAAACTCGTTTTACATATGTTTTTGAACAGAAAAAAGATGTTTGCTAATTGTAAGTTGGTTATAATCTTTAATTTAAAGGGTTCGTTGTATCCTCTAATTACTTTGTCGTTTTTTATACATAATTAATAAAATTATGTAGCTTTTATTCAGGGCGGAACAAAAACGTAGTTACGTATGTAAATTTATAATTATTAATTTAGCGTTAATATTATAAATAAATCAAAATCTCATTTTTTTTAACTCTTCTATCATCCCCAAAGTACTCATATGTTTTAAACCTATTTTATTTCTTATAACTGATCTGTTATTATTTATTGTTAAATGAGAAATATTCAAAATACTTGCTATCTTCTTCGATGAATATCCTTTACTTAAATAAAATAAAATTTCTCTCTCCTTGTCTGAAAGAAAATTGTTTGGGTATGTTTTATTTAATAATAAGGTAAACTCTTCTAATTTAAATTCTAAATCTTTCTCTTCTTTTTTATCAAAAACATTTATTTCTTCCTCTTCTAGTATTTCTTCCTCTTCTAGTTTATTTGAATTATATAGCGGTAAACTTATTAATTCTTTAGTATTAGTAGTTAACCTCTTGTTATTAAACATCGCCATGAAATAAATAAAAAAAGTCATTATTACAACAAAAGCTAAAAAGATTAACTTATCATAATAAGCAACCTTTTCTTTTAGCAAAGCCATTTTTTCAACCGTATTCTTATTTTTAAATTCAATATTTAACACCTCATAAGACAGTTTTCTGTTCTCATTTATTAAACTATCTCTCAACACTTCACATTCCTTGAAATACAATTGTCTTTTTTTTACATTATTTACTGTATTATAAAAAGTATATAATTCCTTATAAAATTCCACTTTATGTTCTAGCCAAATATCGTTATCTAATAAAGACAATCCTTCTATCAAAACTTTTTCAGCAGAAATATAATCTTTATAGTAAAGTTTAACTTTTGACTCTAAGACACAAATATCTATTAATAAACAACTTGAATAGTGGTCATTTAAAACTAAGGGTTTTAATTCACTAAGCATCTTTTTTCCTAAAGCATAATTATTATTTAAAAGAATTTCAGCTTTTATAATTAAAAATTCGTTTTCATTAATAATAGTGGGGAAATTTACTTTTTTAAACTTATCTCTTGCTTTTTTTAAAAAATGGATTGACTTCTCATAGTTTCCTTTCATTAAATATGCTTCACCTAAACATAGGTTAAAGACTCCTAAATTGTAATTAGAATCCTTTGCTTTTCTTCCATTTTCTAAAGATAATTTATAATACTTAATAGACTCTTCAAACAACTTTTTTCTTAGAGATATACTCCCCATTAAATTGTAAGCATTTGCCTTTAGTGAATATGACTCTCCAAACCTAATTGTTTCTCTTAATTTTTCTAAAGCTAAATCATGTTGATTAACTTTAACATAAATATCTGCAATATCACAATTAATATTCAAAATTAAATCCCTACTAGTTTCAAATGGTAATAACTTTAAAAGATTTTGTGCTTTTATATAGTTAATGAATGCTTTTTTATCATCTCCTTTATCTCTATAGTAATTTGCTTTTATAACAAATGGTTTATAACTCTTTAACTGAACTCTAGGAAACTCTTCATAGTTTAGTATTGACTTATTTAGATAATACATTCCTTTAATTGTATCTCCTTTTTGCAAAAAGCAATACCCTAAATTACATAGAGCTTCACTTTCAATCTCTCTATTCTTATACTTACTAGAAAGCGATAGGACTTTCTTAGTATATTTTTTACAAAGTTCTATATTGTTTCCTACATAATGATTTGACAATTTAAAACTAATTTCAAATGCCTCTAAATCTTTAATCTCATTTGAAACTAGCTTATTTTCTAACTCTAAAAGTTTTTCTTCAGAAAGCATTTGTCCATTCAAATTTGCTCCAAAAAATAAAAAAACAAAAAAGAAACAAATTCCAACTTGGTATTTAAAAGAATTAATAATCATCCCCCGATTTTTCAATTACCTTAAAGTAACAAAAAAAAATTAAAAAGAACTATATGAAATAATCATTAATTATATTTTATTAAAATAATTTTTAAAAGCAGTACTACTGGTATTTTTTAGCCCTAACTTTTTTCTGATTGAATAACGATAGTTATTCACTGTTAAGTAAGAGATACTCAGTATATTTGCTATTTCTTTAGATGAATACCCTAACCTCAAATAAAATACAACTTTTTTCTCTGTATCACTTAACCTATTGTTAGGTATTTTTTCATTTAACCTTTCAATAAAATCTGTTAAATGATTTTCTTCATTTATTAACATTCCATAAACCCTATTATTATCAATGTTTTTAACAGATAAACTCTCCTCTCCTTCCTTTTTTGTACTGTTAAATAATTTCATCACATCAGAAATAACATTTCTCTTTCTATTGAGTTCTCTTAATTCCTCTTCCCTTTTTCTAACAAAAAAATAAATCATAGCAATGAGTATTACTACAACAATAAATGAGATTATGAAAACTTTTTTTAGTAATCTATAATTCTTTAAATTCTCATTTTTTAAACTATCTACCCTTTCTTGATAAAAACTAATTTCATCTAAATACTTTTTTTTGTTTAGTTCTATTTCAAGTAAACCTGTTGTGTTTTTTTTACTAACTAAAGCCAAACTGTCCTTTAGTTTATCATATTTTTTTAAAAAGAACTCTTGCTTTTCTGAACCTTTTAGTTCATAAAGGTTAATGAGCTCCTGATATAAAGATAATTTTGTGCTCTCCTTTACACCTTTTTTATCTATCATTTGCAAGCTTTGTATCAAATGTTTTTCTGCCAACTCTATTTCTCCTAACCTTTTATTAATAATAGCTTGAAGTATTATTGATCCGACAATTACATTTGAGTACGCTAATTTATCTTCTATATTGTCTCTTAACTGAACCAATTCAACTACTTGTTTAGGATTTGCTCCTTCTAATTCTAAATCTATCTTTATTTTAAATAAGTGTGCGTCATAAATACCATCCAAGTAATTTATCTCTTGCCAATATGCCAATGATTTATCAAAAAAATGAGAGCTCTTATTAAATAATTTTTTCTTAAAATAAATTCTTGCAATACCGAAGTTATAAATTCCCAAATTAATTTTCCTTTCATTTCCTTTTTGGGCAAACTCTAACGATTTAATAGCCAACTGCAATGCTTTTTCTAAATCATTTTGTTCTTCATATATACTCGCCATCAATTTATAAGCACTAGCCTTTGCTGTTAATGAAGTACTAAACCTAATAGCTTCAGATAATTTTTGATGAGCTAAATTATACTCGCCAACCATTATATAAATATCAGCTATATCGCAATTCAACCACATTATAAGATTTATATCTCCTCCAACAAGCTTTAAATACTCTTGTGCCTTAACATAATTTTCGAGAGCCTTTAAGTTTTCCCCTTCTTTTGCATAATATCTTCCTAAGGTTGCATAAGGCTTAAACCCCATAGGGTTAACCTCTAACTCCCTTTTAAATGCTTTTATTGATTCATTAAGGTAAAACAATCCTTTTGTTTTATCACCACCAGTTACGTTAATAAAGCCTAGTATATAATAAGCTTCACCTAAATTATCATTTATATTACTCTTTCTACTTTCGTCTAATATCTCAATAGCCAGTTTTTCTGCCCTTTTGTTATCGCTTCCCAAAAAATGGTTTGCCATTTTAATTTTCAAGCTAATTATTTCTGAAACTTTAAGCTCTTCCTCATTAATTCTTTTTTGTATGTGTAAAACTTCTGGTTCTGTCAAAACTTGACTTTGAATAATTGTAAGGTTTAAAAAACAAAAGAATAAAATTAATTTTTTCATAATATTTATAATTATTTAATCTTTAAGAGATACTAAGATAATAAGCTATTAAACATGATGTGATACAATATTATAATAATACCTAATCACATTTAATCATATTTAATAATATTTAATAATACTTAATTGAAATTATATATAATTACATGCATACAAATCAACTTAGACATAATATTATTACCATAAAACATAATTAAGCGCAGATAAAACAAATATTAATAATAAATTGAATACATCAGCTAATCTTAAAATATATGAATATGTTTAATAAATTAAAAAAAATTCTTCTTGTAGGTCTTATTATTTACTCTAACAATCATTTTTCTAATACAGTTAACAAAATTAAGGATGATTCATATCAGGTAAAGGTTATGACGTATAATGTACATTTAGATTTACCTCTTAAAGAGAAAGACGATGAATTGCGTGTAACAGAAATAAGTAAGAAAATTAACATGGATAGCTCTGAATTTGATATAATTATTTTTTCAGAAGTATGGACAAACAGCTATGCTAAACTTATTATTGAGAGTACTAAAAAAAAGTTTCCTTATAATATGTATAGCAATATGTATTCAGCTAAAATTGGTGATGGTTTATTAATTATTTCAAAAATCCCTTTAGCTCAATCTACATTTTATCCTTTCGATTCTTATTCTTCATTATTTCAATCTACCGATTACTTTGCAAATAAAGGTTTTTGGGTTGTACAATGCTTATTTGAACATAAATATGAATTTTATGTTATAGCCACCCATGCACAATCAGATGAATCTTCTAAATATAAAGAAGAATATAAAAGGATAAGAAAAGAACAGTTTACTCAAATTAAAAATGTAACAAAGGGTATTTCTTCTCCTGTAATTATAGCTGGTGATTTTAATATTATTGGAGATAGTGATGAATATAATACACTAAAAGAAGAAGTTTTAATTAATTACAAAGATTCTTATCACATGTCGAAACCTGATGATTTTGGGTATACTTTTAACAATTTAGATAATACGTTAGCTAATTATTATTATAATAATAAAGAAAGTCAATACAAGCAACGACTTGACTATATTTTTCACTCTAATAATATTACAACTGTTGAATCTAAAGTTTTAAAAGAATTCAAATATTACAACAAAGAAGTCAATGAGTATTGGGACGCTTCTGATCATTATCCTGTACTTTCTACGTTGTTGATTACTGATAAGGTTATAGGTGTAAATAAAAATATTTTAAATAATATTGATGAAGCCAAAGCTAGGCTTGAATCTTTAAAAAATGGCTATGGTACAGGGGTTTCGGCTAAAATAATAATTTCTAATAATTCATCTAAAACTTTATATTTTAAAAGTAAAGATTGTTGGTATTATAGCATATTTTATAGTCTACCTCCGTCAATAATACCTTCAGGAAAAGTAGGTGTAGCCTTTGCTGTTCAGAAAAAAGGAGAATCAACAGGTGTTTTTAATAGAATTTCTTATGATGTTTCAAACGACTCGAGTTTAACTTTTAGCTTTGGTTCATATATTCCTTGGTCTTTTTGGTACACAAACAATATTTTAATTAGTGATTCAGAATTCTCTCTTAATGATTTAAATAAAAAGAGTTCTAAGTCTTCTGAGAAAACTTTTGAAAACTATAAAATTTCAGCAAAAATAGATTCTGGTACTTCTCCATATGTTTTTTTTACTATTAATGATATAGAATAACGTAATAAAGCAAAAGCAATATGAAAACAAAAACAATTAACAATATTAAACTAACTTTATTAGTTCCTTTTCTGCTTTTGTCTTTAAAAATATATTCACAAGCCAAATTTACTTTAGAATATGACTTTAGAAACAATCGGTTTATTTGGCTTAAATATAATTCAACTCAAAAAAATTACATTGAACTAGAAGAAGATCCTTTTATTCCAATAGGAGAAGAGGTTGATATAAGAATTTCAAATATTAACCCTCTATTTTTTCAATCAAATATATCTGTTAAAGAGTCTAACTCTAATAATAGTAATAGTAAACAGCCCATTGTACAAAATATTAAATCTATTTTAAATCCTTTAAAAAGCCTAAACCTAAGCACGTTTACTCAAAATATTACAGGTATGAATAGCAAAGGGGCACGATCTAATATGCTGCTTAAAGAGATAAAAGAGTATAATGTCATTTCAGATTTAAACAAAAAAACATATATAAACCTTAACTCTAATGTGAACAATATTTATAAAAGTAAAAAAGACATAATTAATGCTTTTATTGAAGATATAAAACAATATAAACATTTTCTTATTTCTGATAAAATTAACAGAAACAACCTCTCCTTGTCTTTATTTGACTTAAAACGAATACTTAGTTATCATAAAAATACAATAATAGGAATACAAAAAAACAATTCTAGCTCTATGGACTATGATACCTCTACATTTAAGCTAGCAATTGATGATATTGAAGAAAATGAAAGAATTATAGAAAACATTTCACAATTAATTTCTAAGGTTAGTTCTATACATGAGAATAATGTTTATACAACAGTTATAAATAATAACTCCATGATTGTAGATATTGAAATAATACCAAATCAAAATAACAACATTAATAATAATGAAAAAGAAAATACGAAAATTAATAACTTTTCTAAAAAAATAAAGACTAAGGAATTTATAATTGACACTGGAATTGCTATAACCTTTAATTCATATGGAGATAAATCAAAGTCTTTTTTTGTGGCAAGAAATAATTCAACAATTAATTTCGACGTAAATAAATCATTTACACCAAACCTAGCAACTACAATTCGGTTTAGGTTTTCAAATTCAAATACCATTCATATAGGCGGAAATTTCGGAATTTCGATACCTATTAATGGTAGTTTTTCTGATGTTTCCTTTCTTTTTGGTCCGTCTATAAGTTATGGAAAAAAACAAAATATTACTTTACTAGGGGGAGTTTCCGTTGGTCCTGTTTACCAATTATCTAATGGTTTACAAGTAGGAGATAAAGTTGATTTTTTTGATTTATCTCCTTACCTAAATAAAACTTACGCCTTAGGTGCATTTTTTGGAATATCCTTTGACTTATTTAAACTCAATTAAAAATGAAAACATATTCTAATTATTACGGTATAGTTTTACTTTTTATCATTTGGGGAGGTTTACCTTTTGATGTTTTTTCACAAAATCAACTAAATAAAGAAATAAAGGTTTGGGAAGAAGTTAACCAAAAAGCTGAAAAAGCTCTAGAAGAAATTAATTTTACAAAAGCTAACAATTTATACAAAAAAGCTGAACAATATGCTTTAAACCTTTTAAATGATTCTATATTACACTTGTCATACATAAACCTGTGTAAGAGTTACCATTATAGTATATTACCTGAAAAGTCTAACCTTTATGCAAAAAAAATATTACATAAAGAGCCTTATAATTTCGAAATAATACTAACTCTAGTTGAAAACTTAATAATTGAGCAAAAATACGAAATAGCCTATAAAACAGTTGATAAAACAGTTGAGATTTTAGAGCTAGAAAAAGTGAACAAAGAAATTTATTGGAAATTTCTTTGTGTTAAATTACGTTTGATGTCGATTCTTAGTTCTCAAGAAGAACATGCTTTAACTCTTTTTGAAAAGCTAAATAAAAAGTTTTCCAATAAAAATAGACCCGCTTATTATATAGAAGCATTGATTAATTTTTCATCCTCCTATCAAAATGATATGGCTTTAATAAAAAAATATATTAAGGAGCTCTATCAAATTCGAAAAAATAAAATTCATTATACTAACTACTATAGGTGTATAAAAACATTTTTAATATATGCCCAATATACTGATCAGCAAGATGATTTCGAGTCAATAGTTAAAGAAGTTGAAAAAATGACTCTTTTAGCATTCGGTAATAATCAAAAATTAAGCTTACTAATAAATAACTCAATTGGTCTAATATATCTTCATAAAGATCTCTATAATAAAGCAATCACATACTTCTTGTATGAGGAGAAAGTTAAATCTGAAAATTACTTTAATTTTTATTTAGCTGAATGTTATATACAAATTAATGACTTAAAACGCTTTAACGCTCTAATTGACAAATACGTAAGCTATTTAATTAAAGAGTATGAAACTAAATTTAATTCTACAACTGAGCAAGAAGTTATTACACTAATTCAAAAAGAGAAGTTAGCTATAGATTACTTGCTAACTAATCATAAAAAACTTCAAAATGATATATTTAAAAAAGTGATAGAACTAAAGCTTAATATAAAATACACAAATTTAAGAATACAAAAGCTTCTTAAAAGTCAGAAGCAAAACATGGACAGGAGAATTTCTAGAATTAATAACTTTTTAGAATCTTCAGTTAAGAAAAAGATAAATACTGATTCTCTACTACAAATTAAAAAACAATTGGAAAGACTGCAAACTAAAAGTTTTAAAGGAGTGGGATACATTAGTATGAAAGAAATTATGAAAAAAATTAAAAAAGATGAGTGCTTATTAATATTCAGCGAATACATAGACAAAATGAACTTTCTCAACAATCAACAATCATATTGTTTAATAATTACAAATAATGATGTTAAAATAGTATTGTTAAACCTCAATAGTATTAATACGTTATCAGAAGACAAAAAACTGTCAACTACAGAAACTACAGAAACTAGAGGCACTTCAATAAACAAAAATATGGATAGACATAATTTATACCTAAAAATTTGGTTACCTCTCGAGCCTTATTTAAAAGAAATGAAAACCATAAATTATATTACCGATGGTTCCTTTAACAACTATAATTTTGATTCTTTTAAAATTAACAATTCAAAGTATGTTATTGACTTATATAATTTAAACAAAAAACATTCAATTTATAGCCCATTCAAAGAAATAAAGATGAAAAAATTAAATAATTTAAACTTTTGTTTAATTGGTAATATTTTTTATTCATCTGATAAAAGTGATAGACTAGATTCGGAAATCTTACCTAACCTTCCTTTTTCCAAAAAAGAAATCTATTCCGTTAAAAAAATTCTTTCTAAAAAGAATATTAAAGCTGAAATTTTTGAAGGTAAAGTAACTGATAGTCTTTTAAAAAACCATGTGCTTCTTAAAAATGATGTTATCCATATTGCTGCTCATAGTTATATTGGTGAAACTTCAAAAAGTAATCAAAGCACAACCGTTTCAAATTCAGGAATTATTCTATCTCTAACAAATAATATCGATGAAAAATATAACAAATTAGAATACTCTGAAATAAAAAATTCAGTATTCAAAGAAAAAGAATTGGTTATCCTTAACAGCTGCTTATCAGGAAAAGGAGACCAAATACCTGGTGAAGGTTTAACAGGACTTCAATATGCTTTTTTTGCCTCTGGAGCTAAAAGACTAATAGTTACAAATACATCTGTAAAAGATAATTTTGCTTATGAGTTTATAAAATTATTTTATCAGAATTGGATAACTGAAAAAAACAGCATACGAAAAGCTTATAAAAAGGCTAAACTAAAAATGAGGGTAAAGTACCCTGATAACCCAGAAAATTGGGAAAGCTACATGCTAATAAACTAATTAAAAAAACACAATGAAAAAATTCCTCCCCTATTTATGCTTTATTATTTGTTTTTATAGTTTTTCTTTTGAAAAACATGCCTTAATAATTGCTGTAGGAGATTATCCTACATATTCAGGGTACCAAAAACTACATTCTGAAAATGATGCAATTTTGTTAAAAAAAACGCTTTTAACCATAGGTTTTAAAGAATCCAATATAACAGTCCTATTAAATGAAAATGCAGACAAAACTGGAATATTAAAAGCTTTTGAAAAAATTCTAAGCCTGATAAAGCCTGATGATATACTATTTCTTCACTTTTCAGGTCATGGACAACAAGTTCAAGATACTAACAACGATGAAGCCGACTATTTAGATGAAGCTTTTGTTCCTTTTGGAACATTACTAAATGAAAGTAGTTCTTATAAAGGAGAAAATCATCTTATCGACGATGAGGTTGGTTTTTGGATTCATGAGTTTCGTTTAAAATTAGGGAAAAATGGGCATTTATTTTTTTTGATTGACACTTGCTTTTCAGGCTCCATAAACAGAGGCGAAAACCTTATTAGCAGAGGTGGGTATCCACACGTTAAAATATCAAAACCAAGTAACTCAAAAACTTTACACACTACCAACACATTAAATAGTAACTTATCTAATTATGTTACTATCAGTGCTAGTAAAGGAAATGAACTTGCCTATGAATATAATGAATTTGGGGCATTAACCTATGCCTTTACAGAAACTTTAAAAAGCTTAAATGGATCTATTAACATCTCGTACGGTTTTTTAATAGAAAGAATTAGAGAAACCATTCGGAAAATAAGCCCCAAGCAAACTCCTTTATTAATTGGTAATGAAGAAACAATCTTTCTCAAAAACTTTGATCATGAAAGTTATTTACATTACCCATTCTACCAAAAAAAACTAGAAAACACATATCTAATTCCAGCTGGTAGTCTTAATGGGATTAATGAACACACAGATGTTGAGATAATTAACTCAAACCCTAAAAACCAACCAGAAACAATAAAAGTTAACTTAGATGAAATAAATCTTGTTTCTTCTACTTTCTCTCATAAAAACGAGTTAAACACAAAAGATTTGATAGTGCGAGTAAGTAAGGATAATCTATTTAAAAAACTTAATAAAGTATTTATTGACAGCTCTGCTCAAAGCGTTATAAATATAGTTACTTTAGGCAAAAAAATTCCAACTCTAAATTTTGTTAACGATAGGTTTAATGCAGATTTTATTATAAAAAAGAACAATAATCATCTTCAATTACATTATTTAAAATCAAATAAAACTTCGTTTTTGCCTATTAAAAACAATGCTAATATTATTAGTTTTTTAAAAACACAAATAGTAAATTATAATAAAGCTATTGCATTTATAGAAGTTCCTAACTCTTTAAAAAAAGATAGCCTTTTAAAAATTAAACTTTTAAAAAAAGAAATCAGCCTAAACAATATTTTGGATCTTCAGAATAAGGCAACAGTAACCCCTGATTTCAACTATGAATTGGAAATTATTAATTTAAGTTTATCACCAATTTATCTTCAAATTTTTGAAATTGATAGTAACTATAATATTAAAAGACTTGTTCCAAACGTTGATTATAACGATTACTATAGTTTACAAGAAACATTTGTGGAAAAAAATAAAAGTTTTATTTTACCTTTAAGCTTCTCCCCTCCCTTTGAAAATATAACATTAAAAGTAATTGGTTTATCTGAACCTATCTCTATTCCTTTATCCAATAATATGTCACGAGGAACCAAAGTTTCTTCTAACTCGTTTCATAATGTTTTAGAACATGTAAATACGCTTAACCTTAGTATAAAAAAAGTAGAATAATTTTTTTATAAGCTCAAAATAATTGACTTTTAAACTGTATGAAAAACAGGGAAGCCTACAGCATAACAGGTGTAAATTATTATGTTCTAAAACACATCCAAGATAATACTGACATTAAAAAAACTGGAATTATAGCAATGGACTTTCCTGGAGATAAATTAATTAATGAAATAATTAATGTAAATAAAAGGTGAAAGTAACATCAAAAAAACTATCTAAATAGAAAATGAGGTGGGGTTTGAACCCCACCTCATTTTTTTGTACAATTTTAAAATACCTTTTCTTATGAAAAAAAAGATTAAAACACTTATCTAAGATTACAGCCTTAAAGAGGTATACACACTAAACAAACCTGTATAAAACTCATAAAAAGCTTCCTAAAAGGAAAGATAATCTCTTTCTAAAAAATTAAAATTTTAAAAGTCTACTCAAAAAAAGTAGCCCTTTTTTATATAAAAACAAAAACTTAATAAAACCTATTTTAAGATTAACCATAAATAACATGAGAATTAATGATAATTAATAGTATTAAAAAGGAGATAGCATTAAACTACAAACACAGAACATCTTAATACATTTAATATCAACAACTTAAAACACAAACAAAATGAAAAAAATGACTTTATTAAAATTGGCGAAAATATATTTTTTCCTTTTTACCTTTCTTTTAACCTCTTTATCTTTTTCACAAGATAAAACAATTGATTATTACAATTCTTCAACAAGTACCAGTAACGAAAATGCTGATTGGATGAAATCATTAAGTAATAGTAAGACTGTAACTACTCTATCAATTCCAGGCACACATGATTCGGGGGCACTTTATGGAGGAGATTTAGCAATTTGTCAAACATTAAGCGTACTCGAACAATTAAAGGCAGGAATAAGGTACTTTGATATTAGATTAAGCTATTATCCAAATGAAAAAAAATTTTATGTTTACCATGGAATAACATATCAACATTTAACACTAAAAGATGTTTTAGATAATATTAAAAGCTTTTTAGATGATCATCCTAGTGAAGCTGTATTTGTAAGAATAAAAAGAGAGAGTGATAGTAATACTGACGATGTATTTGTAACTGGTTTTAAAGAAGTTATGAACTCCTATGGAATAAATTATTTTTATACTAAAAGTAGTGTGCCTATTAAACTTGGAGATATTAGAAAAAAAATTGTTATTATAGAAAACGTTTCTGGATTACCAGGTATTAAATGGGGGGCAATTCCTAAACAAGACGAATACTATGTATCAGCCATTTGGAATAGATGGTGGAAATTTGAACAGGTTAGAAATTTCATAGATAAATACAAAACAGACACTTCAAAATTAGTCTTAAATCACTCAAGTGGAAGTTCATCTGGATGTTACCCATATACTACTGCTAAATATGTAAACTATTATGTTCTAAGATACATCCAAGATAATACTGACATTAAAAAAACTGGAATTATAGCAATGGACTTTCCTGGAGATAAATTAATTAATGAAATAATTAATGTAAATAAAAGGTGAAAGTAACATCAAAAAAACTATCTAAATAGAAAATGAGGTGGGGTTT